>NZ_SMME01000727.1:0-6521 GCF_009711465.1 Parendozoicomonas verongulae | reverse complement strand
TTGATCAACAAGAATCTCATGCATAGCAACTGCCTGCTGTCGATTCGCCTGCTGTTCAAACCGGCAGAGGGTCGATTGACTTGCCTGTTGTTTATCTGTGTCAGCTGCTGTTTGTAATGCCAGATCGTAGAGGAGTTGCTGGTGATCATTCAGGTCTTCGTAACCCAAAGCCAGACCATAAATTCTCTGGCGCAATACGGTTTCTGTCTGGTGCAGGCAACGATCAGCGTCCCTTGGGTCGTTAATGACGCGACTGAGGGTGTTGGTCAGTTGTAATTTTCGGTCGAGCTGTCGCAACAGAAGAACACCTGCATTTGAGGTGATGTCGCCACCGGAAAAATCAGCCTGAACTTTTCTGGATTTGCAGCGTGGAAAGTGAGCGTCCTTGAGGATACAATCTGTCATGGGCGATTTGGTCGTTATTGTTGGTCTAAGCAACTGAACTATAACAAAAAACCATCTCGCCTTTTTTGTTTGTCATGCAATATGCGGGCTAAAGGTGTCATCCTTCAGGCTGTTCGCTGGTACGTCAGTTACCCGCTCAGCTATCGTATGATCATGAGAAAAGGTCATACCCTGACTCCGGAACAACAACACCGTGGGCGTATTTCTACTCCCTGGCGGCATAGTTGCGTCTGGAGAATTGCAATTTTTCATTCTCAGAAATTTTTGCGACACAACGTAGAATTATCTGAGCTTGCAACAGAACCGAGCTTTGGTCATAGCTGTAACGGCCCGCTATTCTGATCCATCATGAAGTTATCAAATTCCTCAAAACTTTTAAAGAACAAATCCTTTCCAAAAAGATCGTTGATAGATGTTAACGCCAGCGTCATTTGATTAGGGTCCCATGCATTTAGTGCATCCTCCATGTTTGAAAATGCCTCTTCAAATACTGTATTTCGTAGAGATTGGTACTCTTCTGTGCTCTTGTAAATCTGCTTCTGCATTTCTTGGGCTTGCGCTATGGCGGTGTAGCACATGGCCTCAATGGTCTGACGGCGCTTTCTAGCCACCTTCACTATGGTAGGTGTCCCCAGTGCTATCAGACCGCTCTTGTGAAGCATATTGCCAACAAAAAATCCCACTGCTGCACCCACTAGTCCACCGACTACAGGAATAGGAATGGCAGCCTGACCAAGCGCACCGTAATAAAAAGAGAAGGTCCCAGATATAGCGGTTTCACTCACTTCGTCTTTCAGGGCCTTTTCGTCGATGTCACCATTTAGGTACCTGATAATTGATTTGCTGCTCGACACGATTCCAGCGGCTATTGCAGCGGGCGCATTTGATTTCACCAACGAACTGGAGACCGTGTCAGATAAATATTTTTTTGAAGCATGAGTAATGCCTTTAGATAGTGAGGTGGTTACATACCCCGTCGCAAAACCTTTTGCCGTATCAACAGCTGTACCTGATATAGCTTCAGCTGTACCTACTTCGCCTTTATAAGCTTTTCGAGCATAATTCAATGCAGACAGGCCACCGCCAGCAGCCGCTCCAATCTTTCCTGCTTTCATACCCGATAGGTGCATGTCTGTTAAGACTGCCTCCCTATCGAGTTTGTCCGCAGTTTCTTTTGCGACGTCAATATCGGTATTGGCGACAGCCTCATCGTAGGTTGTACCTCCTGAAGATACGCCCTCGTGGCTTAGTTCTGACTGAAGGTTGTCCTGCACATCTTTATATTGCTCCTTAAGAATACCATTTCCACTGGTTCTCTGATCCACCAGCTCCCTAGCCATGTCTCCCTTGTCAGAGTTTATCAGTCGAGCCATCCCTTTATATTTTGGATTTCGCTGCATTGTAATAGCCCCCGCAGCTGTTTTGCTCGACTTGGCCTGAACCTCCCGTTGAACTTTTTCAGAGGATTCCCTCATAATATTGATGTCAGAGGGGGAGTGAGGCAGGCCCTCGGCAGCGGTCACGGAGGCATATAGATCACTTTCTTTTGAAAGGGCGTCTATATTGAATTTCGCGGCCTCTATATGCTCGAAGATATGACCCTGTGCTTGTGCCTTAGGAGTGTTCCTCCACTGTTGTGCAGCATCTTGAAGATCTTGGGTGTTTTGCAGAATACGCCATGTTTTGGCTGTCGCCCCTTCAGTCAGTGCATTTGCAGCGTGGGCAGTACCAAGTGAGACAAATTCTTGTTCCTGTTTTTTTTCGGACATGGGTTCGTCTTTGCATGTTAAAAAGGCGCCCGACAATCAACCGGGTGCTGGCAATACCTAGGAAGAAAAGTTTACAGACCAAGGTGCTCTTTTAAGCACTTGACGATATATCTCATACTTCTGTTCAAGTGACTCACACCATACTTATAATAGTTTCCATTGATCATCAGTTCCTTGTCGTCTTCATCAAGGCGAAGAGAATTGATATCTTCAAATCTAATCCGAACAACATCCTCGTATGACTCTTTGATCCACACGGTGTCATCTGTAAAGTAATAACCTTCTTTGCCACTACCGAAAACAGTAGTATCTATTAATACGCTAGGACAGCTGGCGCCATCAGCGTAGGCATCCATGGCATTGTTGGCTTTTTTACTCGCTTTCTCTGATAGAAGATTCCCCACGCAATACACACTACCGTCGTGCATAATTTGATGTTCATACTCATACACGAGTTCATTAAAACTCTTTCGGGCGACGGGAGTCGCTTCAATAGATGGAGCAGGTTCATCATTGGCTACGACTGACGGCTCTGGCAGGCGGCCTTTGCTTTTATATGCATCGAGGTTTCCGTTGGTTTGTTCCAATAAGGCGGTAGAAGCTCCAGTTAAAGACCCGTTTTCTGATAATAGCTGTGTCTCCATAACGTTTTTAATTGTGATGGCCATCTGGAAGCAGTTGTATACGCCAAGCTTGTCTTTTTGAGAATAGGTATCGTAGTTGGTGTTCTGGTTGGTCAGTGTTACCAAGCCTTCTAGTAATGGGTCAATCTCACTACGCAGTTTATTGAGAACTTGGGTAATTTCGATAAAGCGCATCTTAATGGCATAAGTGGCCGCTTTTCCTGTGTCCATCGCGGCCGCAGCCTTTTTGCTCTCGGCTAAGTTTGCTAAGGCATTTTCTTTGACCTCTTCCGCTTTACTTGCAAGCATGAGGCCGCTGACGGCGAGCACAGGCCCGGCTACTAAGCCGCCCAGAACCATTGTGCCTCCAGCCATGCCCATACCTCCGGAGGCCAATGATCCACCGCCCAGCCACGCAAGTGTGGCATTCGTGGCAGCGGCGCCGCTCAGTGAGGCTATACCTGTGCCAGTAGAAGCTGCAGCGAATGTCCCTACTCCGCCGTACGCTGCTAACCCTGCGAGCCCACCAGCACCCAATGCAGTCATACCGCCACCGAGTACAGAATGCAGTGCGATAACGGCATTTTGTATGTCCGCTAGCTGCATATTAGCGTCACCAAGGGGTTTTTGGTCTCGCAGAAGTTGAGAGTCATTAAAGTCGACGTTTTTCATCTTGCTAATCGCATCAACAAATCTGCTTAACTGGACCTCAAACAGCGAAAATTTTAATTCGCCAAGGGTGATCATCGCTTTTTGTGTAGCCTCCCGTTCGTTCTCAAGAGACTTTTTAGCCTGGTCGTATATATGGGATGCATTGGAGTTAATAGACTTTGCGCGTCCAAAGTCCTCCTTAGCGTCAATTCCCTTTTTAATGCCGACGCCACCAGCTGTTAGGGCTAGACCTGCCAATATAATAGGAAGAGGCATTACTGGTCTCCCATAAGAGGTTCGAGTTTTTTCATATGTTTCATAAGGCCCACGACCCAGTCTTTCAGTTCGGTCAAGTGCTCAGCACTGACTGAGATTTTGCGAGCAACGTCTAAAAGATATTCTTCTTCGTTATCGTGAAATTCGTCATCGGCAAGAGCTATGCCCAATAGCTCCAACAGTAAAGAGGATTTTGCGGTTTGAGTATCAAAAATGCGTCCAACATCGCTTATTCTGACGTCTGTAAGCACTTTAGCTTCCTCTGAAACCTGAGCAAGAATAGTGTTGAGCACTACCTGCTCATTTTCAGAAATCTTACCGTCTGAAGTGATGATCGTTTCGGCCATTTCCACTAAGAGAAATTGCTGCTTTGCGTTTAAATTCTGTATAAACATTAGTAGCGTCAGCCTTATTGTGTTCCATATGAAAGGCATATAATAAGTGGCGCTCACAGCAAAACACATCAATTGTCGTAAATAAAATTCAAAGTGCCTAATTGATTACCACAAAGTGTTTCTTTTTGGCCAAAAAAAATACAGATTGCAATGCTTTATTTGAATGTCAGCGAGGCACGTTTTGTTGCAAAAAATCCACCCTATACAGGGAGTGGCTTGCGTCGACAGAATATCTAGAACATCATAAGCTCAGTATCGTTTTATTCACATCAGCTACAGGGAGGTTATGGTGTTCCGGAAGTATTATTCACTACCAATTTCATCCGGTTACGAATGTTGCGTTTGTAAGGCCGTTGCCTGTTCGAAAAAATACTGTAATGGAAAATCTTGTCATCACTCGACAAGTGACCAACACCTCTTGGAATGGACCCTTCGATGAAAGGTGGCATCAGGAACAAGCGTGATAACTGTGGATGAGGCTATGTTACTGTCGATGAGTGGTGAAAAACATACAATCAGCGGTCGCCCGCACCATTATGGCAAACACAATGTGTCATAGTGTACTATGCGTAACACTTTGAGGGGTTTACGGGTATTAGAGGCTCCTGAGACCTGCATGTGTGTTAGCTAGCTATTCACCAACCAATGACAGCCTGTGGATGAGATGTGGGCTACATGTATTGGGTTTTGGGGTTGATTGAAAAATGATCATATTTTTCCTTGGTAGGTAAATCGATACTGGCAACAGTATTAATCGTTGCGCAGAAAAAATTTATCTCATAAGTACCAGGATACCTGCTTTCACAGGCTATTTGCTCACTAAAGGCGGTTGCTAGAAGGGGCAATATTCGATCACGAGAGTCTGGGTACTTACCACGATTTTAAAAGTTGCATGTGCCTTCTATCTCGGGGATACCAAAGCCCCACAGATAAACCAGCAAACCATCTAGGACTCAGAAGTATCGTGTCATATCAAGATGTAAAATTAACATTTTATAAAATCAGGTCTAACCCTACCTTCGAGGTAGTCGTAATGGCCGTTATCGTCTCTTCTGCCCTAGTCATAGGGATGAAAACATTTCCATTTAGCACAAAATACGTAACGATTCTTACCGGTGTTGACTACTTCATAAGCTTTTTTTTCTTAACTGAGCTGTTTGTAAGGTTCATGGCCGAAGACTCATTGAAGAACTATGTGAAATCTGCATGGAATATCTTCGACACCATCGTTATAGTTATTAGTATCATCCCCATAGATAACTCTGAACTGGTTCTGATCGGAAGAGTATTAAGAATATTTCGTGTTCTTAGGATGATCACAGTAGTTCCCGAGCTTAGAGTTTTACTAACCTCTCTCGTCAAGGTTATGCCGAAAATCGGTTATGTTTCGGCTTTCATGTTTATTATTTTCTACATTTATGCTGCTATTGGTAGCACCTTCTTTCAAGAGATTAATAGTAAGCTTTGGGGGGACATAAGCATAAGTTTGCTGACTCTATTCCGTGTCATGACATTCGAAGATTGGACAGATGTTATGTACCAGACAATGGAAGTGTACCCTCTTAGCTGGACATATTATTTGAGTTTCATATTTCTTACGGCCTTCGCATTTTTAAACATGATTATTGGTGTCGTAGTCAATGAACTTGAGCACGCTAGCGATGATGACAAAAATAAGGAGACTGCAGAAAGGGACGAGCTGCTACATCAGGTTCTAGCGCGACTGGATAAGATTGAGGGTCGCTTAAAGTAGAGAAATATTTGTTCTTGGCCCAACCGGGACTTAAAGGAGAGTAAGCACCATGGCACCTGCTTTACAGGCTGTTTGCCCATAAAGGGTGATCTCTAGAAGGGGCAATGTTCGATTGTGAGAGTCTGGGTACTTACTACGCTCTTGCTTGGCTTGAACCCTTCTCCGTAGGGTATGTCAGGTATCTGCGACAACGCTCCATACCATACTTTGCTTGGGGGCAGGGTTAGCTTCACATATGTATCTTGGCTTCATTCAGTTGAAAAAAATAGAAAAACCAACCTCCACCGGTGCCCCAACCATCAGTTTTACAGCGCCAAGCTTGTATAGCTGGTGGAGGGCAACTGAGGAGGGGGGCTGCTTATCTTGTGTTTATTGAGGACCAGTGCAATTTGTGCCGCACATACACTGCCATTTTCCTCTTGTACAGAAGACCTATCTCGATTTATCCCCCTGAAAATACCCGGTCTACCGCGCGCTTTGGTCGCTGGTGGGTGTTTTTTGTGTTTTTATTCAACCATTATTTTTGCCTGTTTTGGGCCGCTTTTCCTCTCTCTTCTCTTAAAACGGGAGGTAAGAGAAAAATCCACCCCCGCTTTTTCCTTGTAAGATCATCAGGTTATCAGGGAAAACGCACGAAACCCCTTGATAT
>NZ_SMME01000774.1 GCF_009711465.1 Parendozoicomonas verongulae | reverse complement strand
TATCGACAGAAGTACTGATCCATACTAACAAAGTGACTTTTGAAACTGCGTATAACCATGGATGGTCAGAATCGCTCAAACTCCCAAGCCCCACATCGGTATACACGGCCTTCGACATTCCGTCGAGAAGAAGCTCCTGAGCGCAGCTTGTCCACCAGCTCTGTTCGACGCAGTCCAAGTCGTCGCTGGTCTGTCAGGGAAGCTCCAGCTCAGACTCACTTTGCCAGTCATCCCATGGTTTTCCGGCTCCAGCTTCAGCATGCCATTGGCCGACGTGTGGTCACTCGTATCAGAGAGTTAGCGAAAAGCAGCTCTCTGATAGCATTCTTAAGATCGCACCACTCACAAATCAGCGAACCGGAATCTCTGGAGCTGGCTCAAAAGCACTCAGCACTTCTTAATACGTTTTCCAATGCGACCTCTACCAGCGAAGAGTTAGAACATCATCTGGAATCTCTGGTCCACAACCCCACTCTGGGGGATACAAAAAAAGCGGAAGTCATATCTCTGCTCAGCATCATGACAGATGATGACCCGGATGCTGACTCCTCACAGGCCGGTATCACCGAGTTTAACTCGTTAATGACAGAGTACACCCCTCGTGCTCTGGCTATTTTCCTTAACACTGGCTTTGGCAGTTATGTATTAGACAGTTTCAGGGATGACCATCTCCTTTCAGAAGACGATAGAACCAAAATGGGAAAGGGCCTGCTCCATATCCAAAGTCGCCTCAATGCCCGTGCCTCACATCTGCCAGACGGGCCGCTGATTGAATATGCCGACCTTTATATGGGAGAGGATATCGATCTGGAAGATCCAGATTACACCATCCCAGTGGCGATGAAGACTCTGGAAAACATAAGGGAGCAGCATGAAGACTCTCTGGCAGAGTCTGTAGATTTTCGTGGCATTCTGAAGTCCGGGGCCGCCGATCGTCACCTGCCTATAGCCTTAAAAGAGATAGAGCGCCTGAGAATGGAAAACCTGGGAATGCTCAGACAATCCCGTCCCACCTCCGAACATCCGGTGGTCTCTGTTGCTCGTCATATCGATAATTATCCAGAGCTGCGGGTTCTTCTTAAAGACGAAGAGTTATCCCATGAAGATTTAGAGCACATCGCCACTCACCTGCAAACCATTATGGAAGGTGACGAAAAAGCTATTTATGGGCTGCAGACCCTTGAAGAAAAGCTCAAAGCACTTCCCACTGAAGAAAATGAACTCTCCGATACCACTTTAGCGGAGCTGAGTGGCATCCTGAAAGAAGCAGCAAAGCTCACTACCAGCAACCTCAATAAAACAACTCTGGAGCTGTTAAGAAATCACATTAACGCGCAAGTATTTAATCGAACCAGAGAGCGCTTTGAAAAAGAGCTTTACCAGCAGCTACGTTTTTTAGAAAAAGGCGGCAGCGAGAAAACGTTCACTGTGGCCTTCAATATCGGAGCAGCGGCTTCCGTTGCAGGTGCAGACTCGGCCTCTCTTGGAGCAAAAGTTGAGTTTACGTTTAAAGTAACCGGAAATGATGATACCAAAATCCGGGTGTTCTACATTGTCAAACCCATGCTCACCTTTGCCGTTGGCAACCCAAAGCTCCTCGAAGGCTCTCTGGAGGCTGGACTTGCTCATAGCAACGGTCGAGTATTCCGCAACCTGGAAGAATTTGTTGCCTTCCACAGCAATGATCTTGTAGCCACACTGATGGGAACAGCGAGCAATGCACTGAAAAATACCAAAGGCAGCAGAAATGTCAGAAAGGCACAAAGCCTCCACCATAAGGTAACAGCTGACAGGCACCTTCTCTCACAAAGACTCACAGAACTGGGGGTCATTCACCCTGGTGATCAGATTCGGGTAAAACAAAAGGCAGCCGTCAACTATGCAGATTTTACCCAGCATACCGTTTCGACCACAGCAAAGGTCAAAGCCCTTGCCGGCACCGTGGAAGCAGACGCGACTTATCAGAAAAAGAAAACCCACTTCACCACGCGTACCAACCTCCTGTTTATGCTGCGTAACAACCCAGACAAGGCGCAGCCCAAGCATGTATCTTATATGTCGTTCTGGGTACCCGCCTCTCCCAGCGAGAAAGACGAGTATGAACAACTAAAAGAGCAGATTTACGACGGTCTGTCTCCACAGAAAGCTGAAAGGCTGGATAACTTTAAAGAAGAAGACGGTATTGTCAGCGTACGCAGAAGCGGAAAAACCGCTGTGGGCTGGATGGATGAGCAAGCGGCCTGTTTAGAAAGAATGCGCGCTCTTGAAGAAAACCCCAATACACCACTGAACGATCGAAGCTATGCCACAAGGGAGCGACTGGCAATTCGGGAAACTTTAAAAAAGGCGATTGTCGACCAGCATATTGAGCGCGACATGTATTACTTTACTGTCAACGCTATGGAAGGTTCTGTAGGAGAGGAAGCACCTCAGAAATCATTCCACGACATCAAGCGCAGTATGCAACGTACATATGGTGCCAAGGACAGGGGAAGATTTATTGCTGCCCATATTTATTCGTTTTACCACCTGCACCAGCTTTATAAGGATACATTCCTGCCACTGGAAAGACCGGAAGAGAATGACCCTATTTTTCATGCTGCTCTGGAAAGAACCATTGAACCTTCTCTGGATAAGCCAGAACTTAATCTTGAGGCCAGCAAGCATGTACGCAGAAGCCTGACGGCCACTTCCAGTGCAAAAAGTACAGAGAGCGTTCTCTCAACCCAGCTAAGTTTTGCCATTCCCAAAACCAATATTGGGATTTCCGCCGATATTAAACATTCCACAATTGGCAAAAACGTAAACCCCGATAACGATGGCAACTATTTCAACCTCGGTTTGAACATCAACAGTGGTTCTGCAACAACAGCTGTTGCCATAAAATCACTCCAGAAGGTGCTGGCCTCCACAGCCTCTTCAGATAAAGGCGCAGACAATTTGCCAGAGCTCACAACAGCAGCCTTGGCGGGATTGATCCCACATATGCCCTCTTTTGATGTTGAGGCCGGTATGCGTATAGAGTTCAATCTGGTCCAGCGGCATAAAGACTGGCGATTGCAATATGTAAGACTCATGTCTACCGACAAGCTTGGCCTTTCTATCCCCGAGATTGGCATTCCTACCGGCCCTATCGGCAGTGTGAAAATTGGAGCCAGCACTTCAGTAGCCAGCGCTCACAACTGGTGGGAGCAGCCGGGTGATAATACACTGACGTATATCACTGCCAAATATAACGGCTGGAAAGCCGGACAGATGCAACGTACCCCTTCATGGAGTGTAAAGCCTGAAGAGTTTGAAGAACTTACTCGAAAAGAGGGTGGCAATCCGTTTATTCGTTACACCAACCAACATAAAAAAGCGGTTTCTAAACTGCTTGTAAATATGGGAAAGGAAGATACCAATACCCACCAGGAGTTTATCGATATGCTGGAACAGTTAGATGACACCGCTCCACCGGGTTACCCTGGCTTTCTCAGTCATTTTAAACAGATAACTCAGGACTATGCCGCTAACCCCGACATCGAAAGGGTTACCCAGATACTCCCGGAGTTTGAACGCTTTATGGCCATGCATCACGATATTTACCTTCAGGAAGCTCGCAGCCGTTATCAGCCAAATTACGTTAAGGGTCGGATTATTTAATCTTCGCCAGATCCCACAAAAAAATGCCGACACGCTTATACGTACCGGCATTTTGGTTTTATGAATGCTTAATATAAAGGTTGTAATTAAGCGAAGTGACGAGTCTCGCCTACACCATCCACGTTAGTTACGCAGCGGCCACACAGATCTTTGTACGCTTCATGGGAACCTACGTCTTCACGGTGATGCCAGCAGCGGTCACACTTCTCGTATTCAGACTTAACAACAGCCACTTTCAGGCCAGACACTTCTGTTTCCACAACCATGTCAGACGCCTCAGCCAGAGGCCTCAGGTCGGCACGGGAAGTGATCAGCACGAAGCGCAGTTCGTCACCCAGCTTCTCGATTTGCGCCTTCAGTTCGTCAGATGCAAACAGAGTCACTTCCGCCTGCAGGCTGCCACCGATAGCGCCTCCGTTACGGGCATCTTCCATAGCCTTGTTCACGGCGGTTTTCACTGTCATGATCTGCGCCCAGAACTCGCGTGACAGTTCCGCTTCACCCAGAGATATCAAACCGGTGTACCACTCTTCCGTGTGAACAGTTTCGCCACGCTCACCCGGCATCACCTGCCAGATCTCTTCAGCGGTGTAGCTCAGTACAGGGGCAATCCAGCGTACAAACGCCTCCATGATGTGGAACATAGCCGTCTGGCAGCTGCGGCGAGGCAGGCTGTCAGTCTGAGTGGTGTACTGGCGATCCTTGATGATATCCAGATAGAAGCTGCCCAGATCCAGTGAACAGAAGTTGTGAACTTTCTGGTACACGTTCAGGAAGTTGTACTTGTCATAGCTGGCCAGAATCTCTTCCTGCAGCTGCAGAGCACGGTCAACCGCCCAGCGATCCAGAGGCAGCATCTCATCCCAGCCAACAATATCAGTCTTTGGCTCAAAGCCACTCAGGTTAGAGAGCAGGAAGCGGGAGGTGTTACGAATACGACGGTAGCTGTCTGCTGCACGCTTGAGGATGTCGTCGGATACAGTCATCTCAGTGGTGTAGTCAGTGGCAGATACCCACAGGCGCAGAATGTCAGCACCCAGCTTGTTCACAACCTTCTGAGGAGCAACCACATTACCCAGAGACTTGGACATCTTGCGGCCGTTAGCGTCCACGGTGAAGCCGTGGGTCAGCAGCGCCTTGTATGGAGGCACACCGTTCATGGCGATGCCAGTCTTCAGGGAAGACTGGAACCACCCACGGTGCTGGTCGGAACCTTCGAGGTACAGGTCAGCAGGTGCTTGCAGCTCGTCACGACGATCACATACGGAGTGGTGAGTCACACCGGAATCGAACCATACGTCCAGCGTGTCAGTCACTTTCACATAGTTGACAGCGTCATCGGCAGAAAGAATGTCTGCAGGGTCCAGATCGAACCATGCGTCCATACCTTCTTTTTCCACCAGAAGAGCCACCTTTTCCACCAGCTCAGCAGTTTGTGGGTGCAGCTCTTCCGTATCCTTGTGGATAAACAGAGTGATAGGCACACCCCAGGTACGCTGACGGGATACACACCAGTCAGGGCTCTGACCCAGCATGGATTCCATACGGTTACGGCCCCAGTCTGGCGTGAATTCCACACCTTCCAGAGACGCCATGGCTGTATCCAGCAGACCTTCTTTGGTCATGCTCACGAACCATTGTGGGGTGGCGCGGAAGATCAATGGAGTCTTGGTACGCCAGCAGTGTGGGTAGCTGTGGGTCAGCTTACCATGGTTCAGTACACGACCACGCTCTTGCAGCACTTCCAGTACACTGCCGTCTACCTTGTAAACGTGCTGACCAGCAAACAGTTCAACCTGTGGACGGAATACGCCGTGATCATCCAGATAGTTCAGGGTGCTAATGTTGTACTTCTTACCAACATTGAAATCGTCTACACCGTGGTCAGGAGCGGTGTGAACACAGCCGGTACCGGCATCCGTTGTGACGTGATCGCCGAGAATAATAGGCAGCTCTTTGGCGTAGAACGGATGGAGAACCTTCAGGTTCTCCAGCTTGGTGCCAACAGTGCGACCAAGAATTCTGTAGCCTTCACAACCGTAACGCTCCATGGCGCTTTCCAGCAGCTCTTCACCCAGAACCAGACGAGCTTTCTCGCCGTTGATTTCACACTGAACCAGAGCGTAGCCCAGCTCAGCACCAACAGTAATGGCTTGAGAAGAAGGCAGAGTCCATGGAGTGGTGGTCCAGATAACCGCTGCGATTTCACCTTCACCGTCTTCGTCACGGTCGAAAGCATTCAGCACAGCGTTTTCATCAACGGCGGCGTAGCGCACGTCGATCTGGGTAGAAGTTTTGTCCTGATACTCCACTTCCGCTTCCGCCAGTGCGGAGGCACCCACAACACTCCAGTAAACCGGCTTGTAGCCTTTTACCAGATGACCGTTCTCAACGATTTTTCCCAGAGAGCGGATGATGTCGGCTTCGGTTTCGAAGTTCATGGTCAGGTAAGGGTTGAACCAGTCACCCTGAATACCTAAACGAATAAAGTCGTTACGCTGACCATCCACCTGTTTGGCGGCATACTCGCGGCACTTGTTGCGGAAGGTTTTGTAATCCACCTTGTCACCCGCCTTGCCAATCATGGTTTCTACCTTGTGTTCAATTGGCAGACCATGGCAATCCCAGCCGGGAATGTAAGGTGCGTCGAAGCCACTCATTGTCTTGGATTTAACAATGATGTCTTTCAGGATTTTGTTAACGGCATGACCAATGTGAATATCACCGTTGGCATAAGGAGGGCCATCGTGAAGAATAAACTTGTCACGACCAGCACGAGCTTCACGAATTTTCCCGTAGAGATCCATCTCCTGCCAGCGTTTGAGCATGTCAGGTTCACGTTTTGCCAGATTGCCGCGCATTGGGAACGCGGTGTCCGGCAGGTTCAGCGTATGCTTGTAATCGCTCATTAGTCGTTTACCAGAGAATACAATTCAGTTTGGTCAAGCTTTTAGAGGCGAACTATTCAGCGAGAATAGCTCGCGCTCTGGATACATCGTTCTCGATAGCCGCTTTCAGCTCATCGAGATGACTAAATTTCTGCTCATCGCGAATTTTTTCTATAAATTCCACGCGAATTCTGCGCCCGTAGAGATCACCGGAGAAATCCAGCAGGTGAGCTTCCAGTCGCTCAATCTGCCCGTTTACAGTGGGGCGAGAACCGATATTGGCTACGGCACCATAGGGTTTATCCAGCCCGTGTACGCGAACAGCATAGACACCCTGCACAGGACAGTGGCAACGCCCGATACGCAGATTGGCAGTCGGCATACCCAGCCTGCGGCCCAGCTTCTGCCCATGATTTACCCGGCCAGAGATCGTGAACAGGCTGCCCAGCAGCTTTTCTGCCATGGCAAAGTCACCATCAGACAACAGCTGACGGATACGGGTACTGCTCACCCGGTCGCCATCCCTGATCACCGTGCGGGTATGATCCACCGTAAAGCCATATTGCTCACCGGCGTCCTGCAGAGATTCAAAGTTGCCTTTGCGGTCGCAGCCAAAGCGGAAATCATCCCCCACAACCAGATGGTGAATAGCAAGACCATCCACCAGTACCTGACGAATAAACTCATCGGCGGTCAGGCTGCGCAGGGCTTCGTTAAAGGACAGGCATAACACCTGATCAACACCGGCCCGATTCAACGCTTCCAGTTTGTCCCGAAACGTCTGGATTCGAGCCGGTGGGGGCGTATCAGCTCCGGAAACCCGAGCAAAAAACTCCCGTGGCAAAGGCTCAAAAACTATGACACAGGTGGGAACATCTTCCTTTCTGGCGCGCTCACGCACCTGAGACAGGATGTCCTGATGGCCAAGATGTACGCCATCAAAGTTACCAATGGTAGCGACACATCCCCGATGGTTTTCGGTGATGGCGCCGTGCCCTCGAATCAACTGCATCGGCTCTCCCTGAAGCCCTGCATGATCATCTTCATCGACGCCCTCCATCGATCACTTTCAAGTCGCAGAATCAAACCGGGGATTATATAAAGGAATAAGGACAAAAGTCAGTGCCGCAAGTGTCTTGGACGCAATCCCGCGGCAAATAATATCGCGCCATAGGCTCCCAAACCGGCCACAATCAGAATAACGAGGTGCTCAACACGCTGCAGCAACGACCAGTCCAGCCATGTTTGTGTGGAATGACTCAACCAGACCAGCACGCCGCCCATGGCAACGTTCGCCAGTAGCAGTCGGGTTCCATACAGCCCCCAGCCACTTTGCACTTTGAATACACCAGCGCGCACCAACCCCCAAAGCAGGAAACCAGCATTTAAGGCCGCAGATAATGATGTCGCCATGGCAAGACCCGCATGCTGGAACGACCACACCAGAGCCAGGTTAAAGCCCATATTGGAGATCATGGCGAACATCGCGATTTTCACCGGGGTTTTGGTGTCCTGACGGGCAAAGTAGCCGGGAGCCAGTACTTTGATCAGCATAAAGAACATCAAACCGGCTGAATAAGCCCGCAGGCTCATGGCTGCCATAATTACGTCCCGGTCTTCCATACGACCGTGGAAGAACAGTGTAGCGATGAGTGGTTCTGCCAGCAGGAACAAAGCAATACCGGCAGGAATACCAATGAGCAGCACCAGACGCACAGCCCAATCCAAGGTTGCAGAAAACGCTTTAGGGTCTTCTCCGGCATGCTGACGGGACAGGCTGGGCAAAATCACCGTGGCTATAGCAATGCCGAAAATCCCCAGAGGCAATTCCATCAAACGGTCAGAATAATAGAGCCAGGATATACTGCCGGTTTGCAGGAAAGAAGCCAGTACCGTATCCAGCAGCAGGTTAATCTGCGCCACGGACACACCAAACATAGCTGGCGCCATCAATTTGAGAATCCGGCGAACACCGGGGTCTTTCCAGCCCCACATAGGTTTAGGTAGCAGTTGAATTTGCTTCAGAAAAGGGATCTGTAACAGCAGCTGAGATGTACCAGCAATCACTACGCCCCAGGCCAGCGCCATCACAGGCTCATCAAAGTAAGGCGTCAGCAGCAGTGTGGAGCCGATCAAACTCAGGTTCAGCAACACCGGTGTGAAAGCTGGCACCGCAAACTTGCTGTAACTGTTAAGAATCGAGCCCGAAAATGCGGTAAGAGAAATCAGCAGCAAATAAGGGAAGGTGATTTGCAGAATATTTCCCGCCAGTTCCAGCTTGGCAGGCTCCCCATGAAAACCGGGAGCAAACACCAGAATCAGCCAGGGGGCTGTCAGCATCGCTAAACTGGTGACGATAGCAAGTGTTAAACCCAGCGTACCAGCCACACGGTTGACCAGCTCCTGCACGACCTCATGGGGGCGCTTGGTGCGATACTCAGACAAAACCGGCACAAAGGCCTGGGAGAAAGCCCCTTCCGCAAACAGCCTGCGCAGGAAGTTAGGAATTTTAAAGGCGACAAAAAACGCATCCGCCTCGGCCTGAGAGCCAAAGTACACAGCAATGACAACATCCCGCACCAAACCCAGCACGCGGGACAACATGGTCATAACTCCGACCACAAGGGAAGAACGTAAAAGGCCACCGCCCACTTTATTATCAGCGGCACCCTGTTTTTCAGAAGACATTCAAAAACTATCCAGATTCTTTCAGGCAATTTCCTTGTTTGAAAGTTTAACCGCTGGTCTGCACACAGCACCAGCGGGAGAAATACCCGATCATCGTTTAAAGGAGCCAGAATGAATTGACCGCAGGCATCAAACCCTTGACCCCCAGAGGCAGGAGTGCCAGAATCCGCGCACCCGTTTTATCATCTCCCGAAAGTGTCATCGGGATGTAAATACAGCTGGCTTACTCATAAGTACGGTTTCCGGTGCGGCTGCCGGGAATTGACAACATTTGAGCAACCCGGCATATTTGCGCGTTTTCAAATACAAACCGAATTTTCGAGGAGCTCCCGGATGGCTAACTCTCCTTCCGCCAAAAAGCGTGCACGCACTCAAGAAAAGCGTCGTCAGCACAACGCCAGCCAGCGTTCCATGGTTCGCACCTACATCAAGAAAGTAGTTGCAGCTGTTGAAGCCAAGAACGGTGAAGCCGCTACTGCTGCTTTCGCTGCTGCTGTTCCTGTGATCGATCGCATGGCTGATAAGGGCCTGATCCACAAGAACAAGGCTGCTCGCACCAAGAGCCGTCTGAACGCTAAGGTTAAAGCTCTGGTAGTTGCTTAATTTGCAAGCCGGCTAATGCCTTACGAAAAAGGAGCCAGAAGGCTCCTTTTTTTATACCTCTACACCATCACCATATTATCCCGGTGAACCAGCTCCGGCTCACCAGTAAAACCCAGCACCGAAGCCATTTGCTGGCTGGGCAGACCTAAAACCTTAACCACCTCTTCCGACGAATAATTCACCAGACCACGGGCTACCTCCCGCCCCTGACTATCTACGCAAACCACCATCTCGCCCCGCTTAAAGGTGCCATCGACACTGCACACACCAACAGGCAACAAACTGGAACCAGACTGACGCAGAGCCCGCACAGCCCCTGCATCCAGTGTCAACTTACCTTTCATCTGCAAATGGCCGGCCAGCCAGCGTTTGCGAGCAACCGTTCGCTCCTCATCAGGAAGCAGAAGCGTACCAAGGGGGTCGCCCTGATGCAGGCGTTCAACCACTCTTTCGATACGGCCACCGGCAATAACAGTTCTGGCACCAGAACGAGCCGCAAGACGGGCCGCTCGAAGTTTGGTAAACATCCCACCTCGCCCCAGCCTGCCTTTACTTTCCCCTGCCATCGCATCTAAGGCGGGATCACTGGCTTTTCGCTGATCTACCAGCACCGCATCGGGGTGCTTCCGAGGGTCAGCAGTGTAAAGGCCATCCTGATCGGTCAGCAGAATCAGAGCGTCCGCTTCCACCAGATTGACAACGAGAGCCCCTAATGTATCGTTATCACCAAATCGAATCTCATCGGTTACTACGCAGTCATTCTCATTCACTACGGGAATCACCCCCAACCCCATCATAGAGTTAAGAGCACTGCGGGCATTGAGATAGCGCTGGCGGTTGGAAAGATCAGCATGTGTCAGCAAAACCTGAGCGGTTTCAATGCCGTGCTCTGCAAAAGCGCTTTGCCAGGTTTGGGACAAGCCCATCTGCCCAACCGCTGCAGCCACCTGCAGTTCGTGTTCAGCTTTAGGGCGGGATGCCCACCCCAGACGGGTCATACCGGCAGCAATGGCACCGGAAGAGACAAGAATCGGCTGCACTCCCTGAGAGCGCAGCGCGACAATTTGAGCAACCCAGCCTTGAATACCTTCAGCATTCAGACGGGTGCCATCATCGGTCAGCAGGGCGCTGCCGATTTTAATCACCCAGCGCCGACCGGAAGAAAGGTGGCTGCGGCCATTATCGATAAGGCCGCCTTTATTATTGGAATCAGAACCCACTTCCCACTACTCCCGCAGAGGCTTTGCAAAGATAAGCCTCTGCCCTTCTTAAGACTTAAGGGGCGTAGAAGACTTCCACCTCGTGTTCATCGTCATCGTCTTCTTCAGCTTGCTGACCAGCCAGCTTTTCAGCCTGACGGCGTGCGCGGCGCTCGGCAGCCAGTTCCTCGATGCGAATACGGGCTTCTTCTTCCATACGCTCACGCTGCTCTGCTTCAGCCTGTGCGTATTCTTCATCGGTGTTTTCCTGCAGATTACGCTCTTCAATGAACGTCATCATGTTCTGGCACATCTGCATGGTACCATCACTGCTGATGGCAGAAATACGATAAACAGGGCCTTCCCAGCCCAGCTCACTGACAATGCGGTCACACAGGGCATCGCGCTCCTCTTCCGGCACCAGATCCAGCTTGTTCAACACCAGCCAGCGCTCACGGCTTGCCAGCGCATCACTGAACTCTTCCAGCTCATTGATAATGGCTTTAGCCGCATGAACAGGGTCAGTACCATCCACTGGCGCCACATCCACCAGATGCAGCAGAATACGGCAGCGGGCCAGATGCTTCAGGAAGCGAATACCCAGACCAGCCCCTTCAGCAGCACCTTCAATCAAACCGGGAATATCTGCGACCACAAAACTACGGTGTTTCTGAATACTCACAACACCCAGATTGGGCACCAGAGTAGTGAACGGGTAGTCTGCAACCTTTGGCTTGGCATGAGATACAGAACGGATAAAAGTAGACTTACCGGCGTTGGGCATACCCAGCAGACCAACATCCGCAATCACCTTCAGCTCCAGCTTAATGTTACGGGCTTCACCAGGCTTACCGGGCGTCGCGATACGGGGAGCGCGGTTGGTACTGGATTTGAAACAGGTGTTACCGATGCCGTTATGACCCCCACGGGCCACCAGCAGTTTTTCACCCGCCAGCGTCAGGTCACCAATCACTTCCTGAGTGTCTTCATCAACTACTGTAGTACCTACCGGTACGCGCAGGATAGTGTCTTCACCCTTGGCGCCGGTGCACTGGCCACCACGACCCTGCTCACCGTTATTGGCTTTGTAACGACGCGTGTAACGATAATCCACCAGAGTGTTCAGATCATTATCGGCCACCATATAGATGCTGCCGCCAACACCACCATTACCACCGTCAGGGCCACCTTTAGGGATGTACTTTTCCCGGCGGAAGCTCACACACCCATTACCACCTTTACCGGCTTCAACATGAATATGGGCTTCATCAACAAACTTCATTCTTACCTCCGCACCGCCTGCCACCCCCTGTATACGGGAACATCCAACAAACGGTAAATAACTGCGCCAGTCGGCTTATATTAGATGTCTTTATCCTTAACATCTTCCTTGGAATCTGCAAGAACAGCTAATATGAACCGGCTTTGGTTTTGAAATGTCGGGGGAACGCAGTTCACCCATAAAAAAAAGCCCTGCACAAAGCGGGCTTTTGAGGGGGCATTCTATGCAATCAGCAATAGGGAAACAAGCCAGTGTATTGCAACTCGTCCCCCACTCATTGCCTGACAGAGCATATCAAAGCCCTTCAAGTCGAGGATTATTGAGGAGAGTCTGCACAACATCCGATTTTTCTTCGGAATCCGGCAGTTTAAGGACAGCATCAAGCAACGTCTGACTACTAAACAACGACTGAGAACCACGGGCATCCCCTGGTGCCCAATGTGAACGATGCGCCAAAACCTCACCCATACACGCGATTGGCCCCTTCATCATCACCATAAGGTTGCCCTTGATATTCGCAATCTCATAACCCTCAAAACCCATACATCTGGCTAATCTTTCCCACTGGAAAGCCAAGGGGCGCAACAACCTGTAAAGTGGCCCATAGTAATTATTACCTCCTGGTGACGAGTAATCGACCACCTCACGACTTGAGGATCCAGCCTGAGAGCTTGCAACTACTCCCGCTACCGGCATACTCCGCGGTTCATCATAAGCGGATCTAAAGCCCCCTCCATCCGGCACAGGGCATGTTGCCCCCAGTGATAAGTCAGAGGAATCAGAGGCGCCACAGGTATATTGGGATAACTTTAAAGGCTCAACCAGCTTGCCATCGCCCCGTCTGGCTTTAACCTTTGGCATTCGGCAGTCATGCTTGTCAATGTCTCCATACTGAGTGGTAGCCTTACATGACAGACAGCTAACCTCCATGGCCCGGACTGCGCCCTCTTGTTGTCGTGCCATCTTTGTTCGAATGCGACGATCCTCAAGCTCTCTGCACTGAGGGCAATTTTTCGTCTCATTCAGAACCACCGGCTCACAGTCAGCGCACATGTAATGCTTATCCAGACACAATGACACTGTGGCAAACTTTGAAGAAGAGAGGCAAATGGAACACTCCACTTTAACCTCAGAATCACGCCGCAAATCGAAACCAAAGACACGACCATCCCTGTTCTCACAGTGATAGTTTTGAACTCCGCCAGACTCCATATTTCACCTCTCATAAAGTGTTTTAGATCGCCTTGCCTTAGTAACAGGCAGGGGCATTAGAGTCATACAGAAAAGAAATCGTTTTAACTAAGGTGTTAGCGTTACTGCCTTACACTATCAAGAGCAAGAGGGGGGGGGAAGTGAAGGGAAGATAT
>NZ_SMME01000132.1 GCF_009711465.1 Parendozoicomonas verongulae | reverse complement strand
CAAGGATATCGAGCTGACACTGGGCAGACACCTCCAGATGATGGGAGGTACAGACAACATGAATACAGCCCTGAGCATCTTTACCCGGCTGCGAAGCCGGGCAGCCGGAGGGCAGGCGAATACGCTCCTGTGATGACAAGGATATTGAGTTAACACTGGGCAGACATCTCCAGATCATGGGGGGGGCGGACAACCTGAAAATGGCCCTGGATATATTTACCCAGCTGCGTACCCGGGCGGCCGGGGGGCATGCGAACATCCCCTGTGATGACAAGGAGAT
>NZ_SMME01000334.1 GCF_009711465.1 Parendozoicomonas verongulae | reverse complement strand
TCGATCTCCTTATCATCACAGGGGGTGTTCGTCTGTCCTCCGGCCGCTCGTGCGCGAAGCCTGGTAAAGATATCCAGGGCAGTTTTCAGGTTATCCATGCCCCCCATGAGCTGGAGATGCCTGCCCAATGTTAACTCGATATCTTTGTTATCACAGGGGGTATTTACCTGCCCTCCAGCCGCTCGGGCGCGTAGCCTGACAAAGATGTCCAGGGCTGTTCTCAGGTTGTCCGTACCTCCCATAAGCTGAAAGTATCTGCCCAGAGCCAGTTCGATCTCCTTGTCATTGCAAGGTGTGTTCGCCTGCCCGTTGGCCGCTCGGGTGCGCAACCGGGTAAAGATGCCCAGGGCTGCTCTCTGGTTATCCAGGCCTCCTATCAGCTGAAGGTGTCTCCCCAGAGCCAGTTCAATCTCCCTGTCATCACAGGGAGTGTTCACTTGCCCTCTGGCTGCCCGAGTGCGCAGCTGGGTAAAGATATTCAGGGCTTTTCTCTGGTTGTCCGAGCCTCCCATAAGTTGAAGGTGTCTCCCCAGTGCCAATTCGATCTCTTTGTCATTACAGGGGGTGTT
>NZ_SMME01000122.1 GCF_009711465.1 Parendozoicomonas verongulae | reverse complement strand
ATCTTATTTGTTGCAGGATGGTGTCTTTCAGAGTGTTCTTTGCGCCAGTACAGAAGAGTGTGCATCTGATAAAGATGGCAATCTTGCTGAAATGAGTCAGATCCAGCCTGATAGTGATCAGCGGCCCACGAGCACCTCAAGGATGAACACGCTAAGAGCCCACACAGCGGACAAGCCCTTTGTCTGTGACTTTAGTGGGTGCAGCAAGGCTTTTGCCCGATATGGCCATCTCACTATTCATAAACGCACACACACAGGGGACAGGCCCTTT
>NZ_SMME01000831.1:30601-31573 GCF_009711465.1 Parendozoicomonas verongulae | reverse complement strand
TTTGTTTTCGAACATTGGTAAAACCAATGTATTTATATGAGTATGGTGAGGCAGTAAAAGTTTAAAACTGGTTAGAGTCACTGACAGGGCTGTTAAACGTTCAATTGGGGGAGGTCATCATACGCAATAATAGCTCTCGTTCCTTTAGCCTAGGGTTCATCTTTCTTCAGTTTCTGTTGGCGGGACTCAAGCTTGTTGGCCTGATCAAAGAGTAATGCCGATGTCTGTCTGAACTCGTGCGCTTTTTTCTCTTCGATACCAAAAGTTTCCAGATCAAGTTGTGGCCATGTGGTTAAAAAATGGAAGCAGTGAGCCAGTTGATTAAGACAAGATGCATTTGTGCCTCCACTGCTCTCCACCGCAAGCGCAGCGCAATTGAACGCTTTCCCCAAAATGGGCAAATCTTCGGGCAACATTTCCTCAACACCTATTAATTGCTTAAAGTGATAAATGCTCAAAGATAAATAGGTTTCAGTGGATAATGCGATGCCCTCTTTATCGTTGGTGGTATGAGTAAAGGTATTCCGGGCCGTTTGGCAGGGCTGTGGGTATCGTCGTAAAAGTGAGTGGTGACCAGCTCTTCTTGCTCTTCTTGGGAACGGAGAGCATTTTATAGAGCGGGTATCAAGCGCAGGCCCACTTGACTTTTTTTGTTTGAGAGAAGGAAATGTCAGCTGGAATTGGCTGCCTGCTCTATAGTCTGATTTTGCATACAATGTCTTAAATCGATGACTACTCAAAAATGAATTGACTAGTAGATCAACAAATAAGGCTTCCTTGTCATCTTGTTTGTCAGAAGGAGGTGTCTGCTGGGATTGGCTGCCCGCTCCATAGTTTGGTTTTACATTCACACGTTGAATCATCCTGCGTGACTCCTTTGTTTGAGGGTATTGGTGAAACCTATGCATTGATAGGGACTATGGTGAGACAACAAAGGTTCAAAACTGGTCACAATCACTGACAGGGCTATTT
>NZ_SMME01000831.1:29399-30591 GCF_009711465.1 Parendozoicomonas verongulae | reverse complement strand
CTTTAGCCTCCAGGGTTCATCTTTCTTCAGTTTCTGTCGATGGGGCTCAAGCTTGTTGGCCTGAGCAAAGAGTCCTTCCGCTTTATCTTTGAACTCGTGCTTCTTGTTTTCCTGGATATCCAGGGTCTTCAACATATCTCCTGGCCAGACGGATAACAGACGGAAGCAATGAGCAAGCTGGCTGAGGCAAGATGCACTTGTCGCTCCGCTTTGCTCCACCGCAACAGCTGCTTCATTTAACGCTTTTCCCAGAAGGGTGGAATGCCTGGGCAAGATGGCATCAACTGTTGTTAATTCTCGGAAGTGACGGACACTGAAACACAGGCTGGATTCGAACCCTGAGAACAACTGCTTTTCAAATTGCAGTTCGTCAAACCGGCCCCATGCTCCCATATCAGTGAAAATGGCCGCTATACCCAGTTCGATCTCCTTGTCATCACAGGGAGTGTCTGGCTGCCCGGCTGCCAGGGTACGCAGCCGGATAAAGATGTCCAGAGCCTTTTGCAGGTTACACTCGCCCCCTATGAGCTGAAAGTGTCTGGCCAGAGTCAGCTCGATCTCCTTGTCATCACAGGGGGTGTCCACCTGATCCCCAGTCACCTGAGTGCGCAGTCGGGTAAAGATGTTCAGGGCTGTTTTCAGGTTCTCGGTACCCCCCATAGCCTGGAGATGTCTGCCGAATGTTAACTCGATCTCCTTGTCATCACAGCAGGTGTCTGGCTTTCCCCCCGCCGCCTGGATGCGCAGACGGGTAAAAATCTCCAGAGCCTTTTGCAAGTTCTCCGTGCCCCCCATGAGTTGAAAATGTCTGCCCAGTGTTAATTCGATATCCTTATCATCACAAGGCGTGTCCTCTCGCCCTCTGCCCGCTCGGGTGCGCAGACGGGTAAAAATCTCCAGAGCCTTTTGCAAGTTCTCCGTGCCCCCCATGATCTGAAGATGTCTGCCCATAGCCAGTTCAATCTCTTTGTCCTCACAGGGTGTGTTTTCCTTCCCTCCAGCTGCCTGGGTGCGTAGCTGAGTAAAAATGACCAGAGCCTTTTGCAGGTTACTCTTGCCCCCCATGAGCTGGAGGTGTCTGCCCAGTGTTAACTCAACATCTTTGTCACCGCAGGGCATGTTTTTCACTCCATCGGCCAACCGGGTGCGCAGTTGGGTGAAAATGACCAGAGCCTTTTGCAGATTTTTCTTG
>NZ_SMME01000831.1:0-29389 GCF_009711465.1 Parendozoicomonas verongulae | reverse complement strand
CATGAGCTGGAGGTGCCTGCCCAGTGTTAATTCGATATCTTTGTCAGTACATGGGGTGTCTGCCTGTCCCCCGCTCGTCTGGATGCGCAACCGGGTATAGATCTCCAGGGCTGCTTCCATGTTGGCCTTGCCTCCCATGAGCTGGAAAAGCCTGCCCAGAGCCAGTTCGATCTCCTTGTCATTGCAGGGGATGTTCGGCTGCCCCCCACTCGCCCAGGTGCGCAGTTGGCTAAAGATCTCCAGAGCTGTTCTCATATTGTCTTTGCCCCCCATTATCTGAAGATGCCTGCCCAGCGTTAACTCGATGCTTTTGTCGCCGCAGGGGGTATTTGGCCACCCCCCGGCCGCCCGGGTGCGCAGCCGGATGTAGATATCCCGGGCTGCTCTCAGATTATCTGGGCTTCCCATGAGCTGAAGGTGTCTGCCCAGAGCCAGTTCGATATCTCTGTCATGACAGGGGGTATTTATCTGCCCCCCGGTCGCCCAGGTGCGCAGTTGGATAAGGATATCCAGGGCGGCGTCCATCTTATCCATCCCCCCCATGAGCTGGAGATGTCTGGCCAGTGTTAACTCAATTTCTTTGTCGCCACAGGGCGTGCTCACTTGCCCTTTGGCCGCCTGGGTGCGCAGCCGGATATAGATCTCCAAGGCTGCTTCCATATTAACCGTGCCCCCCATGGACTGGAGGTGTCTACCCAGTGCCAGCTCGATATCCTTATCATTACAGGGCGTGTCCATTTTCCCTCCGGCCGCCTGGGCGCGCAGTCGGGTATAGATGTCCAGGGCTGCTCTCAGGTTGCCCTTGCCTCCTATAGCTTGCAGGATTCTGCCCAGTGCCAGTTCGATATCCTTGTCGACACCGGCGGTATTCGCCCGTTCCCCGGCCGCTCGGGTGCGCAGCCGGGTATAGATGTTCCGAGCCGTTTCCAGATTCTCTGGGCTTCCCATGGCCTGGAGCTGTCTTCCCAGAGCCAGGCCATTGGCTTTTTCATTCTTGAAATATGCTGAGCATTTTTCATATAAGTATTGGAAAATTACCAAAGCCTCAGCTGAACAGCCTTTCGCCTGTAAGGCTCGGCCTTTTGCCATCAGTATGCCTTTGTTTCTTTGCAAATCTTCTGGAAGAGAATTGATGTACCCAATACATCCATCAACGTTGTTAAGCTGAAACAAAGCTCTGGCTTTTAGTTGCACCACACGAGCATATTGGCGTGGGTTTTCCGAGTGTTGCCTTAATAGCATCTCAGCCGCAGCTAATGCGCTTTGTGGGTCGGTTCTCAGAAGATCGAAACAGTTGTCTATATCGCAATTGTCTTGTAAGTGAGGTTGAGCCGGGCAGGGCTGAGGATGAAATTGTGACAGTGGGCGGTGCTCGCAGTGAGCAGTACTCTCTGGTGGAAGGAAACTTTGTATATAGGAGATATAAGATACAGGCCCACTTGAAACCGTTTTTTGAGAAGTATGAGGCCCTTGCCGATTATGGTAGCTCCCGTTAAGGGTTGATAATACGTCCATACGCTGAATAAGCCTCTGTAACTGTTGTATCTGAGGGGATTTGTGAAACCCGTGTTTTGTATGGATTAGGGTGAGGGAGCAAGGTTCAGTGTTCGTCAAGGTCACTAACGGGGCTGTCAAAAAAACGCCAACCCGGAAGCCGGGTTGGCGTTTTGTAACAATTCACGTATCAGCTGAAAGTTGGGTTATGCAACTTGAACAGGAATTGCGTTAGCGCTGTGACTCACGGTGTTGTCCGGGTTCATATAAAGCAGGGCAGGCTTGTGGTTGGCCAGCTCGGCTTCAGAGTAGTTGGCATAAGCGCAGATGATCACTTTGTCGCCAGGAGATACCAGGCGTGCAGCGGCACCGTTCATGGAAATAATGCCGGACCCTTCTTCACCACGAATGATATAGGTGGTGAAACGCTCGCCGTTATCCTTGTTGTAAATCTGAATCTGTTCAAATTCACGCAGGCCAGCCATATCCAGCAGCTTGCCGTCGATGGCGCAGGAGCCTTCGTAGTTCAGTACAGCGTGAGTGACGCAGGCCATGTGAAGTTTGGCCTTCAGCATAATGTTTTGCATCAGGAGCCCCCTATAAGTCGATTTGAATATTGTCGATTAATCGAGCCTTTCCGAGCGCTGCCGCTGCAAGAATAATAAGCTCTTTATCGTTCGGGCCCGCAGTGTGCAGGTCGGAACGTCGAATAATGTTGAAGTAGTCAGGCTGGAAGCCGGATTCTGCCAGGTGAGCGATGGCGTCACGCTGGAGAATATCGTAGTTTGCATTGCCTTCTTCGATAGCGGCCTTGGCCTTCTTCAGCTCCTGGCTCAGCAGGCAGGCCTGCTCCAGTTCTTCTTCTGAGAGGTAGCCGTTGCGGGAACTCAGGGCCAGGCCGGTCTCAGAGCGGGCGATAGGTGCGCCAACAATCTCCACCGGCAAGCACAGGTCTTTCACCATCTTGCGGATGATGCACAGCTGCTGGAAATCCTTCTCACCAAATACGGCCAGATCAGGCTGAACGATATTGAACAACTTGGTCACAACGGTTGCGATGCCGGTGAAGAAGTTCGGGCGGCTTTTGCCACAGTGCATGCCGTCCAGCGCTTCTACCTTGATCTCGGTATGATTATCCAGACCTTCCGGGTAGATGATGTGGGAAGTGGGTGCGAACACCATATCCACATTGTGCTCTTCCAGCAGTGCTTCGTCCTGCGCCATGGTGCGCGGGTAGCTTTGGTAATCTTCGTTGGGGCCGAACTGCATCTGGTTAACGTAGATACTTACTATTACAACGTCTGCCAGTTCTTTAGCCTTGGTCACCAGAGTGAGGTGACCGTCGTGCAGGTTGCCCATGGTGGGAACCAGTGCCACGGTTTTACCCGCCGCTTTTACCGTTTGAACGTAGTCACGGATGTCTTCAATGCTGTAAACGGTGTTCATGCTTCAAATCCATGTTCAGGCGCGGGGAACGTGCCGCTTTTTACATCTGTCACATATTGGGCAACAGCTTCAGCAGGAGACCCTGCCTCGGCCATAAAGTTCTTCACGAAACGAGGTTTACGGCCGTGGGTCATACCCAGCATGTCGTAAACAACCAGCACCTGGCCATCCGTATCCGGGCCAGCGCCAATACCGATTACAGGCACATCAACGGAGCGGGCAATTTCCCGCGCCAGAGGCGTTGGCACACATTCCAGCAGAAGGATATTCGCGCCTGCCTCAGCCAGAAGGCGAGCGTCTTCGATCATGCGGTTGGCGGCTTCTTCGCCACGGCCCTGAACCTTGTAACCGCCCAGCATGCTCACAGACTGAGGTGTCAGGCCCAGATGCAGGCAGGTGGGAACGCCGCGCTCGGACAAGCCGCGTACGGTGTCGCATAACCAGCGGCCACCTTCGAGTTTGATAACTTCTGCGCCAGCTTGCATAAGAGCAGCAGCGTTATCGTAGGTCTGCTCCGGCGTGGAGCAGGCCATAAATGGGATGTCAGCCATAATCATGGCATCGGTATTGCCACGACTTACGCAACGGGTGTGGTAAACCATATCCGCCATAGTCACTGGCACCGTGGAGTCTCTGCCCTGAACAACCATGCCCAGTGAGTCGCCCACGAGAATA
Source organism: Parendozoicomonas verongulae (assembly GCF_009711465.1). Taxonomy (GTDB): domain Bacteria; phylum Pseudomonadota; class Gammaproteobacteria; order Pseudomonadales; family Endozoicomonadaceae; genus Sansalvadorimonas; species Sansalvadorimonas verongulae. The sequence goes on along the minus strand of NZ_SMME01000831.1, from coordinate 25,774 downwards.
ATATCGGTTCCCTGACTGCTGACCATGTGCGCCTGTGTGGCGTCATAGGAAGTTAGACAAGTGAATTTTTCACCAGTCTTTTTCATTTCCAGTAGGGAATGGAGAGTGGTTTTGGCCATAGAACCCTGGATTTCTATTTGTATCTGCGTCTCAACAGACCCTAATGAGTTAGAGTGACGTTTCAGACTTATTCTGAAGATGCAATGCCGCGCTATATTGGTGGAAATGCGGACGCATTTCCAGTGCAGAATTTACCTGTATAGGGTACATGTATGCGAAATGCTGGGAAAACAGGGGGTTAAAGTTACTGCCCCCGTGCTCATGGAGAAGAAAGCAACCTAAAGTTCGGAAGGCTTGGGGTTAAAGTAATGGCGACCTTTCCGGCACACCATAATCTCTTCAACCAGTGAGCGGTAATCCTGTTCGTTATGCACCAGATCAATGTCCGCCGCATTCACAATCAGCAGGGGGGACTCTTCGTAGTAGTGGAAGAAGCGGGCATAAGCTTCATTCAATCGCTTCAGGTAACCGTTGCCAATCAAGCGCTCAGCTTCAATGCCTCTTTCCCTGATTCGATCTTTGAGTACATCCACCGGAGCCTGAAGATAAATTACCAGATCTGGTTTGGGCAGATCCTGGGTCTGCATGCTCCAGGCGCGGTTGTAGAGTTCTATCTCGTGGGAGTCCAGATACATTTCTGCAAACAGACGGTCTTTCTCCATGCAGAAATCAGAGACACGCACCTGCTCAAACATATCATTCTGTCGAATGGTTTGCAGTTGTGTCGCACGCTGAAATAGAAAGTGCAGCTGAGTGGCCAAAGCAACCTGTCGAGGGTGACGATAAAAGCGTTCAAGGAACGGGTTTTCCCGGGGAGGTTCTTCCAGAAGCACATCATAATTGAAGGTGCTGGCAAGGCGGCGGGCCAGTGTGGTTTTACCAACACCAACCGGGCCTTCAACAGCGATAAAACGAGGAAATTTATCCCCCAGTGGGTATGAAGCCAGCCGTGCTTCCATGTAGGACTTTCCCCTGTCATGTTTTTATTGTTATGCGGGTTCAGGTAATGGAATGTCTGCGATGGCAGACAGTCCTTCGTCTCCAATAGTTTGTAAAAGCTTTTGCAGGTTTTGTCCAGTGGGGAGTATCAGATTGGGTGTTATATCTGCCAGAGGACGCAGAACAAAGTTACGCCAGTGCATCTCTTTGTGAGGAACTATCAGGCGCTCATTGTTGATGGTTTCTTCACCGTACAGAAGAAGATCAAGGTCAAGGGTACGGGAACCCCAGCGTACAATGCGTTTGCGGCCATGGGCATTCTCAATGTCTTGAATTGCATCCAGCAGCTGTAACGGTGCTAGCTTCGTGTGTACGCCGACAACTGCGTTGATGTAATCTTCCTGATCACCGGGACCGACCGGATCACTGCGATACAGTCGGGACGTGGCAATCAGTTCTGTATTTTCAATCCCGGCAATTTCCTCAACCGCAGACAGCACCTGTTGAACAGGTGCGTCCAGGTTGCTGCCGAGGCTGATGTAAGCCGTTACAACAGGCATGGTCGATGTCTAACTCTGGTTGGCATTGTTACTGGTTGGCTTCCGTCTGCGTGGACGGCGACGGCGATTACGGTTTCTGCTCTCGCTATCTCTATCTCTATCTCTTTCCCTATCCCTATCCCCATGCGAATGCTGTTTGCGACGGCCGCCCTGATGACTGCGGGAATTGTTGGTGTGCACATCATTAAGCAATTCAGGGTGAGCGGCCTGATAATCTGTCCACCACTGGCCTGCACCGCCCAGGTCTTCACCGGAGGCTTCACGGAGTAACAGGAAGTCGTAAGCTGCGCGGAATCGGGGATGGGCTGCCAGCTCTTCTATTCTACGGGGCTGACGGCGTTCCAATCGCCTCTGCATATCCCAGATTTCCCGCATAGGTATAGAGAAACGTTTGGGAATGGCGGTGTGGGTACACTGGTTGGCAATCACCTGCATGGCAGCCTGGCTCAAGGCGGGAACGGGAGGCAGACCCTGCTCCTCGAGGTCAGAGGCCATGGCCTGTACCGAAGGCCAGAGTGCAGCGGCGTAGAAGAAAGCGGGTGTAACAGGTTTCCCCTGTTGAATGCGGCGGTCGGTACTCATCAAAGCTTCATTCAGCAAACGTTTGCCCTGAGGGTTGTTCACCAGTGCAGCTTCTGTGGCCGGGAACAACGGCTCGAGCAGGTTGTACTCACGCAACAGGCGTAGAACCTCCTGGCCGTAGCCGGAAAGGAACAGCTTCAGGGTTTCATCAAACAGGCGTGCGGAAGGAATATCCCGCAGGAGACTGCCCAGTTCGCGAATGGGGGCAGCCGTTTTTTCTTCAATCTGGAAGCTCAGCTTGGCAGCAAAGCGTACCGCCCGCAGCATACGTACCGGGTCTTCATGGTAGCGGCGAACCGGATCACCAATCAGGCGAATCAGGCGGTTTTCAATATCTTTTATGCCACCACAAAAATCATGAACACTGAAGTCTTCGGTGGTGTAGTACAGGGCGTTGATGGTGAAATCGCGGCGAATGGCATCATCTTCGATAGTGCCATACACATTATCCCGCAGAATCCGGCCGGAATCTGAGTGATGGGAGTTGTCTTTGTGTTTCTCATGAATGGGCACGGAATCGTGACTGGCGCGGAATGTCGCTACCTCAATCACATCGCGGCCAAACACCACATGAATCAGCTTGAACCGACGCCCGATAATGCGGGAGTTGCGGAACAGAGAGCGCACAACCTCAGGTGGTGCACTGGTGGCAACGTCGAAGTCTTTAGGGGAAAAATCCAGAAGAAGGTCCCGAATGCAGCCGCCAACCAGCCAGGCCTCATGGCCTTGACTTCTCAGGCGATAAAGGACTTTCAGTGCATTTTCGCTGATGTTCTTACGGGAGATTGAGTGCTCGTCCCGAGGAACGACCTGACGAACAGGTTCAGGGGCTGTTGAGGCATCCGTGCTGAAAAGCCTGGACACCTCTTTCCAGACCCTATACGGGAGACTAATGAGTCCTTTGTGCCCGCCAGTCATAATATGCTGTGTTCTCTGATTACTGCCATGAACAAGGAGTCTGTTCGATGCATGGAAAACGGACATATTAACACTCAGGTCTCAATAGAGACAGTTTGGCAGGCAACCCGGTATGTCGTGATCAGGTAGAGATATACAGCCACCAGATCATATCTCCGGGGCACTGTTCCTGAAGGGCTTCGCTGATCACCTGGCTGGCCATGGTCTTCTGCATACTCATCAGCCAGTCATTATCGTGAATACGGTTTTCCACGTACCAGTCAGGGTAGGAGTGTAGTTTCCGGTCGTAGTAGGCCAGAGGAAACTGAATTTGTTTGGGTAACTGGTGAAGGTTTTGATAGAAAGCTGTTACACACTGATTAACCAGCTCTTCACCCCTGGTATTTCTTTTCAGAATGTAATCGGTGGTTTCCGTGCGATATTCGTTGTTGTAAGAGTGCATCATCTCGTCGTAGCGGGCGGCAATGCACTCCTCCATCGACATGGTGAGGGGTTCGGAGTCGTAGCCCATTAGATCGCAGGCCAACCGGGCTTTCTCTTTATTGTCATCCCCCGTAGTTTGGTACCAGGGGGCATTGGTGCCCAGCTCTTTCTGGGCCACAATCAGACTGACAAAGTAAAGGTTCTCAGCAGGGCTGAAGCAGTTGGCATCGCTGCTTTTACGCAGGGGAACCAAAAGTTTTAAGTCAGGGTTTCGGTTGATATCCATTTGCCGGTGCATACGCATTCTCTGGCAAATGCTCTCGGCTGTGTTTGGGGCTGGCTGCTGCATTTGTTCCTGAGGTATGGCCATCATGGCATCGTTACCATGAGCATGCAAAGACACCCATGCCGATACAAAGGGAATGCAGAATATTGTGATGAACTGTTTCAAATCCTTATGAAACAACACGGCGAAATCTCCGGTCACTCTTTTCAATTTCTTAATTGTAGAAGAGCTGACCGGATATGCGTTGAAGAGTCGTTACACAGCTTCTTTGCGAGGAATGCCCAAACGCTTTCTGCGTTCCCACAGGCACTTTCGGCTGATGCCAAGTTTGCGTGCCAGCTGGGTTTCGTTCATCTGGTTCTGGTGTTCGAGTACGAAACGCAGGAAGTAGTCTTCCATGGAGAGTTCGCTATCACTATCATCCTGCAGCGCCTGCGACTGTGCTGACGAATTGATTGATGGCTTCGCAGAGGCGATAGAAGCGTTCTCCAGGCCCAGCAGGTCGGGGGTGACCATATCATCTTCGCTGAGAATAACTGCGCGCTCGATGGCATTTTCCAGCTCGCGTACATTGCCTGGCCATGGGTGGCGGCTGATAGCCACCAGAGCTTCGGGGGAAAGCAGCATGGAACCAGTGCCCATCTTAGCGGTGGTTTTTTCCAGCAGGGCTTCGGCGAGCAGAGTGATGTCCTGTCCGCGATCACGGAGTGGCGGCAGGTTCAGTTCCACAACATTCAAACGGTAGTAAAGGTCTTCCCGGAACTGGCCTTCACTGGCCATCTTCTTGAGGTTTCGGTGGGTTGCGGCAATCAGTCGTACATTCACTTTGCGGGACTCTACAGAACCCACACGACGAATTTCTCCTTCCTGCAGAACACGCAGCAAACGAGCCTGGGCTTCGAGGGGCAGCTCACCGATTTCATCAAGGAACAGCGTGCCGCCATCAGCAGCCTCAATCAAACCGTTGCGGGTAGTGGTGGCTCCGGTGAATGCTCCTTTCTCGTGACCAAACAGCTCCGATTCAATCAGTGTTTCCGGAATCGCTGCACAGTTCACTGAAATCAGAGGCTTATCATCCCGGCGGCTGGCGTCATGGAGAGCTTTGGCGACCAGTTCTTTACCTGTGCCAGACTCACCCAAAACGAGGACTGTCGCTTCAGTGGGAGCAACACGGCGAATACGGCTGAACAAGGTCATCATTGCATCGCACTGACCGATGATGCCTGCCGGGTTTGCATCGCTCTCATTGTTGTTTATCGTCGGTGCGGCAGGTTCTGGCTTTTTGGCAGCTGCCTCTTGGCGGCTGATAGTGTCGGCCACGGCTTTGAGCATGTCATCATGATCAAAGGGCTTGGCGATGTAATCCACTGCGCCCATTTTCATGGAATCCACTGCCGAACGCAGGCTGGCATAGCTGGTCATAATCAGAACCGGTGTGTGTTCTGATTTCTGGATCAAAGCGGTGCCCGGTTCGCCAGGCAGGCGCAGATCGGAAATGATCAGATCGAAAGAAGCCAGATCGTTTTGGCAGGCATCATCAACGGATTCTGCCTCCGTTACTTCGTAATCGTTGCGGGTAAGCAGACGACGAAGCGATGAACGAATAACTGGTTCGTCTTCTACAACAAGAATCTTTCCGAGTCCCATGGAATTTCCCCTGTGTCCCGTCATATCAGATTACAGAACAGCTTCTTCAGCTATCTGCAATTGTGGTGAATCTATGTCTGCCAGGTGCCGCGGCAGGCTAATGCTGATACAGGTTCCTGTGTTGTTCTCCTCATCAACCGGAGAGCGAACAGTGATTGTACCAAAGTGTTCTTCAACAATGCTGTAAACAAGTGCCATGCCAAGGCCGGTGCCTTTGCCCGCTTCTTTGGTGGTGAAGAATGGTTCGAACATGCGCTTTTGATGTTCTTCTGAAATGCCACTGCCCTGATCAGTGACTTCCAACGTAATTGTGTGTTCTTCAATCAAGGTATTGATTGTGACAATGGCGTTGTCGGGCGAAGCATCACGAGAGTTACTGAGCAGGTTGATCAGTACCTGTGTCAGCTTTTGACTGTCACCGGTAACGTGGTCATCCTGTTCACAGTTATTAATAAAACGAACACCACGATTGTTTTTGTTGAGCGCCAGCAGACTGGCTGCTTCACTGGTGCAACGGTAAAGGCTGACAGGTTCTACCGCCCCCTGTTCCGAGGACTGACCGCTGTGAGCAAAGTTAATCAACGAATGCAGAATCCTGGCGATACGCTTGGTTTGCTCAAGAATCTGTTCTGCAATCTCTTTGGTATCATCTTCCTGAGAAAAGTTGCGCAGCTCCTGCGCAAGACAATCCACACCTGTGACCGGATTACCAATTTCATGGGCGACACCTGCCGCCAGTTGTCCGATAGATGCCAGCCGTTCACTGTGAATCAGCTTCTGTTCCAGCAGATGTGCGTCGGTCTGATCTTCCACCATAATTACGGTGCCGTTGTCATCATCAATGCGTGCCTTGTGAAGATTCAGGGTTCTGTTTTGTCCGCCAATCATTAGCTGGCGGCGTTCCCGGGAAATGTGATTGTCGGAGGCAAATTCACTGAGTAATTGCCGCCAGGGTGTAGGCAAGCTGGCCAGCCGTGAACCGACCATCGCACTGCCGGGAATACCGGTGATGACTGTCATAGTCTGGTTCCACATCAGAATCTCGCCGTCACTTCCCAGAGAGCAGATTGCCATGGGCAGCTTCTGGAGAGTCTGGCGGTGATAGCGGCGCAATCTGTCCAGCTCGGCGGCCAGACCTGTGAGCCGGTGCTGGTACTCCTCCACCTGACTTTCTACAAAGTTAATGTCAGCTATACCGGCACTGTCGTGTTCGTAGGGCAGGTAGCGGTTGATAATATCTCGCGCAACGCTGGGCCCCATAAGGCCGGAGAGATTGGCTTCCATTCTGTCCCGTAAACGACGCAGGGCGTAGGGGCGCCTTTCATCCCGTGGCATATCCAGATCCTTTAAGGCCTGAACAACCTCCCTCTGTGCTGTATAGGAACCCAGTGGGCGGGTAAGGCGTTCCTGAAAATCCTTGGGTGATGTCGCTGTAAGGCTTCGTCGGGCTGGGCGGCCTAATGCCTGAATCGAGCAAATTTCAGCCGCGTGTTCTTCTTCCGGTGAGCGTTTGGTAAGCAGGCTGACAATCACCAAAGCAAGAATGTTAACTGACAGGGATATCAGGGCCGAGGTATGCCAGTTGTTGTCTTCAACAGGAATACTGTAATCCCAGATAGTGAGCATGTCTTCCGACAACAGCAGAGGCATAAGCATGGTGACAAACCAGACCACAGAACCGCATATCAACCCGGCATTAAAACCACGACGATTGGCCAAAGGCCAGTAAATGGTGGACAGCACCCCTGGCAAAAACTGAAGGCTGGCCACAAAGGAGACGATGGCGAGAGTTGTAAGATCCTGCTCCGCTTCCAGCATACGGTAGAAACCGTAGGAGGCCAGAATCATGCTGGCGATAAGGGCTCGCTTCGTCCAACTCAGCCAGCGGTAAATATTGACACTGGTGGGTGGCTGGTAGAACGGCAGAATAAGATGATTCACGGCCATTGCAGACAGTGCCAGTGTGGTGATGATAATCAAACCACTGGCACCAGACATGGCACCCACATAAATGAGTAGCGACAACCATGTCTGATCAAGCTCCAGCCCGATGCCAAGTGCGAAGTACTCCGGTGTTGTGCCCACCTGCAGTGCCAGCCCGGCCCAGAGAATCAGAGGAATGGGGAGGCTCATAATCAGCAGATAAAGAGGCAACCCCCAGCTTGCGCTGTTAAGGGTTTTGGGATCCTGATTCTCTGCAAATGTCATATGGAACATATCCGGCATCACCACAGCAGCAGCGAAGAAAATCAGTAACATGGTGCGCCAGGGACCGTCGTCCAGAGAGATGCGCAGAGTAGCGAGAGCTTCCTTGTTAGTGGTGAGCCAGTCCTGCAGATTCTGCGGCCCTTCAAACACATGGAACACAATAAAGGCGGCCATGGCTATCATGGCAATCACTTTGACAATGGACTCCAATGCGATAGCAAACACCAGCCCATGGTGTTTCTCGCGGTTGGATATACGTCGTGTACCGAACGCCATGGTAAACAGAATAATGATGAGGCAGAAGCCAAAGGCCAGCTCTTCCTGGGAGCCTTCACGGGTAAGAATGTGAACGGAGTCGGCCACCGCCTGAATCTGCATGGCAACCATAGGCAGCATAGCCAGCAGCATAATAATGGCGGTTATTGTGCCTGCGGATGCGCTGCGGAACCGGAAGGCGAAAAGGTCAGCCAGAGAGGTGAGCTGATAATCCCGCGTGATGCGTAGAAGCGGTGACAGCAGCACTGGGGCGAGCATAAAGGCGCCGCATATTCCCAGGTAGTAAGCGAGAAAAACAAAACCATATTGATGTGCGATACCAACCGTGCCGTAAAACGCCCAGGCACTGGTATAGACGCCGAGCGCAAGAGTGTACACCAGAGGGTGAGAGGTAATCCGGCGAGGTATCCAGCCTTGGTCTGTCAGCCATGCAGCACCAAAGAGGAGAGACAAATAGACAATGCTGTACGTTGCGAGCTGGCTAAGCTCAAGAGTCATTTCGACTTCCTCCGGGCTGCAGCAAATACGCAGCCATAATCAAAATCAGCCAGAGCAGCCAGGGGCGGTACCAGCCTTCCGGAGAGTCAATCCACCACTCGAGAATGGCGGGTGAAAAAAGATAAATACCGATGACCAGTAGAAGGACAAGCCGGTGAAGGTACATACAGGTTCTCCACGACATGCCTGTAAGTAATAACAGGTAGGATGGATATTACCGGCTTATAGGTATGTTGCGCAATTTGTTGGTGGGGCTTTGTGGTTTAACGAAGGTCCGGCGAGGTGAATATGCGTTGGCCGGCACGCCATGTAGCCATGACTCGCAATTCATCTTTGAGTTCTATTTCGTCACGCAGAAGTACCATGTCGGCGTCGTATTTCGGTTCCAGAAGTCCCTTAGTTGTCAGACCCATGGACAGGGCCGGGTGATAACTGCCAGCCAGTAATGCACGGGCGAGTGTGCAGCGGGCAACCTTATACATGATGCGCACAGCCTGTGGCATAGTGGCAATGCTGCCTGCCAGAACCTCTTCTTTTTCATCAGCCCGAAGGGCTTTGCCATCGCGAATGATGACAGGAATGTCTTTGCCAAGCGTGTAAGCACCTTCGATGTTTTCCACGCCTTTGGCGCTCATGGCGTCTGTGATAAGAACGAACCGTTCCGGATGATCTTTGCTGAGCTTCCACGCCAGTTCAACATTGATGTGACTGAGGTGGTGGCCGTCCACAATAATCTCAAAAGCCAGTTTGTCTGAGTTGAGAATGGTGAGTACCGCTCGACTGTCACGGCTGGATGGCATCGACATGGCGTTAAAGAGGTGGGTGCCCATCTTAGCGCCCTGATCGATAGCATCCAGAATATCCTTCTGGCTGGCGTTGGAGTGGCCAATGGATGCGACAACATTGTTGGTTTTACACCACTGGATAAGATCATCGCTGTGCTCAAGTTCCGGAGCGAACGTCACAACACGCAGCAGGTTGCCTGCGCTGAGTTTCCAGGTTTCCATTTCCGTGATCGAAATCGAACGAAGGCTGGCAGAAGGGTGACAGCCTTTTTTATCTGCACTGATAAAAGGCCCTTCCATATGAATACCGACAATAGCCGCCTCTTGAGCTGGCTGGTTTGCAGCATGTGAAGCAATACTGGCAAGAATGCTTGCGAGTTCTTCTGTTGGGGCACTGGTTGTGGTGGGGTACCAGCTGGTTACGCCCTCTTTTGGTAAGTACGTAGAGATAGTTTCGAGGGCGTCGGGCTTGTCCAGAATATCCATCACATCTCTGCCGTTGGCTCCGTGGATATGAATATCAATAAATCCCGGAGCGAGAATGCCTTCATATTCTTCTTTCTGGTCACAACTCTGCTCCCATAGGTGATGGGCTTTAGGGAAGACTTTTAGAATCTCACCGTCTTTGATTTGCACAACATAGTTATCTATCAGTGCTTGCTGATACAGCACCCGGGACGCAGCAATACATAATGAGCCTGCTGTTTGCTGTTCTGTTTCCTTAAGCTCCGGCGGTTGTAGTGTTTTACCAGACGAATCACCATTCACAGACGGTAGGATATTGCTTGATGACGAACCTGCAGCGGGAGTTAAAAGAAGGGGGCGGCGTCCTTTTTCCGTTCCACCAGTTGAGGTGTTCGGTAAAGCCATGGTAATTAGAATCAGAATCCGAAAAAGTATAACTTGCAGCCGGAAAGACCGGGCCCATCCATTGCCAATCAATTTTTATATTCTCAGCTTATTTATCAGGTGGCGCAGGGAGATTAGTCAGTAGAAGAGATTTCTTCCACCCAAGTATCCAGGCTATGCGAAAGCAATAGTTTGGGTACTTATATCACTGAGAGTTGAGCTTCGGGGATGGCTTCCTGATTTTGAAGCCTGTTTATCTTCCAATGCTTAATGGCCCACTGCAGCATATCCGCATGGGAAGCATCGCGAACGTGAGTATCCACAGGCAGGCCGATGGCAGTCATTGCTTTGAAGAGAATTGGTTGAGGGTTTTCCAGTGGTAGTGCTGCCGCTTTGTTCTGCTTGCTGAGTTTATCCCCAAATTCGTTGGTAATCACTGGCAGGTGAGCATAGCGGGGAGGTGGGAATCCCAGTGCCTTTTGCAGAGTGATTTGGCGGGGGGTAGAGTCGATCAGATCGATACCGCGCACAATGTCGGTCACACCCTGATATTCATCATCCACTGTTACGGCCAGCTGGTAGGCGAACAGGCCGTCTTTCCGGAAGATCACAAAATCCCCAAGTTCCTTCATGGCAAAGCTTTGCGTATTTTGAATGCGATCTGGGAAAGTGATGTCCTGATCCTGAGCATTAAAGCGTATGGCGTGGGGAACATCTGGTGTGCCTGTTTTGGGACGGCAGAATCCCGGGTAAGAGGGGCGATATTCGGCAAGTTGCCTGCGGGTGCAGGTACAGGGGTAGGCCAGCTGGCTTTCTTTCAACTGTGCGAGTGCCTCCCTGTAGGCATCAAGCCGGGTGTGTTGATAAAGAACCTCACCGTCCCAGTGCAGCCCATAAATCTCTAAGGCTTTGAGAATAAGGTCTGCCGAACCGGGTTGTTCTCGGGGTGGGTCGATATCTTCGATACGAACCAGCCAGTCACCGCCAGCTGCTCTGGCATCCAGATAACTGGCCAGTGCAGCTGTGAGGGAACCGAAGTGGAGCGGGCCGGTAGGAGACGGGGCAAAGCGCCCCGTGTAGCGGCCGGTAGAGCATGCAGACATAGTGGGGCGTTAGTGACCCAGCTGCTTTTCCTTGATCTCTGCAAGAGTCTTGCAGTCGATGCACAAGGTTGCTGTTGGGCGTGCTTCCAGACGACGAATGCCGATTTCAACACCGCAACCGTCGCAGAAACCGTAATCGCCTTCTTCCAGGCGCCCCAGGGTTTTTTCAATTTTTTTGATAAGCTTACGCTCGCGATCACGAGTGCGCAGCTCCAGGCTGAATTCTTCTTCCTGGCTGGCACGATCTGCGGGATCCGGGAAGTTGGCTGCTTCGTCCTGCATGTGGTTCACAGTTCGGTCAACTTCTACCATCAACTGGTTTTTCCAGTCTTGCAGAATCTGGGTAAAGTGCTCGACCTGGCGATCACTCATATATTCCTCGCCCTTCTTTTCCTTGTATGGTTCGAAGGTTTTGAGGAGGTTGCCGTTCTCTGGCTTGTTTTGTGCTGACATGCTTACAGCCCCGTTGCTATCCAAGTCTCGTCCTGCGGGATACTATCGCCCTAATGGCTCCCGGGATTGGCTGTGGGGCGAAAACGTTCCGTACGCCCCATAAATACAAACTGCCAAGGAGCCGAGAAGCTACCAGAACCCGACACAGGATGCTACCTCAAATTCCCTGAGTTCAAAAAGCCACCACATCTATAAGAATCTAGCTACACCTTGGAAAGAGTCTGTAATAGCTTTAGTGTAAATTCGCATTAAAAATGATGTTTTCATATCGTAAGAGGAATATATGCGCTTCAATCCCTCCCTGCAGAGCGGTAATTTACTTAGGCGATACAAGCGTTTTTTGACAGATATTGCTCTTTCTGACGGTAAAGAGATAACTATTCACTGTCCTAACACTGGCTCGATGAAAAACTGTCAGCCGGAAAATGCGCGGATCTGGTTTTCGGATTCCAAGAATCCAAAACGAAAGCTGCCCTGCACTTGGGAGCTGGTGGAAATTCCCGTGAAATATGGGGATTCAGAAAAAATGTCTTTGGCTTGTGTAAATACTGGTAGGGCGAACGCACTTGTGCAGGAAGCCATCGAAAGCCAGACAATCCCTGAACTGACCGGTTACAAAACACTGAAGCGGGAAGTGAAATACGGAGAGGAAAACAGCCGTATTGATCTGCTGCTCTCGGACGGGGAAAAGCCGGACTGTTATATAGAAGTCAAAAGCGTCACTCTGGCGACCAATAATGGCTTTGGCGAATTCCCGGATGCCGTGACCACCCGAGGCCAAAAGCACCTGCGAGAGCTGGAAGCAATGGTGGAGGAAGGCCATCGGGCCGTACTGCTCTTCTGCGTGCAACACACGGGTATTGAAGTGGTGAGCCCTGCAGATAGCATCGACCCTGCCTACGGCAAAGCCCTGCGTCAGGCTATGGCGGCAGGTGTGGAAGTGCTTGTGTGGGGCAGCTCAATCACTCCCGAGGAAATTGTTCTGGATCGCCCGCTGACTTTGAAGGTGGATGATGTTTGAGAAAGAAGACCTGCTTCGGTTGGCCAGAATGCCCATGCCCTTTGGCAAATACAAAGGGCGGGTGCTGATTGATCTGCCAGAAGAGTACCTGCTGTGGTTCTCTAAAAAAGGTATGCCAAAAGGTGACCTTGGCCGCCTGTTGCAGATTGCTTTGGAGCTGCACGTGAATGGTCTGGTATCCGTCGTGCAGCCACTCAAGCTGCCGGAATCGAACACTAATCCGCGAGAAACAGTTCACCGTTTTTTACATGATGAGGAATCGCGGTGAGCGCATCACCGACGCAGGGGCCTGCCAGACATTCGCCATCTTCAATACGAAACAGCGCACCATGGGTACAGCACTGAATCATACGATCTTCCTGATCAAGAAACTGATCCGGCTGCCACTCCAGATTGATACCTAAATGTGGACAGGTGTTGGCATAGACAAATACTTGCCCGTCAAAACGTACCGCAAACACCGGGCCTTTTGGGGTGCTGTCGAACCCCTTGCTGCCGGGCTCGGCAATATCGTTTATAGCGCACAGCTTGTGCATTTTGGCTCCTGCTGATTTGTTGGTGTTTTGCGGGGAGTATAACGGCAAGGTTCTGCATGAAGAAGAGGCGCCTCTCCCTGAATCGGGAGAGGCTGAGGCGAGCCTGAATCAGAACGCGTATTTGGCGCTCATGCTGAAGTTGCGGCCAGGCTGGGAGAAGGCGTTATAAGCAGAGGGAGATACTGGTGACCGGCCACTTTTCGACAAAGTGCGCACATCTTCCCAAAGCCAGTATTCCTTGTCGGTAATATTGAATAAACCGGCTCGCAGAGTGAGGTTTTCAAGGAGCTTGTAGTAGGTGGTCAGATCCACAATACCATAACCGGAGGTTTCAAACCTTTTACTGTTTTCGATGTCGCTCTGTTTCTTGCCTTTAGAAAGTGTCCAGTTCAGAGCTCCACCAAAGTCTTCTTCCGGGCTGTCGTAAGCCAAGCCAAATAAACCTTTCATGGGAGAAATGCTTTCCAGTGGCGTGCCTTTTTCCAGGTTCTCCCCCTTGGTGTAAGCTATGGCTGTTTTGAAAGACATACCCGTTGGAGCTCCTATCAATTGGTCAAGCCAGATTTCACCACGAAGCTCTATACCTTTGATGCGTGCTCTGGAAACGTTTTCGTTTCGTGTTGCACCGAACTGGTAACCAGAGTTATCAACAGGCTGGTTTTCGATGAAGTTCCTGTAGTTGTTATAAAAGCCGGTGACTTCAGCAGATCCGTTAATGTTGGAGAGGCGTAGGCCTAGCTCCCAGGAATCACTGGTTTCAGGCTTTAGATCTGGATTGGACAGTGCTGCATAACCCGGTTTTATACCTGGAACGGTGCTTGGACCAAACAGGTTTTCGAAAGAGTAGTAAATTTCCTCCAGAGTTGGACCGCGGAAACCCTGACTGTACTGGGCAAAAATGGAAACAGTGTCGTTTATGTTGTAAACACTGCCAAGTTTGGCTGTTGCAGCACTGTCTTTGCTGGCTTTTTGTTCTATGGCGTAGAGCTCATCGGTTTCCGGGGAAATTTTGTATGTGTCATAACGTACACCAGGGATTAGAGAGAGCTGATCATCCAGCAGGCTGATTTCGTCTTGAAGGAATATGCCAAGTGCTTTTCTTTCAACCTTTGGTGCATAACGAGCTGGTTGGTGAGGTTCGTCAGGTGGAAGCACAACGCCAGTATCTAGCAGAGTAGTTACATTTTTGTTGTTTACACTTTCTTTCTCGGCAGAAAAGCCCCAGGTTAACTGATGATCCGTTGCACCAAAGGAAAGCGCTTTCTGAAATTGAGTGCTGAACTGCAGGCCACCCTGAGTAAATGTGTAGTCTTTTTCCCGATTTGTGGAACCGTAAGTATAAGTAATCTGATTGGTTTCTGTTTCCTGCCAGGTCAGCTGGGTATCTATGTTATCGACGAGGTGGGAGTCTACAAACCACTCATGGGCGACAGTGACACGCTTTCGTTTTTTACTGTCGTCTGAGTGATCTGGTAGAGAAGCTGACTTCTCCATATCAGACTTGGAATTTTGATCAAGATAATCTGCAGTCAACTTTACAGTGTGGACTTTGTTTAACTGATAACTGATTTTTCCAAGGATATTGTTAGAGCTGTTATCACTTGAATTTGGTCGGCCGCGCTCTGTGCCCTGAATATTTGCACCGCTAAAATTTTTGGTCTCTTTACTGTCACGACGCGTATAGGACAGTAGGCTCTCCAACTTACCGTTGCGATTGGCGAAAGTCAGATTCTCAGTAAAGCCTTCATCTTTACTGGAGTAGGCGGATTTTACAGAGAAATAGTTTTCATCGCCTTCTAAGCTCAGGAAGTCAGCAGCATCTTTGGTGGTGAAAGCAACTACACCGCCCAGAGCATCACTGCCATACAATGTAGAGCCAGGACCCTTCACAATCTCAACGGATTTGAGTGAATCAATATCAATAAAATCCCGGTGGGAGCGAAGGAAGGGGCCGGAGCTGTCAAAGGTGTTCATCTGATCCACACCATCCAGCAGAATCTTGACTCTGTCCTCGGACAATCCGCGAATATTAAAACCCTTCAGGCCAAAGCGATCATCGCTGCCCACCTCTACACCTGGTTCATACTGAATCAGGTCGCGAATGTTGTTTGCCATGTCTGTTTCAATGCTTTCTGCATCAATGATTGAAACAGTATGGGGAACATCTTTCAGCGACTTTTCGGTGCGTGTAGCAGTCACTGTCACTTGGTTCAGCAGAGTGGCATTGTCGTATTGAGTGGCCTGGCTTTCTGCAAATACGTTGGCGCTTAACGCTGCCGCAATAGCGACAGACAAGGGTGCTCCCCGGAATTTCATTGTTATATTCCCGTGTTTTGGTGTTGTTCTAGTTATGTTCGAGTCGCTAGCGGGGAGCGAATATATGATTGATTTAAATCAAATGCAAATCATTCTCATTTGTGTTAATTTCCCCGAAACCAATTTCATAGCCCGGCATTTTCTGTAGGAAATTGTCTGGACGTTTGCATAAGCCGCCGTGAAACGATCAACAATGTCTACGCAATTTTTCAACAAGGGTGCCATTAAGTTTGGAAGCCTCGTGGCGCTTTCTATTGCTGTGCATGTTGGTGTGGCTTATGCGTTTTTAAATCCTGATCAGAGCCAGAAGAAAATCAATACAGGCTCAATTGCGGCACCAGTGACACTGAGCTTTTCTACTGTGCAACAGACTGCGGTTGAACCCGTGCAGGAGAGGCCAAAACCTAAGCCTGAACCGAAACCGGTGATCGAGAAGAAGCCAGAACCTGTTATTAAACCCAAGCCAAAGCCCGCTCAAAAAGTAGAACCAGAGCCAAAGCCTGTCGAGCCGAAAAAAGAAGAAGTTGTCGAACAGGAAGAACAGCCACCAAAAGAGCCACAACAGCAGGAGAGCCAGCCGGAAATGGTGGCCTCTGCAAAAGTGGAATCTCAGGCTCCCGGCTTAAACGAAATTCCGGTAATTACCGAGCCATCTTTCCTGTCTCCCCCAAGGCCTCCTACGTATCCGCGGCAGGCAAGGCGACGTAACCAGCAAGGCACGGCTTATGTCGAGGCGTTGGTGGATGAAGATGGCAAAACACAGAACGTAGAAATTTATGAATCCTCGGGCTTTCCGTTGCTGGACCGTGCCGCTGTACAGGCGGTGATGAGCTGGGAACTGAAACCCAGAATTGTTGGCGGTAAGGCTGTGCTTTCCAAAGTGCGCGTACCCGTTCATTTCAACTTACGCAGAAGCTAGCCGGGCGAAAGCTGGCAGGAGAAGACAATGTTATCGCAGTTTTATGAACAGTTGGGCGCAATGGCTATTCCCCTGGTGGGGCTGTCGGTGATTGCGCTGGCGCTGATTTTAGAACGACTGGTGACGTACACCTTGCAGCCTGGCATGGGCAAAGCACGGGTGAAAAAACTTTTTGTCGAGTTGCAGAATCAGGGTTGCGGAAACTGCCGCAGCTCCGAGCAGGCCGCGCGCTACTGTGGTCAGAAGCATTGCCTGCATCAAGGGGTTGGCGTGCTGATGAATCACGCGTCCAGTTCGAAAGACATGCGGGAAGAAGTGGCTGGCCTCTGGCTGTTGAAGCATCGGCAGCGTATGCATGCGGGCCTGCGTTTTCTGATGCTGATTGGCATGTTGAGCCCGATGATTGGCCTGCTCGGTACAGTGCTCGGCATGATTATGATGTTTCAGGGCATGGCCGCCAGCGGTGGGCCGGTCACCCCGGCTGTGCTGGCCGATGGCCTGTGGGCAGCCATGTACACCACGGCTTATGGCCTCGGGATTGCCATTCCTTCTCTTGCTGCCAGTCATGGTTTTACTCTGTGGGCAAATCGTTATATGAGCCGTCTCGAATTTGTACTTAACCACGTCAATCTGATGATTGAAGGCGTGGATGCTACGGAGCCTGAAGTGCGCAAACCGGCTCCATCCAATGTGGCCATTATGCGTAAAAAGGCTGTCGCATGATCAGGATTGCCAATGACGATACGGCCCAGCCTTCGCTACTGCCAGATCTTACACCGATGCTGGATGTCATATTTATTGTCATGGTGTTCCTGATGCTCAGTGTCAATGTGGCACCACTGGCACTGCCTGTGGATCTTCCCACCATGGGGGCTGAGCAGGCAGAGGTTGTGGAAGAACCAAACACTCTGGCGGTGAATGTCTTTAACGAAAGCGGCGGCTGGGCGCTGGACGGGAAAGAGTTTCAAAGCTGGGAACAACTGTCTCAGGCCTTGTTGGCAGCACATAAGGCTGACCCGAATCAAAGTGTCATTATTGCTGGCGACCGCAACGCTCCCATGGAGCGACTGGTACAGCTTTTGAGTTTCCTTCAGGCCCAGCAGTGGCCTGCGGCAAGTATTCAGATGGAAAAGAGTTCTACGGAGTAAGACCCATGTTTATAAAAAGAAAGGTAATGAAGGCTCTGACACTCGCAGCTTTGTGTCTGCCTGTAGCGAGCTTTGCCAGCGAACGTATTGTGACTATTGGCCCGGGCGTAACAGAAATTGTTTACGCTCTTCATCAGGGTGAGCAGGTTATTGCAACAGACACCAGTAGTCGTATACCTGTTAGCGCCAGCAAGTTGCCAAAGGTGGGTTACTACCGGGGGTTGTCCTCCGAAGGTTTGTTGTCTTTAAAGCCGAGTCGTTTGATTGGTACCGAGGACATGGGGCCATCCATTGTTCTGGAGCAGGTGAAAAAAGCCGGTGTGGAAGTCACGGTTCTCCCCGGTGGCTATAGCCTTGAAAGTCTGGGGCAGCGAATAGAGCAACTCTCCACCGCACTCGGACAGCAGGACGCAGGTAATGAACTGTGGGCCAGTACCCAGAAAACACTCGAACAGGCCAAAGCCGTATCCAAAGATAAAAAGCCGCTCAAAGTGATTTTCATGATGGCCCATACCGGCACGGCTATGTTGGCGGGTAATGATACAGCAGCTAATACCCTGATTGAGCTGGCTGGTGGTGTGAACCCAGCCAAGGCCAACTTTACCGGTTACAAGCCAGTCTCTGCCGAATCCCTTCTTATGATGTCGCCAGACCTGATTATCGTAAGTTCTGCCACGCTGCATCAGGAAGGTTCTCCGGCAGCGGTGCTCCAGCGTATGCCCGGTCTTCAGGCAACCCCGGCTGGCCGTGATAGTCGCGTTCTCACGATTGACGGGAGTGTTATTATGAGCGGCCTTGGCCCACGAGTAGGGGACGCCGCACTGAAGCTGGCGACCCAAATGTATGGTTCTGATAACACAACGGCAGTAGCGAAGAACTAATGAACAGAGAAAACAGGGCGCGTTTGTTGACTGCAGTACTTGCAGTATTGCTGCCTTTAATTATGGTGCTGTCGATCGTCACTGGTGCAGTGCCGGTTGGTCTGGATAGTTTTGTTGCCTTGCTGAAAAGCTGGTTCGGTATTCACGTTCCAGATGCACAATCCCATGCACAGGCATGGCTGGTTGTGGAAGTGATTCGTATGCCGCGTACTGTTTTGGGTGTGCTGGTTGGCAGTACTCTGGCGATTTGCGGTGGTGCCATGCAGGGCTTGTTCCGTAATCCTCTGGCAGACCCCAGCATTATCGGTGTGTCCAGTGGTGCAGCGTTAGGTGCCGGTGTGGGGATTGTTCTCACTGGTCTGTTGCCCGTTGCCCTGGTTTCTACTCTGCAGGTTTATACCGTTCCGTTTCTGGCATTCCTTGGTGGCTTTGGTGCGACGCTGGCGGTTTATAAAATCGGCACCACAGCGAACGGCTCCTCTGTGGCTACCATGCTGCTGGCGGGTATTGCGATTGGTGCACTGAGCGGTGCTGGTATGGGCACTTTGAACTATATCGCCGACGACACCATGCTCCGTAACCTCACCTTCTGGCAGATGGGCAGCCTTGGGGGAGCCACCTGGGAGCAGCTGACGGTGATTATTCCTGTGCTGGTGGTGATTCAGGCCGCTTTGATGAGTCAGGCAAAAGGGCTTAATGCGCTGTTGCTGGGCGAATCCGAAGCCCGCCACCTCGGGCACAACATCCAGAAGCTGAAAGTACGGCTGATTGTTCTCACGGCGCTTGGTATCGGTGTGTCGGTATCGGTTTCTGGCATGATTGGGTTTGTGGGGCTGGTTGTTCCTCACCTTGTGCGTATGACCATTGGCCCTGATCACCGCTTCCTCTTGCCAGCCTCTGCATTGCTGGGTGCCTCTCTGCTGTTGCTGGCTGATGTGATTGCCCGTGTTGTTGTATCGCCTGCAGAGCTGCCTATCGGTATTGTGACAGCACTGCTGGGTGCGCCCTTCTTTATGTCTTTGCTGTTGAAACAGCGCAGCAGAATCGGTTGATAGCGGAGCCTGATCATGAAAACTGGAAACAATATCAGCCTTGATGTGAACGGCGTATCTGTGCGTCGTAGCGGTCGCCTTCTTCTGGATAACGTGTCATTCACAGCCAGACCCGGTGAGGTAGTTGCCTTGCTGGGGCCGAACGGTGCGGGAAAGTCCACTCTGTTTAAAGTGGTGACCGATGAAATGCCCGCCGATGGTGGCGACGTTATCTTCAACGGCAAACCTGTTAATGACTGGGATTTAGGTGAGCGTGCTCTCATGCTGGGGATTCTTCCCCAGTCCTCCTCCCTGAACTTTCCTTTTGCTGTGGGTGAAGTGGTTTTGTTAGGCCGCTCTCCGTGCAGTACCGGCCGTGAAGAGAATGCCGCTATTGTGCATAAAGCCCTGGAAAAAGTGGATGCTCTGCACCTGAAGGAGCGTAATTACACAACACTCTCCGGCGGTGAAAAGCAGCGCGTACATCTGGCGCGGGTGCTGACTCAGATCTGGACGGAACCCCAATCTTCGTCAAGCAGCCTTGGCCCGCGCCTGTTGCTGCTGGATGAGCCAACGTCAGCTCTTGACCCTGCCCATCAGCACCAGACTCTGCGTATTGCCCGTGAGTTTGCTCGCCACAATGTTGCAGTGGTTGTGATCCTCCACGACTTGAACCTTGCCAGCCAGTACTCTGATCGTCTGGTGATGCTGTGTAACGGGCAGGTACGTGCTGAAGGGACACCCCACGATGTACTCAAACCAGCTCTGCTCAAAGAGCTTCTGGATATTGATGTATGCATTATTCCTCATCCGGTAAACGGCTACCCTCTGGTGGTGGCTGCTTGATCAGATGTGCTGGTCGATAACCCCAATTAAGAATATTTCTCCAGGAGTGATTGCATGAATGCTCGGAAAGTCGGCGTATTGTTAAGCGCTGCTTTGTTATCGCTTGCGGCGGGTTGCGCCCATACGCAGCTTCCCCAGTCAAAGGACACGATGCCGGTGTATAACACGGCAACTGTGGATGGAACCGCTATTAATGGATCAGTAGACGCACTGGTTGATGAGCTGGTGAAGTCTGATTACATCATTCTTGGTGAGCGTCATGACAACCCTGAGCATCACAATCTTCAGCTCGAGATTCTCAAGGAGCTGCATAAGCGTGGTTGGCTGAAGCAGGTGTCTATGGAGATGATCACACCCTCTCAGCAGGCCGATGTGGATATGGCGATCGAACGTAAAATTGATGATTTTTACGGTCTTGAGCAGGTGCTGCAGTGGCAGAAGGGCTGGGACTGGAATTTGTACGGCCCCATTGTGTCCTGGGTTGTATCGGAAGGCATTCCCCTGCAGGCTGCCAATCTTGATGAAAACGAACTCAAGAGCGTACGAGAGAAGCCCAACCGGGTGGGTACAGAGTTGCTTGGCCCTGAAGGGCTGGCCATTCATCGCCAGCAGTTCCGCGATTCACACTGCGGCTACGTCGATCGCCCCCGCGAAGAATCCATGCTCCGTGTACAGCTGTCACGGGATGCCCGCATGGCATCCAGCATGACGGCTCGCAAGAAAGGTGTCGTGCTGCTGGCTGGCAGCTGGCACGCAAGAAAAGACATCGGCGTTCCCAGATTTGTGAAGGGGGCAGCACCGTACGCTAAGTTGACTTCTCTCGGTATGGTAGAGCGGACCGGCAACGAGGGCGAAAATCTGGAGAACAAATACGATATTGTCTGGATGACCGACGGGGTTGAGCGCCCTGACTATTGTGAAATGTTCCGTTCCCGTATGAAAAAGCCCTGATCCCGTCTTATTTTCCATCCTCAACAGCTCCATTTTGGGGCTGTTGAACCCTTTTCCCCTCCTTTAGTCGAACTTCCTGCGAGATGGCGTCTCTTTGCCATACTTGGAGGGGCTTTTGTGCCCAGACCCATGAAATCAAGAAGTATTCAAATTAGGGGACTCTATGGACTTATTGGCATTCTTATTTGAACTGTCGCTATTGCACTGGGCAGGTATTGTGTTGGGTGGAGCTGTCTGGCTTGGCCTGACCTGGTGGCTGGGGAATGTGGCTGAGAAGCGTGGGGGAGATAGGGAATCGGGTGCACTGGTGGGCTTCTTTCTGCCCGGTCTGGTGGTTATCGTTATCTGGTGGTTGATGTACCAATAATCCTCTCTTTTTAACAGGCAAAAAAATCCCCGGTAGGTACCGGGGAGGAATGCCGTGAATTGCCTGATGAGAAGATATTTGCCAGTTTTGGTCTTGGGGTGCCGCTACTGGTAAACATCACAGCTGGTAGTCAGCCAGCTGTTGCAAATACTAATCGTTCTCATTTGTGTTTGCAAATTTTTATCCCGGTTTTTTTCATGTGAAGCACACTGGGCCGTGTGCTTTATTCGGGAGGGTTCTCGACGTCCTTTAAGAGCCTGTCTTTATGCTCCTGGGAAAGTTCACTCCAGTGAGTATCAAGCAGGGCACCTTCCAGTGCGTACAGCAGAACTTTGGACACGCGAAAGCCGCGGGCTTTTACCTTGCGATAAGCTGCCGCGGCTCCGGCTTGTTTCAATTGTTCAGGGCTGTGAATACCTACGGCGTTTAACCACTGTACAGAGGTCTTACCGAGGTTCTTCATCTCAATCAGCTCCATCAAAGCAAATCCTTTTGCATACAGATAGAACAGTTAGTCATTATCAACACTGTAATGATAGACGAAGAATATAAGAAGAAAGGTCAAAGAGTTGTCACTCATTTGACGTGAGAGGTTCCCGAGCCAGATAATCGCGTCATGACGAAACGATCCTCCACCAAAAAATCTGCGTCGCCACGGCGAAAACCCCGAAAAAACAAGAGCAGCAAAAGCAGCCTTCGGCGCTTCCTTCCTTCCTGGGGGCTGATCTTTAAACTGGGCCTGACTGGCATGGTTGTGCTGGGGGCCTGGATGATTTACCTCGATGGTATCATCACGCAAACCTTTGATGGTAAGAAGTGGGCGATTCCCGCCAAGGTCTATGCGCGGCCGGTGGAGCTGTACGATGGGCTGACTCTCCGAGCCGATACCCTGCAAGCCCAGCTGAAACGGCAGGGCTACCAGCCCGTGCAGCGCATAAGCCGCCCCGGCACCTTCTCCCGTGCAGGCAATACCATTGAAATTTATGTGCGGGGCTTTGTGTTTCCTGATGGTGCGAGGGATGCCCAGAAAGTCCGGCTCACTTTTGCTGGCAATAAAATCACCAGCCTGACAGCCATCGATGGTGAGAGCATTTCTGTATTGCGTCTGGAACCTCAGCATATGGGCGGCATATATCCCGCCAGTTATGAGGATCGTGTGCTGGTTCAAATGGGTGAAGTACCTGCGCCTGTCAGTCAGGGTTTGGTCACTGTTGAGGACCGTGACTTTTACCAGCACTGGGGCATCTCCCTCAAAGGCATTGCCCGTGCCATGGTTGTGAATTTAAAAGCGGGTGGTGTGGTGCAGGGGGGCAGTACTCTGACTCAGCAGCTGGTGAAGAACTTCTATCTCAGTAACCAGAGAACCCTTGCCCGCAAGGTGGAAGAGGCGCTGATGTCTGTGTTGCTGGAAGTGCATTACAGCAAAGACCAGATCCTCGAAACCTATATGAATGAGGTGTATCTCGGTCAGCAGGGACAGCGCTCCATTCATGGCTTTGCCCTGGCCAGCCAGTTTTACTTTGCCCGCCCCCTCAGTGAACTGGATTTGTCCCGTCAGGCTCTGCTGGTGGGGATGGTAAAAGGGCCATCGTTTTATAATCCGCGCCGTTACCCAGAGCGCGCCAAAGCCCGCCGTGATCTGGTGCTGGATATGTTCGCCGAACACGGCATTGCAACCTCAGCAGAGGTGGAGCGCGCCAAGCAGCGTTCCCTGGGTGTCGTACCCAGCGAGAAGCTCTACGCGAATGCCTTCCCTGCTTATATCGACTTGGTGAAACGGCAGCTGCGGCAGGATTACCGCAACAGTGATCTCACCAGCGAAGGTTTGCGCATCTTCACCAATATGGACCCAATTATTCAGCAGCAGGCTCAGGAGAGTGTGGAAAAACTGGGCAACCGGCTGGCTGGAAAAAAGGGCAAACTGGAAGCTGCTATGGTGGTTACCTCGTCCCGTACCGGCGAAGTGCAGGCGATTGTGGGCGGGCGCGATGCCGGTTATGCCGGATTTAACCGTGCGCTGGATGCCCGTCGTCCTATCGGTTCCCTGATTAAACCGGCGGTGTACCTGACGGCGTTGTCTCAGCCTTCTCATTACACCCTTGCTACAAAAATCAGCGATGCGCCGATTACTGTAACCGCCAGAAACGGTCAGGAGTGGTCACCCAGAAACTACGATAAACGCTCCCACGGCGATGTGCCGCTGTATCTGGCTCTGGCGAAATCCTATAACCAGTCTACAGCGCGGCTGGGTATGGATGTTGGCCTGCCAGCAGTTGTGAATACCTTGAAAGCCATGGGCATGAGTCGTTCCATAACGCCTTATCCGTCTTTGCTGCTGGGTGCCCTGGAGTTAAGCCCTATTGAAGTAGCAGCCATGTATCAGACACTGGCTTCCGGCGGAGATCGTTTGCCTCTGCGCTCTATAGATGCCGTGCTGGACGCTTACAACAAGCCCCTTAGCCAATACAGCCTCTCGGTGGAACAGGCCTTCCCGAAAGCACAGGTGGAACTGATTGATTACGCCATGCAGCGCACCATGGTGGAAGGCACTGGTCGTACGGCGTATCACACATTATCTAAATCACTGCGACTGGCCGGGAAAACAGGAACGACGGATGATAAGCGGGATAGCTGGTTTGCCGGTTATTCGGGCGATACACTGGCCGTTGCCTGGATGGGACGGGATGATAACGGTCCAACCCGTTATACCGGTGGCACCGGTGCCTTACGGGTGTGGACGGACTTTATGAATAAGCGTCCGCTGTTGCCTTTAACGCCACCCACATCGCCAGATGTGAGTTTCTACAGCATTGATAAGGAGTCAGGTTTGCTGGGCGGGGAGGGCTGCAACGATGATATGCCGTTGCCGTTTATTAAAGGCTCTCAACCCCGCCAAAGCGCCTCATGTGCGGTAAACTCACCGGTCAGAGGCGCTGTAGACTGGTTTAAGAGCCTGTGGAATTAGAGTGCTTTGCTTACATCTTGAGCAGTTTTTATTTGCGACAGCAAGGCACTTACTCTCTGAAGAACCTCAAGGTAGTTAGTACGTTGCGTGACAGGGACAACAGCAATATCCTGATATTTATCCAGATACCATTGAAATTCAGGGTATTCACTCAATTCTTCAAGTTGCCCCGACACGTGTGCTGCCACTGCAATGTGCAGGGAGCTTAAACTTGGTATCTGATTATAAGCCTTGGAAAACAAGCGATGATCTGTAATAGAAAGGTCACCTTGTTTTTCTAAATGCTTTGGCATTATGCCCAACGCCGCAGAAAAGACTTGGCTTTTCTCAGGGTTAAAGTGCAGGTGATGCAGATCAGAATGTTTTTTATATTCTTGAGGTTGTTTGCTAATAGATTGAAATTGATCTTCAATCTGGCTTTCAAGTCTTAGAATGTCGTCACCCCAAGAGTTATCAACAATAATAACCTCAATACACGGGTGATTAACATGATGGCCTGTAGCTGCAGAGGCCCGATACGCCATATCAATATCAGCCCAGGGTAAGTAGTCATTGCTCTCTAATACATGCTTAAAAAAGTACAGCTGCTGTAGCCTGACATTCGAGGGGAAGCGTCTTTTAATCCTTAACAGTTTGTGCCTTTCAATATCCAGAACCTCTGCCATAATATCGATATTTATTGGCTGTATCTGGGCAAGATAATAAAGGGTTGGCTCGTCAGGTAGTTGCCCATTGTCCTTGGGGTGATAACGGAAATTATTGTAATCAACTTCACCTGCTTCAATAGCTTTAGCATACTCAACGGCGGCATGAAAACTACCTAACTCGTAACGCATCTCAGCTTTCTTGAAAATAGAAGTTATATCGGAAGAAGCATCAAGAGAGTAGTCTAATCCTGCATTAATCAGGTCGGGCAAAATATTTAGACATGGGTATTTGGAGACATAAAATTTACTCAGCGTCGGAAAGTCAATGTTGTATTGATAGTCTTCAGCACTTTCAAGGAATTCTTCCAACTTCAAACTGCTCCCTTCATTCCAACGACAGTGATCTTTGGCTTTCAGTGAGGGTGCCCATATCATAAATAAAGTGCAAGCAGTCAATATATACTTCATTCTCATACCAATCTCCACATAAAGTTAATTGCGCCTATTGTATTAATCCGGCTCGACTCTCACTGATCTGTGAAAAATGAATCAAAATCTG
>NZ_SMME01000333.1:288-569 GCF_009711465.1 Parendozoicomonas verongulae | reverse complement strand
TTCACCACATCCGGTAATCTCACCAGACACCAGCGCACACAGTGCAATGTGGGAAGTGAATGATCCAGTCTGTCCCTTTCACCAGCATCATCAAAGGGCGCCAGCTATGTTGTTATCCTCTTTGTTCTTTTTGTGGGAAAGAATGGAATGGTCTTCAGACTGAACTTTGTTGTCATCAGTCTTTGCAGAGTGATCGGCCTGTTAGCATCTGCCACCTATGCATCAGAAGATAAGAGTCAATCTCTTCACGTTATTCCGTTATGGCCATTAGATGTGATATT
>NZ_SMME01000333.1:127-278 GCF_009711465.1 Parendozoicomonas verongulae | reverse complement strand
GGATAAGGCAAACATGTGTCATGTGCCTTCAGGTGAGTATTGCAGAGAGCTTCAGGTTGGAACTGGCGATGACAGGCCTGCGGATTTCTATGGTAAGTACACGCTGAAAGTTCACACAAGGGGCAGGCCCTTTGTCTGTAATCTGGACGGA
>NZ_SMME01000333.1:0-117 GCF_009711465.1 Parendozoicomonas verongulae | reverse complement strand
GGAACAACAAAAAACCGGATTAACTCTCACGGCCTCAACGCCAGCACAACATATAGCCGTTGAAAAAGGTGCTACAACATGGGTCCGCCACAAACGTATCCACACAGGGGAGAGGCC
>NZ_SMME01000098.1 GCF_009711465.1 Parendozoicomonas verongulae | reverse complement strand
GCAATTTTCAAAACGATAAAATTATGGACCTGGTTCTATTTGAGCCGCTTCCCCCTGCACCGGGCGTCACTGCAGCTCCGGCGGTGAGATTTAAACTGGTTGACCGTATCGAGGGTGATGCCACAGAGGCAGGTGGTGTTCCACTTTCCCTTGCATTGGGCGTCGCTGCTGCCCCGGCGGTGAGATTTAAGCTGGCTGACTGAATCGAACGTGAGGCCGCAGGCGCAGGTGATGTTCCGCTTCCCCCTGCACTG
>NZ_SMME01000489.1:858-1038 GCF_009711465.1 Parendozoicomonas verongulae | reverse complement strand
TGAATCTGACTCACTTCAGTAAGAGTGCCATCTGTATCGAGTGTATATTCCCCAGCACTGGCGCAAAGAACACTCGGACATACATCATCCTGCTCCAGATCCGATAACTCCGAAAGTAGAGTATTATTCTGTTCCAAGCCTGCTAGCTCCGGGAATAGACTATCCAGAAGGGGAAGTGAG
>NZ_SMME01000489.1:0-596 GCF_009711465.1 Parendozoicomonas verongulae | reverse complement strand
TGTTTTGTTTTTTCCCTCGGCAATGCACAAGGTGGTGTTCGGCAGACGTGTTGACGGTGCAAGATGTGGCTTCACTGAGGTGGAAATGTGTGTTGCCCGCAGGATGTATAGCAATGCCGCCTGTTGATACCACATCTAATGCCCGTAACGGAATAGGGTGAAGAGGCTTACTCCTGTTTTTTGACGCATAGGTGGCAGATGCAGACAGACCGATCGCCATGCAGAGACTGGTGACAACAAAGTTCAGCCTGAAAACCATTCCTACCCTTCCCATAAATGATGGTGATGTTGACAGCGTTGAATCTTGTCTTGTCAGTGACACGGTGGATATTAAGTCCCATACAGCCTGTTTAGTACCAGGGCATGGCTGTTAAAAGGGGCAGACTGGGTCACTTCTTCCTCTCACATTGCGATGCTTGAGCTGGTGTCTGGTGAGATGACTGGATAGGGAAAAACGCTTGTTACACCCGTCCTTGTTACAGACATAGGGCCTGTCCCCTGTATGGGTGCGTTTGTGCCTTGTGAGTGCACCGGGTTGGGTGAAAGACTGCTTGCACCCATTCTGGTCACAGACAAAGGGCTTGTATCCTGTATGG
>NZ_SMME01000271.1 GCF_009711465.1 Parendozoicomonas verongulae | reverse complement strand
TACGAAACAGCACCCCTGCAACAGCTGTCGCATGGCTGCACCAGGGGAATCCGGAGCACAGGAGGGCATTTAATACTCTGCTCAATACCAATCCTGCCATGGAATGGCCAGAACTGTTATATCTGGCTGCAGCACGCGAAATTGCATCACCTCAGCTTGGATGGGTTAAAGAAGCACTGGAAAGTGTCCAGCTTGTTAGAGAGGTATCTGTTGAGCCTTCTGCACCGCCATTAGAGCAGCTGGCAGCCATGCACCTTGAACCTGTAGATACAACGCAGCCTTACATTACTCATACGACATTTACCTCACTGGGAAATAATGGGCACAACACTTTTCAGCCATCAGGTGTAGTTTCTACTCTGACACCTGTAATCGCAGAGGCACATTGCTCTGTTCAGCACGCCGCCACTCTTTTGCAAGGAGGATGGCGCGATCAGGATGGAAGAACTTCTCTCC
>NZ_SMME01000358.1 GCF_009711465.1 Parendozoicomonas verongulae | reverse complement strand
CGACAGCTGTTGCAGGGGTGCTGTTTCGTAACAATATTTGCAATATGGATTCACCCGCCTCATTGCTTGTGAATACGACTTCTCTGTCAAGCTGGAGATAACAGTTATCCAGCAGCATTTTTGTCAGTGCTGGATCAGCCTTTGCGAATAATAGATGCAGCGCAGTGTTGCCATCACTGAGCCTTTTTTTGCTTAAAACACCAGAGTGAAAATGCCTGGCAAGGGTTTCCAGACATTGATAAATCAACCGTTTAACTGCCGGGGCTGGTTCTTTGTCAAACAGCTTGTGCAGGGGCGTTTCACCACCTCCATCTTCAGCTTCCAAAGCTTCTGCCTTGATTAACTGAGACCATCTGGCAATAAAATTAGAAGCAAAGCCAATATTTTCATGGCTAAAAATACTGTGCAGAACGCTCAGCCCGTTGACATCCTGCAGCACTAGCAACCGTCGCTTATCTGAGGAGTCGGGCTGGCTGCCCAGATGGTGAAAAACTTCTGATGCAGCCCTGAAGAATGATCGCTGAATAAGGACGTGCAACAAAGTAGCGCTCTGGTAATGATCCGTTGCTGTCAGCAATTCGGGAGATAGCTGCCCTCCAAAGTGCTCTATGAATTCCAGTACC
>NZ_SMME01000502.1:1015-1085 GCF_009711465.1 Parendozoicomonas verongulae | reverse complement strand
CCACACCAGGAAAAGCAAACCATTGGGCTGATAGCAGAGGGATCCACCTGCACAGTAACCCCCAGCAAAA
>NZ_SMME01000502.1:0-644 GCF_009711465.1 Parendozoicomonas verongulae | reverse complement strand
CCAGAAGTAGAAGTATTGAGCCAAAATGAGCAGGAGACAGTGCGTCGAGAAAAGCGGAACGCTACCTGCCTCTGCGGTGCCACTTTTGCTTCGGTCAGCCTGCTTAACTCTCACCGTCGGGGCAGCAGAGACGCTCGATGCAAGGGGAAGCGGAACACCACCTGCCCCTGTGGTACCACCTTTGATTCGGTTAACCAGCTTAACTCTCACTGTCAGAGCAGCAGAGATGCCCGGTGTAAAGGGAAGCGGAACACCGTCTGCCTCTGTGGCGCCACCTTCGATTCGGCCACCCTGCTTAAATCTCACCGCCGGTGCAGCAGAGATACTCGGTGTAAGGGGAAACAGAACACCACCTGCCCCTGCGGTGCCGCCTTCAATTCGTTCAGCCTGCTTAGTGCTCACCGCCAGAGCAGTAGCGATGCCCGGTGTAAGGGAAAGCGAAACACCACCTGCCCCTGCGGTGTCACATTCACTTCAGCCAACCTGCTTTACACTCACCGCCGAGGCAGCAGCGACGCCTGTTGCAAGGGAAAGCAAAAAACTACCTGCCCCTGCGGCACCACCTTCGATACGGTCAGTTTGCTTTATTCTCATCGCCAGAGCAGCAGAGATGCCCGGTGTAAGGGGAAGCGGAACACCACCTG
>NZ_SMME01000542.1 GCF_009711465.1 Parendozoicomonas verongulae | reverse complement strand
CCAGTGGTCCAGTTTTTGGGGTCCACTATAAAGCCCGTCCTGCGAGTAGAAATCCCCAAACCGGATGGACGCAAACGCAAGCTGGGCATCCCACCGTACTCGACCGTCTGATCCAACAGGCCATAGCACAGATCATGCATGAAGAATGGGATCACAAATTCCATAACAACAGTTATGGTTTTCGTCCCAACCGAAATGCCCATCAGGCTATAGGTTACGTTCAGCAGGTGATACGGGGGGGACGAGACTGGGTTGTAGACTGTGATCTTGAGGCTTTCTTTGACACCGTCAATCATGACCTGTTGATGGCAGAGCTCAAGACACAACAGCAGGACGCTACGCTGCTGAAGTTGATAAATCGTTATCTTAAGGCCGGAGTCTGCATAAATGGAATCAAACAGGCCAGCACGAAAGGTCTCCCGCAAGGCGGTCCTCTGTCGCCTGTCCTTTCGAATATAGTCCTGAACAATCTGGATTGGGAACTGGAAAAGCGGAACCTCAGGTTTGCCCGGTATGCCGATGACTTTGTGGTGCTTGTCGGTAGTGAAAGAGCGGGTAAACGCGTGATGAAACACCTGCAACACTTTGTTGGAGAATCACTGCGACTCACAGTGAGTACCCGCAAGAGTGCTGTTGGTCGCCCATGGGAGCGTAACTTCCTTGGGTTTACGTTTAGCCGACGGGAACTGAAAGTAAAAGCCAGTGACAAAGCACTGGCCAAACTGAAGACAACCGTCAAACAGCTGAGCCGTCGAACAAGAGGCCATTCTATCACCCGGATCATTGAAGAGCTGAGAAAATCCCTGCTTGGCTGGAAAGCGTATTTCGACATGGCCGAAATACTGAGTCCTCTGAAAGATCTGGATAAATGGATTCGACGACGATTGCGATGTTATATCTGGAAACAGTGGGGCAGAAAAGGCTACCGTATGCTCAGGCGACTGGGTGTAGATCGATGGCTGGCATGGAACACGGCAAAATCGGCTCATGGACCATGGAGGTTGAGCGGAAGTCCTGCTTTACGGTATGCACTACCGAATAGATATTTTAAGAACCTTGGGCTGCCAGAATTGGCGGCAAGATGAATACAAAGTGATTTGAACCGCCGTGCTACGTGATCCGTATGGCCGGTGGTGTGGGAGGAGCGGAGTCGTGAGGCTTCGCCCTATCCCGATTATATGAAAAGCAAGTATCCAGCAAACATCAACATAGGATCAAATGAAAACCAGTTGACATTTTTCTCTATCATAACTACTAGTTTCTAGGGCCTGTTGAGGTTTTAGACAGGAC
>NZ_SMME01000133.1:205-281 GCF_009711465.1 Parendozoicomonas verongulae | reverse complement strand
TATAGTGACATTAAGCATAGAGCAGGATTTGCGAGAGACTCCAATAGCCTCGTCATATAAAAGACAAGAATTGTAT
>NZ_SMME01000133.1:0-195 GCF_009711465.1 Parendozoicomonas verongulae | reverse complement strand
TATAGTGACATTAAGCATAGAGCAGGATTTACGAGAGACTCCAATAGTCTCGTCATATAAAAGACAAGCATTACGAGACTACCATCATCTTGATGGTGTTAGAGGTTCTGTAATTATGAACTATGAAAAAGTATTGCTTGCTTTGGGTGAAAAAGCCGAACGAGAAAACAAAGTTGAATTTGCAAGAAAATTGGC
>NZ_SMME01000504.1:923-1109 GCF_009711465.1 Parendozoicomonas verongulae | reverse complement strand
TGTTGATGCGGGTACAGACAAACAGGTAAGCAGGTGCACGCTTGTTTTGCCATCAGGTGTAGAGGAGGCCGATATCATCTCAACAGGCCGTATCCGCACGTCATCACCCGTTGTTCATCCTTTGGACGACACATTTTGTATACCGGGTCCAGAAAATAGCCTGGTCTGTCAGGGGATTGGGAGTCT
>NZ_SMME01000504.1:0-669 GCF_009711465.1 Parendozoicomonas verongulae | reverse complement strand
ATTGAAGAGGTTTATGAAGCTGCATCAACAGCCCCAGATGATTTGGACAGCGATAGTCCTACACCAGAAGTAGAAGTATTAAGTCAAAATGAGAAGAGGAGAGTACGTCGAGGAAAGCGGAACACCACCTGCCCCTGCGGTGCCACCCTCGCTTCGGTCAGCAAGCTTAACTCTCACCGCCAGAGTAGCCGGGATGCCCTGTGTAAGGGACAGTGGAACACCACCTGCTTCTGCGGTGCCACCTTCCTTTCGCTCAGCATGCTTAACTCTCACCGCCAGAGCAGCAGAGACGCCCGATGCAAGGGGAAGCGGAACACCACCTGCCCCTGCGGTGCCACCCTCGCTTCGGTCAGCAAGCTTAACTCTCACCGCCAGAGTAGCCGGGATGCCCTGTGTAAGGGACAGTGGAACACCACCTGCTTCTGCGGTGCCACCTTCCTTTCGCTCAGCATGCTTAGCTCTCACCGCCAGAGCAGCCGAGACACCCGGTGCAGGGGGAAGCTGAACACAACCTGCCCATGCGGCGCTAGCTTCGATTCGGTCAACAAGCTTAACACTCACCGCCAGTGCAGCCGGGATGTTCGATGCAAGGGGCAATGGAACACTACCTGCCCCTGCGGTGTCACTTTCGATTCGGCCAACTTACTTAACTCTCACCGCCAGAGCAGC
>NZ_SMME01000270.1:126-455 GCF_009711465.1 Parendozoicomonas verongulae | reverse complement strand
GGCATATCTACGAGGTTGAAACCACAAAATAGAGAATTTCTTCGTAAACCATCCGTACCTGTTTCTATTCCTGTTTTAGGGAAAAAAGACCGTGCAGAATTTGAATCAGAGCCTACATCAACATCTTTGCAAAAGCGAGTAGCAAAAGAAGTTTGTGAAACTAAGACTGAGGACATCTTAGGAAGGTCTTTCCCTGTCGTTACTTTGCCTGATAATACACCTCTTTTATTTCAATGGTTTTCGTACAGTGAAAAGTATAATGTGCCAGATAGCTATTATGAAAATCTTGAACGGGCATGTGTCCTGGAGGCTGGGCGTGAAATCGGTTT
>NZ_SMME01000270.1:0-116 GCF_009711465.1 Parendozoicomonas verongulae | reverse complement strand
AAAACCATCCGTACCCGTTTCTATTCCTGTTTTAGGGAAAAGAGACCCTACAGAATTTGAATCAGAGCCTACATCGACATCTTTGGAAAAGCGAGTAGCAAAAGAAGTTTGTGAAA
>NZ_SMME01000449.1 GCF_009711465.1 Parendozoicomonas verongulae | reverse complement strand
TGGCCACAATCGAAACACTGTACTTCCCTGGCTTGGAAAGTGGCTCTTCAGTCAGCAAAGTCGTTGCCTGAAGCGGATATATGGCATTCAGCAGCCAGGCGGCATGGTATAGACCGCGACAAAATCCCCGAAACAGCGCTGAATAAAATCTATGAGATTTATAGCGATATCCCAAAAGACATCACTCAAACAATAGGGGCATTACCCGTTCTGACTCATGGGGGGTTGGATAACCTGATTATCGCCGCGCAGCAGGCGCAGTCCCATGAGAGGGTCGATGCACTGGAACCCAGGCACTGGCGCAGAGCGATCAACAGTGTACTCACCCACTGCACCCGCCAGCATCCGTCCGTCCGTGATTTTATGAAAGTGGCCTGTGAAAAGCTGCTCCCGGATCAGGACAATCAAGAGTGGGTTGACCCGGATCTGCTGGCGCACTGTCTGCGTCCCCTCAAAAAGATAGACCGGGCATATGTTCAAACAAACTTCTGGCACCTGGCCCGGGCCTGTGGGCCGGGTGTTTTTAAAATGCTGAAGCTGGATTTCATGGGCCCGGACTATAGGGGGGCAATACATGGCGCGACGGATGTGCTGTGTGCCCTGCTGGTGTGCCATGCTCCCGAGGCTATGAGAAAGAGCTTGGAAATACAGCTGCAACCTGACCCTGTTCTGGTGCAAAGGTGCGGGCAGCTGCCCATGCGTTCAACGGTGAACAGGAAAATATTGACCGATGCTCTGGCCAGTGGCTGGGGCCTCAACGTGGAGTTTCGTCAAAGTGGCTTCACGATATTGAATCATCTGGCTGATCACTGCCAGTCCCTCGCGAAAGACGCTGCTCTTGATGATGCCACCCGAAAGGAGCTTGCCATAGCTCAACTGAAAAAGGCG
>NZ_SMME01000621.1 GCF_009711465.1 Parendozoicomonas verongulae | reverse complement strand
TAATTCTCCGCCCCCATTGAGTCCATCGAAAAATCCGGTTATAACCACCTGTATCGATGACTATCAAGCAGTAAAAAAATGAAAAAGGTCACCTCTATTCTGGCCACGACCACTCTGGCTTTCACCTCTTCTGCATTTGCAGGTGTTCAGCTGGATCGAATGATTGTTTATTTTGATGCCGATAAGCCGCCGCGGCAGGACATTCTTGTAACCAACCCGGATAATGAAAACCTGTACCTGGAAACCGAGATATTCAAAGTCGAAAATCCCGGAGCTCCAAACGAAGAGCGAGTACGCATCACCGACCCGGACAAAATGCAGCTGCTGGCTACACCCGGCAAATCTATTGTTGCCCCCGGTGGTCGTCGTACAGTGCGGCTTATCAGCCTGAACCCGGCTCCAAAGGTGGAAGAGGTTTACCGAGTCACCTTCCGCCCTGTTGTGGGAGAACTGGAAGCCACACAAACGGCCGTTAAGGTTCTTGTGGCTTATCAGGTGCTGGCGTTCATTCGTCCGGAGAATCCGTTCTACGATGTGTCTGCCAAGAGCAAGG
This sequence comes from Parendozoicomonas verongulae, assembly GCF_009711465.1. Taxonomy (GTDB): domain Bacteria; phylum Pseudomonadota; class Gammaproteobacteria; order Pseudomonadales; family Endozoicomonadaceae; genus Sansalvadorimonas; species Sansalvadorimonas verongulae. Next base: position 1,633 of record NZ_SMME01000621.1, on the reverse strand, counting down.
GAACAGAAATGACCTTTTCCAACTCCGGCAATATGAATGTTGTGCTACGCAACGGCCTCTACTGCCCGAAAGGTGTTTCCCAGCGAGCTTCCCATGCCACAAAAGAAGAGCAGTGTGTCAAACTGGAAGACGGAAGCCGTATTTATGCCGGCCAGAGCTGGACGCTGACGCTGCCTGACAAGTATCAGAATAAAGGGGGATTTGTGGAGTATGGATTGTTTGATGGTATGAATGAGGAAACCAGTCAATTTCCCCTGTAAGGCTAATAACTCACCCCGGTAAACGCGAAGATTTACCGGGGTGAGATAGGTATAGCTGATGAACTATGGATTATTCTGGCCCAACGGTCACGACCTGCACATCCCGGTAGAGTCCGGTAAGAGCACTTGGAATTTTGGACTCGGGAGTATCAATTCTGATTCTGACGTTTGGGGAGCCTCCACAGTTTCGCTTGTTACTAGCCACTAATGTTCCAGGCTCCGACTCTCCCCTCTGTAACAGGGGCGTCCATTTGCTCAGATCGCTATACCGGATATTAACCCGATAAGGAATAGCCCCCCCGACACCATTTTGCAATTCAAACCTGCGCCCTGGTCTGAGCTGGGAATCAACAGACATTTTGTAGTTTCCCCCAAATACGGCATAGACACAGAAGTCCATATCTCCTTGTAGCCACCCACCGCTGATATTGTTTTTAGTCATAGCAATATCTTTTACCTGGGTAACCTGAAACTGGTTTATGATTTTGAGTTGTACATAGAATTTAGATGACGTCTGCTTTCCATTGACAACACCTTTCAACTGAAATTCACCGTTGTAGTACCCCGCCGAACCACTATCAACAATATCGCTCCCTTGAACTCTCATCGTTATAGAAAAGCCATAGTCTGCGCAACGGGTGAACTGAGGATTACCTTGAATCTCAATAGAGTCACTATTTCTCTTCAATGCTTCATCCAAGGAGGATGTTGCAGCACCTGTTCCCTTAATAGTAAAAGTAACAGGCAGAACCGAACTCCCTGTTCTGAGAGCAAAGTTTTCTCCATGCATATCCATCACAGATAAATCATAGTGAACAGGGGCACTGCTTGCGTCACGAGCAATAATACAGGCCCCATCATGACTCTTTTCAACCCCGCTCTGGCCACTCCAGGTTCCCAAGCGAAAGAACAATGGCGGCATATTATTCATTTCAAAGTTCGTTTCCAAGGTCGCTGCCCACACGGGTAACGCCGGAAGGATCAGGAAAAAACACAGAAAGCACTGCTTCAGCACGATAGACACCCAAAACTCTTCACGTTACTTTGCTTCGTTCCCGCCCACAGCCAGCCCATCATCAGCCGGGATCAGGCAATTGTCTTCAGACAGCTGCACTGTACCCAGTCTGATAATGTTTCCACCGTCATCAGCAGGAAGTTTGATCTGACAGGTCCAGCCGTTGTCCATTTCAACCTGCAGCGACGAGGTACTGGCAGGAGTTTCCAGCTGGAACAGGCCGTATTTATCAACAGTCACCGGAGCCATACCACCGGAGATACGGGTGCTGATATTTGTCTGGTTGTTGAATTGAATGCGACCAAATGCCAGCTTCAGGGGCACAGCTTCAACATCCATCTGCACGACATTGCCCGGA
>NZ_SMME01000298.1 GCF_009711465.1 Parendozoicomonas verongulae | reverse complement strand
ACCTGTACGCTCTGGATATCGAGAACCATGAGTACTGAAGGTATAAGGCGTATACCTACTTGAATTGCCTTGTCTGCGAGGAGGAAGCGCCTGTCGGTAGTGATAGCCTTTACCATAGTATGGAGGTAAGTTCATACTCTGAATAAACCTTTAAAGCCGTTATGTCAGGGGTTGTTCGTTCACTAATGACGCTGTATGGATGATGTGTAGGAACAAAGGTTCAAAATGCGTCAGGGTCACAAACAGGGCTGTTTGAAGGTTACGCAGTCATATGTGCCAGGAATTGTCGTTCCTTTAGCCTCCAGCGTTCATCTTTCTTCTGTTCTTGTCGATGGGGTTCAAGGCCGCTGGCCAGATCAAAGAGAAATTCCGATTGCTGTTTGAACTCGTGCACTTTTTCTTCTTCGATACCCAATGTTTGTAGGTTAAATTGCGGCCAGACAGATAACAGACGGAAACAATGAGCCAATTGACTGAGACATGATGCATTTGTGCCTTCACTGCTCTGCACC
>NZ_SMME01000861.1 GCF_009711465.1 Parendozoicomonas verongulae | reverse complement strand
CTTCGTGACGACCGGTGATACCGCGAGCGTGGCGATCGAGCTGACCAATGTGAACGACGCGCCATCCTCTACAGATGATGTCGTTTCAACAGACGAAGATATTGCCAAGGTGCTTGGCTCCAGTGATTTCGGCACCTATAGCGATGAAGAAAGTTCTTCTTTAGCTGCGGTTAAAATCATCACACTGCCCAGTCATGGTCTTCTTGAATACAACCAGGGAACAGTCGCTGCCCCCAACTGGGTAGTGGTTGTAGAAAATCAGGAAGTCAGTGCTACAGATCTGGATGCCGGAAAGTTACGCTTTACTCCGTCTCGGCATGAAAGCGGTGATAATTATGCAGGCATAGCGTTTGAGGTAGGCGACGGAGAAAGATTCAGCGCAGATACTTATACCTTAAATGTGAATGTCACCCCAATAGCCGACAAACCCATACTATCCGCCGAGGCCACCAATTCCGGCAAGGAAGGCGAGTTCATCAAACTGAAGGATATCTCAGCATCCTTTGATGATCAGGATGGTTCTGAAGTTCACACACTCACACTCGATAACCTGCCTGTCGGTGCAATACTCTCCGACGGTGTGAATGTGTTTGTCGCGTCGGCAGGCAATACATCGGCAGATATTCTGGGGTGGGATTACAGCAACCTGCAAATGAAGGTCTCTATAAGCAACCTGTCCGAAACATTCACTCTCACCTTATCGGGCAATGCTGTTGAGCAGGGAAATAATGATTCTGAGGAAAGCAGCATTCCCATTACTGTCGAAGTGACCGGTGCACAAATCATTGCTACCAACAATAGCTACACGGTACAGGAGGATGGTTCTGTATCCGGAAATATTGTGACGGATGGCACGGCAGACAGCGATACCCATCCATCGGCAGGCCAGGTAAAAGCGGGAGCGATACTTGAGTATCGTGTGCAGGATGACACCGATGGCAATAGCCAGTGGGAAAATACCGGTTCAGGAACCGCCAAATCGGGTGACATGGACTGGGATTTAGTCGGGGTGACCCGGGAGGCAGTCACCTCTAAGTTTGAGGGTATTAATCACGCCTACCGGTTTGATGGGAGCAGCTCATCAGCGAAAGCGCAATCTCCCCATGATATGTCGACGGACCCCACGCAGGGTGATGCCACTCTGGAAGTCTGGTTTAAAGCGGATGGATCTGTTCCAGCCGATCAGTATATGTTTTTGTATGAAACTGGAGGAGCGGCAGACGGGACTGCGATTCTCCTGCAGGGCACTAAGCTGTACTTCGTCGTAGAGGACACCACTCCTCCTGTCAGTACTCAGGTCGCATTATCTTACGACCTGGCTGAACTGGGTATCGATCCAACGACAGAGTTTGTACAACTCACTGCCGTGGCTGACTTCGGCCCGAATGGGTCACCAGGGGAGTTGCGCTTATATGTGAATGGCTCACTGGTCGCACAGGACGCAACACCGGCAAACCTTCGGGACTGGACAGGTGGTGATGATGCTGGCCTTGGGGGAGCGTATGATGTTGACACGGCAACCGATGACCCCATCTTTATCAATGGGGAACCATTGGCCGTTGATGGCAGTGGTAACCCCGCAAACATTGTTGTGGCGCCTTTCAAGGGGCATGTGAGTGAGTTCCGCTTATACAGTGAGGCGCTGAGTCACTCCGATGTTCTTGGCAACTTTGCAGCTGTTGCCGGCCTGGCGGTTACCCACGTGAACGGGCAGCCGGTGAATGCGCTCAACCCCATAGACACCGGTAACGGTGCACTGCTTATTGCGGCCGATGGTTCTTACCTCTTTACCCCCGATCCAGACTTCTTTGGTACAGAGTCGTTTACCTACACGTTGTCCGATGCGGATGGCCATACAGATACTGCAATCGTCACAATTAAGGTTGTATCAGAACCAGACTTGCCAGAAGCGAGTGACAATCAGTACACCCTTCTCGAAGGCGCACTGTTGACAGGTCATCTTGTCAATGACGATACGGGTGATGGTCGTGACACCGATGGTGATGGTGAAACGCTCTCTATTACTGCGATCAACGGCATTAATCTTGTATTTGATACCAGTGATAAAGCTATTGTTGATATTGAGCAAGGGCTGTTGACGGTGAGCAATGACGGATCATTTTCATTCCAGCACGATGGAACTGACCCATCAGGTTCACTGACGTTTACTTATACTGTAAGTGATGGCAATAGCGGCAGCTTCGATGATGCCACCGTTACTTTGGATGTGACTCCTGTCAATGATCCTCCTGTTGTATCTGGGGCAGACGGAGCGGTGGTAGTTAGCCCGGCTACGGATAAAATGTTTACTGGCCCTTCCTATCCAAGCTCCCCTACTTCAGGTGCACAGCATGCAAATGGAGTCTCCCCTTCACAGCTTTCTCTCTCAGGCCCCAGCCAGATGACGGCACAATTCATCAGTGAGAGTGCAGGTTTCTCGAATGTGATCGGTTGGTATGTTGTGGATGGAGACAATAATGATCGCATTACCCAAACCACACCTATCTGGTATGACTCCAATTTTGCCAAAGAAGAACAAAAGCTGGTTATTCCGAACTTGTCCGAGGGCGAAATTGGCTTCTTCCTTGTCCAGAATGGTTTAAACAATACAGCAGATAGCCCTTATCTTAAGAAAGTCGATCAGGGTATTGGCTTTGTCCGCTTTGAAAAATCGGCCCATGCCGGGACTCTAAAGGCGGAGCTGGCTGTGACTTCAGACACAGATGTAAAGCTGGTGTACTACGCATCTGGCACGGAGCTGAATCCTCAGGGCAATGGTGTTGTTTTAACTGCTCCGGTGGTTCATGCATCCTACTCAAACCTGGCTACAGATGGAGCAACGCACGTTCGCTCTGGTATAAATAATGGTGATGACAGTGAGTTGATTATTGGCTTTGAAGACTTGCTGACTACAGATAGGCCGGACTGGGACCTTGAAGACTTTGTGTTCAGAGTATCGATTCAAGGCTACAGTACATCACCGTTAGCATCGAAATTAGAAATTACAGATGATGGCAATATTATTGCCGAGGCCACCGTGGCTATTCGTCTTGCCCAGAAAGGAGACCTGCTCCTGCTGGATAACACGGCAAAGAATCTGGCAAGCTCAAATGGCATTCATGTTGAATATGATAATAAAAACAGTGCCATTCATTTCTCCGGTGATGCAGAGCTGTCTGTTTACAAGCAACTCCTCAACAGTGTTGGGATTGGTAATCTCAACCCCTTGGGAACTAATCCTCGCGAGATCTCATATGCCGTTGTTGATGTCGGTACTCTCACCAGTAATACCAAACTGGTCAGTTTCAACCCTGATGTTAATTACGATATGTCGGCAGATGATCTGGTTATCGGAACAGATGGTAATGATCTTCTGGTATCTGGGGCTGGTAGTGATGTGCTGATTGGTGGGCAGGGGGATGATGTCCTGACGGGAGGAAGTGGTAACGATACGTTCCAGTTTAATCTTTCTGATCTGATTGTTTCAGGTACGGCACAGCTTGATGAAATAACAGACTTTACTGTTGCAGGCCTGGATGCTGATGGTAGAGATTTTCTGGATATCTCTAACCTCATTGAACTGACTGACAGTCAGATTTACGAGGAAGTTAATGGCCTGCCTAACTTGAATGATGTAGATGAAGCTGGCCTTTTAGCTGCCCTAAAGGCTGGGGGAATGTCAGCACAGGTTGATACTGGTGCGAATACAACAACACTGGTGTTTGATAATGGCACAGAGCAAACACTGAAAGTAAAACTCACTGGTGTAAGTGATTGGGATAATCATGGCTCGGACACAGATGATGTCCTGATGCAGCTCATCGCCAATGGGCAGATTATTGTCTGATCATGCCCGCTGGCGAGGTCAGATAATTCGAATCAACAATAAACGCACATTAAATAAATAGAACAGGGTAGGTACAGGATGTCTCTCAACACACTCAAGCTCTCGGGGATTGGGCTGCTGCTTCTTTCCACCACACTGCAGGCCGGTTCTCTGCTGGACTCTGTAAACGAAGCACTGGCGACGAATCCAGACATTCTTATTCGCACGGCTGAGGCTGACGCCCGGCACTTTGAAGTAAAGCAGGCCAGGGCGGGTTATCTGCCAACTGTCGATTTTCGAGGCGGGGTTGGCTATGAAAATACCCGTAACAGCACAACTATCGGCCTTTATGAACAGCGCGGGCAAACAGGGGGGAAGGACAAAAACCGTACCCGCCGGGACGCCTCCATCGTCGCACGGCAGATGTTGTTTGATGGCTTTGCAGTAGACAGCGAAGTGGCCCGCCAGACAGCCCGGCAGGCCTCAGCATTCCACGATGTGTGCTCGGCAGCGGAGGATGTCGCCCTGTCGGTATCCCAAACCTATATCAATGTGCTGCGTCAGGAAACCGTCGTGGCTCTGGCGAAAGAGAATGTCAGCGAGCACGAGCGGGTGGTTGAGCTGATTCGCAAACAAGGTGCCAAAGGCCGAAGCAATGAAGCGGATGTGGCTCAGGCAGAAGGCCGTCTGGTGCTGGCCAAAGCCAATGAGATCAGTGCGGAATCTGTGCTGCGGGATGCAAAAACCCAGTATCAGCGAGTTGTGGGTAACCTGCCCAAGTCGTTCATTATGCCCGAAGTCCCTGCGTCCTTGCCGGTGAGTCTGGAGGCTGCGCTTTCACAAGCTAACAGCAATCATCCGGTATTGCGTCTGGCGGCGGCAGACATTCAAGCAGCAGAAGCTCAATACGATGCTTCCAAGAGCGCCTTTATGCCTCGCTTTGAATTGGAAGTGGGAGCAGACTGGAACAGCGATGCCAACGGCGGTAAAGACGACAACTATACCCACACCGCAAAACTCAATATGACCTACAACCTGTTTAACGGCGGAGCTGATAAGGCCCGCAGGGAGCAAACCAGCCGTTTGATGAACGAAGCTATTGAAATCAAAAACCGTGCCCAGCGTCAGGTGGAAGAGGAGGTACGCTTTGCCTGGATTGCCGTAGAGTTTGGGGAGAAGCGTTTGTCGCCACTGGCTGAACACGTAAAACAGGCCAGCCGTTCCCGTGATCTGTACGATAAGCAGTTTATGATTGGCTCCCGCACCCTGCTGGATTTGCTGGATAGCCAGAACGAATACTTCTCTGCTCGCCAGAGTGAGCTCAATGCCCGCTATGATCTGGCCTATAATCGCTATCGCCTGCTGCAGAGTACAGGCTCTCTGGTCAGCTCTCTGAAGGCAACATTACCTGCTCATAACGCCTGTGGCGTATAGCACGTATAGCACGTATAGAACGGCAGGGCGGCATATGCCGCCCGGTTTATTTGGTTCATACGTGCCATATAGGGTTTTGCTATCGGCGTAATAAGTGCAATTCATTTCTTTAAACTTTGTTCCCGACATAAGATTTATCTCGAACACAAGGCAAGTAGTTATTTAGACCCTAACGAGGAAAGTTAAATGTCTCTGGTAAACCAAGAAATCAAGCCATTCTCCGCTACCGCTTTTCACAACGGTGACTTCATCTCTGTAACTGAAGAAGATCTGAAGGGTAAGTGGTCTGTTGTATTCTTTTACCCAGCCGACTTCACCTTCGTTTGCCCAACTGAGCTGGGCGATCTGGCTGATCACTACGAGAAGCTGCAGGCTATGGGCGTTGAAGTGTACTCCGTGTCCACCGACACTCACTTCACTCACAAAGCATGGCACGACAGCTCCGACACTATCAGCAAGATCAAGTTCCCAATGATCGGCGATCCAACAGGTGCTATCACTCGTAACTTTGAAGTAATGATTGAAGAAGATGGCCTGGCACTGCGCGGCACCTTCGTTATGAACCCAGAAGGCGTTATCAAGGTTGTAGAAACCAACGATCTGGGCATTGGCCGCTCCGCTAAAGAGCTGATCCGCAAGATCCAGGCTGCACAGTACGTAGCTGAGCACGACGGTGAAGTTTGCCCAGCAGCATGGCAGCCAGGTGAAGAAACTCTGGCTCCTTCTCTGGACCTGGTTGGTAAGATCTAAGTTTTAATCTGCAATACCCCGGGGCTTTGTGGCAGCAAGCAAAGCTCTGGGATTTTTACCCTTATTATTATATTTCCTGTCGTACAATTTTTTACAGGAGTAGTGGAGAGCATCATGCTGGACGCAAGTCTTAAACAACAACTGTCAACTTACTTTCAGAACATTAGCCGCACAGTTGAGATTGTTGCGTTTGTTGATGATTCTTTATCCGCTGAGGTTTCTGCAAAGTCCAAAGAATTAAAGACCCTTGCACATGAACTGGCGGAACTAAGCGACAACATTACAGTCGTTGCCGGTGACACTGCCAATGCACGTGTTCCGTCTATCGCTATTCGCAGGCAAGGCGAATCAGCCGGTATTCATTTTGCCGGTGTGCCCATGGGGCACGAATTTAACTCCCTGATACTGGCTCTGCTCCATACCGGTGGCCATGACCCGAAGCTGGAAGCCGAGCTGATGGAACAGGTGAAAGGGCTGGACAGTGAGCTGAACTTTGAAACTTATATTTCTCTGTCCTGCCAGAACTGCCCTGAAGTTGTACAGGCACTGAACCTGCTGGCGGCACTGAACCCGAAAATCCGTCACACCATGATTGATGGCGCGCTGTTCCAGGATGAAGTGGACGAGCGTAAAGTGATGGCTGTGCCCTCCGTATTCCTGAATGGAGAAAGCTTTGCCCAGGGGCGTATCAGTCTGAAAGATATTGTAAAGAAGATTGATAAGAACGCAGGCAAGCGGGAAGCGGAAACCATTAACAGCAAAGCCTCGTTCGATACTCTGATTGTCGGTGGTGGCCCATCCGGTGCAGCGGCAGCGGTTTACTCTGCCCGTAAAGGCATTCGGACAGGTTTGGTGGCAGACCGCTTTGGTGGTCAGGTGATGGACACCATGGCCATCGAAAACTTTATCTCCGTAAAAGAAACGGAAGGCCCCAAGCTGGTCGCCAACCTTGAGCAGCACGTTAAAGATTACGACGTGGATATTATGACCGGTCAGATGGCCAAAGTGCTCAAGCCTGCAACAGAGGTGGGTGGCCTGATTGATGTGGAACTGGAAAACGGCGCAACAGTTTCCAGTCGCTCAGTGATACTGTCTACCGGTGCCCGCTGGAGAGAAATGAATGTTCCTGGTGAGCAGGAATATCGTGGCAAAGGTGTCGCCTACTGCCCACACTGTGATGGCCCACTGTTCAAAGGTAAGCGAGTGGCAGTAATTGGTGGCGGTAACTCCGGCGTGGAAGCAGCTATTGATCTGGCAGGTATCGTTGCCAAAGTGACACTGCTGGAATTTGATACCAAGCTCCGTGCTGATGAGGTACTGCAGAAGAAACTGCGCTCTCTGCCCAATGTAGAGATCATTACCAATGCCTTAACAACAGAAGTGCAGGGCAATGGCGAGAAAGTGACAGGTCTGGTTTACAAAAACCGTGAAACCGATGAGCTGGTGAATATTGAGCTGGAAGGCATCTTTGTTCAGATCGGTTTGGTACCTAACACCGAATGGTTGAAGGGCGTTGTTGAACTGTCTCCCCGTGGCGAGATTATTGTCGACGAACGTGGTCAGACCTCAGTACCTGGTGTGTTCGCAGCCGGTGATGTAACTACCGCACCGTACAAGCAAATCATTATCGCGATGGGCAGCGGTGCCGGTGCCTCTCTGGGTGCGTTTGACTACCTGATTCGTACTCCGGAACCTTCCGTGACAGACGAAGCTGCCTAAGCTTCGCTCATTAAAAAGGCTCCTCCTCTAGCAAGGGAAGGAGCCTTTTTTGCTTCATTCACTTCTGCCACTCAATCTGATTCTCTTCCCCTTCACCCTGCCATAATGGCGATTGATCATTCGGGCTGCCGTTGTAATTGATAGTGATTTCATCATTGGGCAGGATTTTCTTGATCGCGACAATTTCCAGAACCTGTTCATCCTGACACGGACGATACAAGGCATTGGGCGTGTAAGAGTGGTTATAAATAGAACCCATGCCCAAAGCGATAGCTGCACTTTCCTGTTTACTTCCCCAGCAGAAATAATAATTGTTCAGCTCGGTTTTGCGCAGGTTAGCTACATCGTCTGGCGGCAGAATAATTATCGGGCAACGCTCGATAACGGTGTCCCTTTCAATCTTCTTGCTGGTTAATACACCACGGCCTTTTCCGATAATGCTGGAGATGTAGAGCATAGGTTACCTTTGTTATTGTGTTTGTAAGGTAATGGTTGGTCAGTATACGTCGATGGTCCGGGTACTTAAATCAGCTTTTTGTGGCTTGCTTAGTCTTTAGGTTGAACCTGATGGCAGTATCGCAGTTTGTCATCCAGACTGTGTCGCGAACCTGGTGACACGAAGTACTACAAATGACAATATGCTATAGTTCGTCACGGATTATGAAACAAAACAATAAATTAGTTATTCATTCTAAGTTTCGTGGCGATATAGTTGTTTTGGTCTCTGCGTCACTGCCCCAGTGTCTGCTGTACGTATTACTTTTTACAAGTGCAGCCGCCATGGCCGGTAGTTGTTACCACTCCGCCCTGCCCTTATCTGCTAATAATCTACAAGCCTTTTTGTCATTACCTATGTCCAGGCAGGTCGATGTTTCCAGCGGGCACATTCCTTTTATGTTACTGGCCGGTGGAGGGAGCGGAGGGAGTGGGAGAACTTCTCAAAACAGTGAAGAAACGAATTCTGATAAAGGACAGGCATCGGGTAGTTCGGGAGCGTTTAGTTTTCTGGGGGCAGGTATTCGCAGTTTGTATGCCAGCTGTTTTGGACAAGGTGATGAAGACCCTGATAAAGAACGCCAGCCTGCCACTATTCCAGCCCCATGCCAGGCCGCTGCATTGCATGTGGATGTAAACCCTGATGAAGTGGAGATCGGGGGGGTGAATGATGATTTACCTGATGTCGATGTAAGCCCTGATACAGTGGAATCCGGGAAACCGAATGATGATTTGCCTGAAAATCAGTGCCAGACCGTAGCAACAAATGTACAGCTTCGGAGACCGCCGCAAGGCGAGATCCAGCCTGACGTGGAGTATCTTACGGTTATTGTTCCCGAAATGCGGATTCCCATAGCGATTCCTGTACCACAGAAGTTACAGTGCGATCTATGTATGCGACTTTTTGTAAACCCGGTTCAGACGAGTTGTTGTCAGCAGGTTTACTGTAAAAACTGTCTGGTAAAAGCCAAAAATCGTTGCCCATATTGCAGGGAGGAAGCTCATCCAATACAGAGTTTCAGGGATCAGAGGGCCATTAACAACCTTCCGGTTGCAGAAGGTGCACGAACAACTCTGTGTGATGTATCGCAGCATTTATATAGTCGCCTGCGATCACAGGCAGAGGAGGTTTTGCAAGAGCAAGTGAAAAATATTCCCGATGAAATTTTCAAATCCCCCCGCTTTACTGCACAAGAAGGGCATGAGGCTGGTAACTGGATTTCTACTACATTGCTCAACTGCAACAAGGTGTGTAGTGAAGATCTACAAGTAGAGATTATTATTAAGGAAGGGCTGATATATTTTGACTTCGATAATAGTAGGGGCACTTCTTTACCCAAGGGTGGATATATTAATGTGCGGTTAATCCGGAAACGTGATAACCAATGTGTCGCCGTCGTTCAACTTTCCAACAGGCAGATAGATCAAGAGAGGATCCGAATCAACAGGTCTGAGATATACGCAGAGTATGAGGGGTTAGCTGAGTTTCATGAATTTTTCAGAAACAATGAACAAGCCGATGGAGAAGTGTTTTATATTAAAATGGAGGTCTTTTTTACCCAGCTCGTTAGAGGGCGTTAAGAAACCGAAGAGCTGACTACGACAGGCGAGCACATGATAGCGAGAGAAAATAAGGCCCGCACAGTGCGAACCTTATTTGAATGATGCCAGCAGCTATCAAGCGATAGGGCGCGTTGCGTTCTCCAGCCATGCGCGATCTTCGTCATTCAGTGCAGGAGCAATTTTCTCGAAACAGGCACTGTGGTAGTTGTTCAGCCACTGCTTTTCAGCATCGGTCAGGATTTCCACTTCCAGCAGGCGGGTGTCGAAAGGTACAAAAGTGATGACTTCAAACTCCAGCATTTCACGGTCGCCCGGCAGGTCTGCTTTACGTGCAGCAATAATGTTTTCCAGACGAATACCAAATCCGTCTTCCAGATAGTAGCCCGGCTCGTTACTCATGCACATGCCTTCCTCTATTACACCGCCTTCCCCGGCGCCAGTACGAATGCGGGTTGGGAATTCGTGAACAGACAGACAGTGTCCGATACCGTGGCCGGTGCCGTGGTCGAAGTTGTAGCCTTCCTGCCACAGGGGCTGACGGGCCAGCATATCAATCTGTTCGCCACGGTTGCCGGGTAGGAAGCGGGCCTGATCCACAGCAATGTGACCTTTCATAACCAGTGTGAACATGTGGCGTTCGTGGTCGGATGCATCGCCCACTTTTACAGTACGGGTGATGTCGGTTGTACCACAGATGGTGCCGCCGTTGTTGTAGTGGCCGCCGCTGTCGATCAGGTACATGCCATCCTGCCCCAGTGATCGACAGTTTTCTGGATCGTGGTGGTAGTGGCACATGGCTGCGTTAGGGCCAAAGGCGGAGATGCTGCCGAAGGAAGGTGCGAGGAAGCCTTCTACACCTTCACGGTATTCCAGTAGCTTCTGGGCGAAGGTTTCTTCGTTGTGGGGATTACCTGCTTCCACTTCACGATCAACCCAGGCCAGGAAACGAGTGACGGCGATGCCATCCTGAATGTGGGCGCCGCGCATACCTTCCAGTTCCACTTCGTTCTTGCAAACGCGGTGCAGGGCACAGAGGTTACGGCCTTCAATAATCCTGGCGCCAGCATCGCTCACCAGGTTGTACAGCCAGGCGTTGGTTTCGCCAGGAGCCAGATACACTGTGCTTTCGCTACTGATGAGCCTGGGCAGAACATCAGACATCTGTGCGATGTTGTAAGTATTTACTCCCTCTCCAGCCCACTCGGCAAAGCCTTCTGGGAGACGGGCGGTATCGATAAACAGTTCCAGTGTGCCGTCGTTTTGCTATCTGCCGAAGCTCAGGGTGGTGCGCACGTAAGGGATATCGGCGCCACGGATGTTGACCAGCCAGTTGGTATCTTCAGGCTGGGTCAGGACCATGCCAGACAGTCCTTCAGCCTGCATTTGAGTGGCCAGTTTCTGGCGTTTTTCGGTGCTGTTTTCGCCAGCGCTGTGGAACAGTTCGATAGCGGCATCTGGTGCTGCCGGGCGATCTTCCCAGAACAGGTCTGCAGGGTTTTCTGGCAGGGAAACCAGTTCGTGGTTCTGCTTGGCCAATACGGCTTCGGCATTTTTGTACCAGCCGATGTTGAATAGGGAGGCGTCAACACCTACACGACCAGCGGCAGGCAGTTGCTCCATGATCCAGTTCAGGTGGCAATCGTTGTCGATGTCCATGTAATCGAAAACGTCAGCAGGCACTTCCTGCTTTACAGAAACAGTAAAGCGGCCATCAACGAAGATGCCAGCTTTTTCTCGGCTGATCACCACGATGCAGTTTTCACCATGAAAACCGCTGAGCCAGTTGACGCGCAGAACGTCAGTGGCCTGATATTCGCCCAGATGCGGGTCGGCGGTTGGCAGGATAAAGGCATCCAGATTGTGCTCGTGGAGATAGTTCCGGATGGATGCAACGCGCTGCTGTACTGCGGATGACATAGTGTACTCTTCCTTCGTGTCCGGATGTGAAACCGGTGGAGGTCGTTTTGTAGCCAAATTCTGTTATTTTACGGATAAGGCTCTATGTAGAAAATGTTGTAAATCAAATTCTTTAAAGCACTGGTGTAAAGGTTTTGTCTGGGAGAACGGTTATAAAAATTCCGTTGCCAGTGGATTGATACTGTATATAATCATTACTGGCTTAGTGAGCTTATATGCATTGCGATGGTTAGATGATCTCAGTATCCGCGCTTCGTCCTGTTTTATAAGTGAGAAAATAAGCAATAAAGACTTTAAACGGGCAATTGTATGGTCTGACCATACAATTGCTGAATAAATCAAAACTGTTATAGGAAAACAGGGTAATAGAGATGGCTGAGTCTGAGACTACCGGAACCGTAAAGTGGTTTAACGAATCCAAGGGTTATGGCTTCATTGAGCAGGATAACGGACCTGACGTTTTTGCTCATTTTCGCGCTATTGTTGGCAGTGGCTTTCGTACACTGGTTGAAGGCCAGCGTGTGAAGTTCAACGTTACTCAAGGCCAGAAAGGTCCTCAGGCTGAGAACATTGAAGTTATCTAAACCTGTTTTCAGGTGATTTGATTTCTTTCCGTTCCTGATAAAGCTGGTGTTAAATATGCCAGCTTTATTATTTTGATTTTCTCTTCTTGTTCAATTTCGGCACTTAAGTGCCCGGACCATTGCTTTCGCATAATGATGACGCCGCCAGACTATGCGAAAGTAATGGTACGGGTACTTATAGCTTATCATTACGTGAAATTCATACGTCAGAAGAGGCGAAGGAGTACTCCATGTCTGATGTTTTTCATCTTGGTTTAGTAAAGGCAGACCTGCAGGGCGCAGAGCTGGCTATTGTTCCCGGTGATCCTGAGCGCGTTAAGAAAATTGCTGAGCTTATGGATCGTGCAGAGCATCTGTGCAGCCATCGGGAATATACCATCTGGCGTGCCTATATTGGTGATAACGCCGTCATCGTCTGTTCCACCGGTATCGGTGGCCCTTCCACATCTATTGCGGTTGAAGAACTGGCCCAGCTGGGTATTCGTACCTTCCTGCGTGTCGGCACCACTGGTGCGATTCAGGAAGATATTGATGTTGGCAGTGTCATCGTGACCACCGGCTCTGTACGCCTGGACGGTGCCAGCCAGCACTTTGCACCACTGGAGTACCCAGCTGTTGCCGACTTTGAATGTGCCAATGCCATGGTAATGGCATCGCGTGATCGAGGTGTGACCTATCGCACTGGTATTACTGCGTCGTCCGATACCTTCTACCCTGGGCAGGAACGCTACGACACTTTGCGTGGTTATGTCATTCGTAAGTATCAGGGCTCCATGAATGAATGGCAGAACCTGGGTGTGCTCAACTATGAAATGGAATCCGCAACCCTGCTGACTATGTGTGCAGCTTTGGGCTTGCGTGCCGGCTGTGTGGCGGGTGTTATTGTTAATCGCACCCAGCAGGAAATTCCTGATGCACAGTTGATGGCAAGAACCGAATCTCATGCGGTGAATATTGTTGTGGATGCTGCGCGCATTTTGCTGAATAGCTAAGAAGCGTTTTACCCTCCCCTTGCAGGGGAGGGTGTTGTTAAGAGATGTCAATCATTCCCATACCCTCCCGATATCTGAGCCAGTGTTTGGTCAGTTTCTTTTCTTTACCCAGCCATTTCAGGCACCACTTCAATCCTGCACCCATGTTTTCCTTGTTCCAGGCCATCAGGCATTTACGGTTATATTCCAGCTCAGGTGCCGGACGAGTGATCAGTTCACCCTGCCTTAAAAAATGCTCTGCAAAGTGAGTCGGTACCATAGTCACGCCGATGCCTTTCGCTGCGCTGTACATGGCTTGACGAAAGTTGGGGACGACAAGCACCCTGCCGAATTTGGCAAGGCTGTCGCCACCGTGGTGTAGAACTCGGGCAGAGTCACCAACAACAATGGTCGTGTACCCTGCAAAGTCTCTGGCTGACAGTGGTGCATCTGTATTATCAGCCAGAGGGTGATCGGGAGACATCACAAGCTGCCACTCAAGCGGTCCCATTGCCCGAGAATCAAACTTAGAGCTTGCACTCACTTCTTCCGGAATTGTCACCGGTGCTCCAATCACCAGTTGGCACCGATTGTGGAAGAGAGCGTCCCAGCCGCCCATGTAGACTTCGCTGATGATATGCAGGCGAGTATCTGGGAACTGATTTTTGAACTCGTCGATAAGAGGTTGAATGGCCCCCTGATTGATGACGTTGTCCAGAGCGATGTACAGCTCTGCCTCGACTCCTGTGGCAATCTGAGTGGTTGTGCAGGCCAGCTCAGCCAGATCTCCAAGAATTTTACGGCCCTGTTCAACAAAGTGTTCACCGGCAGGGGTTAGTTCTACCCGGCGGCTGTCTCTGATGAAGAGCTGAACACCAAGTTCATCTTCCACTTTGCGAATGGTGTAACTGATGGCGGATGGAACTTTATGCAGATGCCTGGCGGCAATGGTGAAGTTACCGAAGTGGGCAACCATTTGAACAATCTGCAGTGTCTCTGTCTGAATCATTAGATGTAAGTCAACTGTCAAAAAAAGTGAATGCACTGACAAAATAAAGCGTTTTTTTTCATCAAGGCAAATCTCTAATATGTGCCCCGTTGCTGCACAGGGCGGCAATTTCTTCTGCTTGTTATGGCACTTTCGGATTTGGGTGAATCCAGTGTCAACAGAGTGACCCTGTTTCGATCATGGTCATCTGTTAGAGCAGAACGAGCGAGCGATACCTGATATTTGTAACCTCACAACCCATGTTGTGAGGTTTTTTTTTCCAAAAAAAATAAGTAAAAAACCTTAAATCCTAGTTCCCTTTAAAAGCCATGTGATTGATGCAAATCAAAGGTTGTTCGTATTTGTTTGTGGACAATGAGCGCCAAGTTTTTGTGTGTGAATCTTGTACAGATTTGGTCAATTGTTGACCGCTGTCGTGTGCCTGTGGGCGCATAAGCTTCTGCTCCCAACACGGCTATGAGATTCATGATATTCAATTATTGGGTTTGTAAGGACCCAGGGGTGGTTTATGGCCCAGATCGGCTTTAGTATTTTTGGTATTCTCTGTCTGTTGGCACTGGCAGTTTTGCTGTCCGACAACCGCAAGGCAATTAACTGGCGCACTGTTGGTGGCGCATTTGCCATTCAAGCCGGTCTTGGCGCATTCGTTCTTGCTACCTCTGTTGGTCAAACCGTTCTGAGCGCTATCGTAAGTGGTGTACAAAACGTTATTAACTACACCAATGAAGGTATCGGCTTCCTGCTGGGGCACCTGGGTAGCCCTGCGACTGCTGGTGGTTTCATATTCGCGTTCCACGTACTGCCTATCATCATCTTCTTCTCTGCATTTGTTGCCGTTCTTTACCATCTGGGCATCATGCAGTTTGTTATCAAGATTCTGGGCGGTGCCCTGCAGAAAGTGCTGGGCACCAGCCGTACTGAAACTCTGTCTGCTACCGCAAACGTATTCGTAGGCCAGACTGAAGCGCCTCTGGTTGTACGTCCTTTCATCAAGCACATGAGCCAATCTGAACTGTTCGCCGTTATGGTGGGTGGTCTGGCTTCCGTTGCCGGCTCCGTTATGGCTGGTTACGCCAGCATGGGTGTTGAACTGAAGTATCTGGTTGCTGCGAGCTTCATGGCTGCTCCCGGTGGCCTGCTGATGGCCAAGATTATGAAGCCTGAAACCGAAGAGACTTCTGACAAGAGGCAAGCGCAGATGGATGCGGATGCTGACGAAAAGCCAGCTAACGTTCTGGATGCTGCTGCACAAGGTGCATCTTCCGGTCTGGGCCTGGCGGCTAACGTAGGCGCCATGCTGCTGGCCTTTATCGCTCTGATCGCCATGGTTAATGGTATGCTGGGCGGCATTGGAGGCTGGTTTGGTCACGCTGATCTGTCTTTGCAGATGATCCTGGGTTACCTGTTCTCCCCAATCGCTCTGGCGCTGGGTATCCCGACATCTGAAATGCTGCAGGCGGGTAGTCTGATCGGTCAGAAGATCGTACTGAACGAATTCGTTGCTTACATCGATTTCGTCAGCATCAAAGAATCGCTGTCCGCTCACTCTCAGGCAGTAATCACTTTTGCGCTGTGCGGATTTGCCAACCTGTCCTCTATCGCTATCCTGCTGGGTGGTCTGGGCAGCATGGCTCCTGAGCGTCGCAGCGACATTGCCCGCATGGGTATCAAAGCTGTTCTGGCTGGCTCTCTGTCTAACCTGATGAGTGCTGCCATCGCCGGTCTGTTCTTGGCGCTATAATACGCTGTACTCAAAATACTGTTTACAGCGCGGTGCTCTTTTTCTTCTTTAGAGACGGCAGAGCACCATAAAAACCGGATGAGCGTCTTCTAAAGGAATTGGAAGAGCTCGGCCGGTTTTACCTTTTCAACCAGCGCCGCCCGTTTTTGCCTGCGGACTGGTTAACAGGAGAGAAGTTGTAATGTCTGATCTCAATACTTCCAGCAAGCTCGCTCTGCAGCTGATGGATAACACCTCCCTGAACGAAGACGACACTGTTGAACGTATTGTCGCTTTGTGCAAATCTTCCAAAACCCCCGCTGGTCACACCGCCGCAGTGTGCGTTTACCCCAAGTTTGTTGGCATCGCCCAGAAAACCCTGAAAGAAATCGGCCTGCCCAACGTTAAGGTTGCCACTGTCACCAACTTCCCAGCCGGTAAAGCCGATGTGGAACTGGCTCGTCGTGAGACTGCAGAAGCTGTTGCCATGGGTGCTGACGAAGTGGATGTTGTGTTTCCATATCGTGCACTGATGGAAGGTGATGAGAAAATTGGTTTTGATCTGGTGAAGGCATCCAGGGAAGCCTGTACTCACGGTGTTAAGCTGAAAGTAATCATCGAAACCGGTGAGCTGAAAGACCCGGCTCTGATCCGTAAAGCCAGCGATATTTCCATCAATGCTGGTGCTGACTTCATCAAGACATCCACCGGTAAAGTGCCAGTGAACGCGACTCCTGAAGCGGCCCGCATCATGCTGACGGCTATCAAGGAAAGCGGCAAAGATGTTGGCTTTAAGCCAGCCGGTGGTGTGCGCACTGCTGAAGACGCTAAAGAGCATCTGGACATCGCTGCTGACATTCTGGGCGCTGACTGGATCAACTCCAACCACTACCGCTTTGGTGCCAGCAGCCTGCTGCCCAACCTGCTGAACACTCTGGGACTGAACGACGGCCACGTTGATAACGGAGGCTATTGATATGTTTCTTCCTCAGGAAGTCATTCGTCAGAAGCGGGAAGGTCATAAGCTCTCAGAAGCCGACATCAGTGCATTTATTCAAGGTGTCACCAATAACACTGTGTCCGAAGGGCAGGTGGGTGCACTGGCGATGGCTATCTATTTCCAGGGTATGGAAATGGACGAGCGTATCGCCCTGACCAAAGCCATGCGTGATTCCGGCATCGTTATGAGCTGGGAAAGCGAAGGTCTGAAAGGCCCTGTCGTTGATAAACATTCTACCGGAGGTGTAGGCGACGTTGTTAGCCTGATGCTTGGCCCCATGCTGGCAGCCTGTGGTGGCTATGTCCCCATGATCTCTGGCCGTGGCCTGGGTCATACCGGTGGTACGCTGGACAAACTGGACAGTATTCCCGGTTACCAGACCTCCGTTGATGAAACCCAGTTCCGCAAGGTTGTTAAAGAAACTGGCGTCGCTATCGTCAGCCAGACCGGTGAACTGGCTCCGGCAGACAAGCGCATTTACGGTATCCGTGATGTGACTGCGACCGTAGAATCCATCGACCTGATCACTGCCTCAATTCTGGCTAAGAAGCTGGCTGAAGGTCTGGACTCTCTGGTTATGGACGTGAAGGTTGGCAGCGGTGCATTTATGCCAACCTACGAAGCGTCCCGCGAGCTGGCGGAAAGCATTGCTAAAGTGGCGACAGGCGCTGGTGTAAAAACTACCGTTCTGCTGACCGATATGAGTCAGTGTCTGGCATCCAGTGCGGGTAACGCTGTGGAAGTTGCGGAAGCAGTACGCTTCCTGACCGGCGAACACCGTACCCCACGCCTGCTGGAAGTGACAATGGCTCTGGGTGCAGAGCTGCTGGTGTCTTCTAATCTGGCACCAGATCTGGATATGGCTCGCAACAAGCTGATGGCCTGCCTGGACGACGGCCGTGCGGCAAATGTCTTTGGGCGTATGGTTGCTGGCCTGGGTGGTCCGGAAGATTTTGTTCAGCGTTATGACCATTACCTTCCAAAAGCCAATGTGATTAAACCTGTTATGGCTGAAAAATCTGGCTATGTTGCTGAAGTTGATGCCCGTCAAATGGGGCTGGCTGTTGTGGCAATGGGCGGTGGCCGTCGTACGCCAACCGATAAGCTGGATTACAGCGTAGGTTTAACAGGAGTATGCGCTCTGGGGCAGGACATTGCAGAGGGCGAGGCTCTGGTTGTGGTCCATGCAGGCTCTGAGGCTGCATGGGAAGAAGCAGCACGCATGGTTCGTGAAGCTGTGATTCTGAGTGATAAGCGCCCAGAAACACTGCCTACTGTATATGAGCGCATTACAGGAGAATAAAGATGCCAAGAGCAATTGTTCTGGTACTGGATTCGTTCGGTATCGGTGCCGCAGCTGATGCTGAAAAATTTGGCGATACCGGCGCGGATACTTTGGGGCATATTGCGCAGGAATGTGCAGAAGGCCGTGGAAATATTGATCGCAATGGCCCGCTGAAGCTGCCAAACCTCACCAGCCTTGGGCTTCTTCACGCCCATAAAAACTCCACAGGTGCATGGGCTCAGGGCATGGCTGAAGCGCCAGCTACAGCTGGCGCTTATTCCTATGCTGCCGAAATCTCCAGCGGTAAAGACACTCCCAGTGGTCATTGGGAAATGGCTGGCGTTCCGGTTCTGTTTGACTGGGGCTACTTCCATGAACATGAAAACAGCTTCCCTCAGGAGCTGCTCGATAAGCTGGTAGAAGAAGCTGATCTGCCCGGTTATCTGGGGAATTGCCACTCCTCCGGCACAGTGATTCTGGAAGAGCTGGGCGAAGAGCACATGCGCACCGGCAAGCCAATTTTTTACACTTCCGCTGATAGTGTGTTCCAGATTGCCTGCCACGAAGAAACGTTCGGCCTAGAAAAGCTTTATAAGCTTTGCGAAATTTCCCGCAAGCTGCTGGATGAATACAATATTGGTCGTGTGATTGCCCGTCCATTTATCGGTACTGGCCCGGATGATTTTGTCCGTACCGGTAATCGTCGTGACTTCTCTGTACTGCCGCCGGCACCAACACTGCTGGATCATTTGGCAGAAGCCGGTGGCGATGTTGTGAGTGTTGGCAAGATTGCCGATATCTTCGCCCATCAGGGAATTACCCGCAAGGTGAAAGCTACCGGTCTGAATGCGCTGTTTGATACAACGCTGGAAGAGGTGGAGCGTGCCGGTGACAACACGCTGGTATTTACTAACTTTGTTGATTTTGATTCCTCTTGGGGACACCGCCGTGATGCAGCAGGCTACGCGGCAGGGTTGGAAGAGTTTGATGCACGTTTGCCTGAATTGATGGAAAAGTTGCAGACCGGTGATCTGTTGGTGATGACCGCTGACCATGGCTGCGATCCAACCTGGCCTGGTTCTGACCATACCCGCGAACATGTTCCGCTTCTGGTATCTGGCCCAGGTGTTAAGCCTGTGGATTTGGGGGGGCGCGAAACCTTTGCAGATATGGGACAAACCCTTGCAGAACACTTCAACCTGCCAAAACTCAAATTTGGTAAAAGTTTCCTGAAAGAGATTATCTGAGGATTTAACAATGCCGACTCCCCATATTAACGCCCCTGCTGGTGCTTTCGCAGAAACCGTACTGCTCCCAGGCGACCCTCTGCGTGCCAAATACATTGCTGAAAACTTTCTGGAAGATGCCAGGGAAGTGACCAGCGTCCGCAACATGCTGGGTTTCACTGGCACATACAAGGGCAAAAGAATCTCCGTAATGGGCTCTGGTATGGGGATCCCATCCGCATCCATCTATTACAAGGAGCTAATCACTGAATACGGCGTGAAGAATCTTGTTCGTATCGGTAGCTGTGGTGCGGTATCCCACGATGTGAAAGTTCGTGATGTTGTTATCGGTATGGGGGCTTGCACTGATTCCAAAGTGAACCGTATCCGTTTCAAGGATCACGACTTCGCTGCGATCTGTGATTTTGATCTGCTGGAGAAGGCTGTCGCTTCTGCCCGTGAGATGGGCTTACAGATTAAGGTGGGTAACCTGTTCTCTGCTGATCTGTTCTACAACCCAGATAAAACCATGATTGATACCATGGAAAAGTACAACATTCTGGGTGTAGAAATGGAAGCGGCTGGCCTGTATGGCGTATGTGCTGAGTTTGGTGCCAACGGCCTGGCTATTTGCACAGTAAGTGACCATATCCGTACCGGTGAGGCCCTGGATCCTGAAGCTCGTCAGAACTCCTTCAATGATATGATGGTTATGTCTCTGAACGCGGTGACTTCTCTGTAATTTTGAAGCTTTTACTGTGTTAACTTTTTGCCGAGACTGTTTGAAACAGTCTCGGCAAACAACTGAAGCTTGTCCTATTGATTAGGTCTTAAACGACTGTTTGAACCCACCAGTGGGATAAGGAGAATAACAACCATTGTGGCGCTGACCGTTAATGCTGTGAAAAAACCATTCCAGCCATAAAACTCCATGATTCTTGCAATGGGGTAGCCAGACAGAGCAGCTCCCACATAAGCAAACAGACTTACAAATCCATTAGATGCTCCTGCTGCATTTTTATGTGAGCACTCCACAGCCGCCATTCCAATCAGCATTTGTGGGCCATAAATAAAGAAGCCAATCATAAAGAACAGTGCCAGCTGGAGAGTGTAGCCAGCATCTGGAATAAGCCAGAGCCCGAGAACAGACGCTGCAACGCCGCAAGAAAAGATGGTGATCATCACATCGCGATTGCCCTTAAACCACCAGTCCGATCCCCACCCAGCCACCAGACAGCCAAAGAACCCACCAATCTCAGATGCCGACAGGGCGGAGTTTGCAGACAGCAGGCTGTGTCCGTGCACTTCCGTCATGTAAAGGTTACCCCAGTCGCTGATAGCGGTTCGGACGATATAAATCAGCACATAAGTCAGTGCCAGTAGCCAGAGTAATTTGTTATTGAGAACGTAGTGGAAAAGGATCTCTCTTTTACTAAGCCCCTGACCCTCCTGTTCATGGGCAATTTCCAGCTGGTCGTTGCGCCACTCCCCAACGCTGGGCAGCCCCATGGTCTGGGGTTTGTCCCTCACTCGGGATACCAGGACGAGAGTCATAATAATGCCCAGAGAGCCGGCAATCTGCATACCAAATCGCCACCCCATAGTCATGACCAGCCAACCCAGAAGCATGGGCGCTATGGCTCCACCGACATTGTGGGTGGTATTCCAGATACCCCACCAGAACCCTCTTTCCGTTCTTGAATACCAGCTGTTGAGAATCTTTGCGCAGGGAGGCCAGCCCCAACCCTGGAAGAAAGCGTTGCAGGTCCAGATGGCGGTAAATGTGACAAGGGAGGTGCTGAAGCCAAAAAGGATGTTGAGAACGCCCGTAATAAAAAGGCCAGCAGCCATAAAGTAGCGGGGGTTTGAGTGATCGCTCAGAATGCCGCTGATAAACTTACTGGCCCCGTAAGTGAAGTAAAACAGGCTGCCAATGATGCCAATATCGGCTTTATCGAAGCCCAGATCCTGCATCAATGCAGGAGTTACATAGGTGAACGATTTTCGGGTGATATAAAAAGCGGCATAGCCAACATAAATGCCAAGAAAAACATGGAGGCGCCAGTATTTGTATGTCTGATCGGTGCTTCCCTGGCATGAATAAGGAGTTGTGGGTATTTCACTACTTCGCATAATTATCTTTCGTTTTGCCGAGCCGTGGGGATACCTTAGTCTGAAATTCTGGTTTTCGTTTTTATTTTGATGTACGGATTGTGTGTGGCCCCTGTGATAGTGAGAAGCATAACGATTGGGGTGCGAGCTGTTACGGTCTGTCACAGAGCAGGTGGTTGATTTGATTGTATGATTTGAACACAAAAGCATGGCAACTTCGCAGTGCTTTTGTGTTTTAGGTGTCCAGCCCCTGTGAAGTACGAGTCTGGACACTTAAGGTTTGTCAATTAACCTTCCAGGCCCTGGCCTGCCTGACTCATCTGAATCAGTTCAACTTTGTAGCCGTCAGGGTCTTCGACAAAAGCAATGTGGGTGCTTCCGCCTTTAACCGGGCCAGCTTCACGGATAACATTGCCGCCGGCTTTCTTAATGTTTTCGCAGGTTTCGTAGATATCGTCAGCACCAATGGCGATATGGCCAAAGGCGTTTCCGTGGTCGTAGGATTCAGTGCCCCAGTTATAGGTCAGCTCGATAACCGCAGTATCGGATTCGTCGCCATAGCCTACAAATGCGAGGGTGTACTTGTACTCTTCGTTGACGGATTTGCGTAGCAGTTTCATACCGAGAGTGTCGGTATAAAAAGCAATGGAGCGATCCAGATCGCCAACACGTAACATGGTGTGCAGAAGTTGCATGATAGACTCACTCGGGTTTGCGTGTGAAATACTAAGCATTTTATGTGAAAGTAGCCTTAGGGGTTACTGGGGTTTTTCCTGTTTGACCACTCCTTGCACAGATTTGCCGTTTACTGTGCCATCAGCCAGTGTGACGATGTAGTCTTTGCCCTTCTCACTCTGTTTGAGTTTTACCAGCAGGTCATTCCAGTCTTTTGCCAGCCAGATCCAGGTTTCCCGTTTTTTGTTTTTCCGTACCATTTTCAGGCGAACGGTTTTCAGGGAGCCAGCAGGAGTTTCCAGCATCTCATCACCATCTACAACAAAGCTGTAGGTGTTGCGCTTGCCTTTATCAATCACTGTATAGCTGAGCCCTTTCAGCCCGGCAGAAACATCGTACTGTAATTGCTGTTGGTAGCTGATGCCGTCCAGATCATCGGGTTGAAGGGGGACTTTCCAATTTTTTTCATTCTCACGACTTTGGGCGAACTTCTTGCCCCAGTCGAATTCGACGCTGGCAGATTTACCTTTTCCCAGCGCACCTTTTTCCAGAGCGTACTTCTTGGGCTGAATTTTTCCATTGTTGAATGTGAAGTGTGACTCTTCATCAAAATTGTAAATCAGCATGCTGGCATTGAATGAGAGGGTCCAGGTGTTGTCGCTGTTGCGTACCAGGGAGCGTTTGGCTTTACCGTTTATGGGTACGCCGCTCAGGGTTGCACTGTAGTTAGCCTCATAGGGGACTAACTGTACAGGTGGGTGTTTAGGGGCGGCCTGACTGGTGCCAGAAAACAGAAGCCCCCCTGCCAGTAGAGAAACTGCCAGCAGCGGAGTCGTCTTTGCAAAGCAATAGTTACTCAGATTTGCCAAATTCATCATTCCAACGGTGGGTCAAAAGTTGATACAGCGGTATGTTGAAAACCTTGTGCGGGAAGAGGGGCGCCATCTAACAGAGCCTGATTGCCTTCAAGGCGTAAGCGACCACTGGCGAACCAGCCTACGGCAACAGGATAGATAAGGTGCTCCTGTTCCAGCACTCTTTTTTGTAAAACCTGTTCGGTGTCATCGCTGTGCACCGGTACACGGGCCTGAATCACCGGCGGGCCACCATCCAGCTCGCTGGTAACAAAGTGTACTGTAACACCGTGTTCGCTGTCGCCCGCTTCCAAAGCTCTTTTATGGGTATGGAGACCTTTGTATTTGGGCAGCAGGGACGGGTGGATATTCAGCAGGTGTTGCGCATAGTGTCTGGTGAATTCCGGCGTGAGAATGCGCATAAAGCCTGCCAGTACAACCAGCTTTGGATTGTAACTGTCGATCAGCTTTATCATGGCCTGGTCAAACTGTTCACGGCTGTCGAAGTTCTTGTGATCCAGAACCTCAGCAGGAATACCCGCCTGCAACGCACGCTTCAGGCCAGGCACGCCTTTTTTATTACTGATAACAGCGGCAATGCGAATGCCTGTGTCACTCTGGGTATCAATCAGAGCCTGCAGATTACTGCCGCTGCCAGATATAAGAACGACGACCGGCAGGCGGTCGTCGTTGGGGTTTGTATGGGAGTGATTTGTCGGCAAAATTATTAAAGTCCCGTATTACAGTCCAGCCAGTTCCACCTGTTCTTCGCCTTCGGCAGCATCAGCGATAGCGCCGATCTCCCAGGCTGTTTCGCCAGCAGCTGTCAGCAGTTTGATAGCGTCCTGCTTCTTCTCGGCAGGAACAGCGACTACCATGCCCACACCGCAGTTCAGGGTGCGGTACATTTCTGTCTGCTCTACATTACCGCCTTCCTGCAGCCAGCGGAACAAGGCCGGAATCTCCCAGCTGGTGGTGTCAATCACTGCTTTTGTACCTTCTGGGAGAACCCGGGGAATGTTTTCCAGCAGGCCGCCGCCAGTGATATGGCTCATAGCGTTCACTACGCCTTTACCAATCAGCTCCAGCATGGGCTTCACATAAATGCGGGTGGGTTCCATCAGCAGATCGGCCAGAGGTTTACCGTCGAGTTCCTTCTCAGCCAGAGACTCCAGAGGAATGTTGTTTACCTCCAGAATTTTGCGGATCAGGGAGTAACCATTGGAGTGGGCACCGCTGGAGGCGAGACCGATAAGAGCGTCACCAGCTTTTACTTTGCTGCCGTCGATAATCTCTTCTTTCTCAACGACACCTACGCAGAAACCTGCGAGGTCGTAGTCTTCGCCCTGATACATGCCGGGCATTTCGGCAGTTTCACCACCAACCAGAGAGCAGCCGGACAGTTCGCAGCCACTGCCAATACCGGCAACAACGCTGGCTGCAACGTCTATATTCAGGTGTCCGGTGGCGTAATAATCGAGGAAGAACAGAGGTTCGGCGCCACACACAATCAGGTCGTTCACGCACATAGCCACCAGGTCGATGCCAATAGTGTCGTGACGATTGAGATCCATTGCCAGCTTAAGCTTGGTGCCAACACCATCGGTGCCGGAGACGAGAACAGGCTCGTTGTAACCCTTGGGAATCTGGCAAAGTGCACCAAATCCTCCAAGGCCAGCCATAACTTCAGGGCGGCGGGTGCGTTTTGCTACGTGTTTGATACGGTCTACAAGGGCGTTACCAGCGTCGATATCAACGCCTGCATCACGGTAACTGAGCGATCCTTTATTCTCGGTCATTTTTGAGTATTGACTCACGAAAAAAGTGGGATTTTGGGTGATGAGCTGGCGCAGGATTGTATCAGTCGTGAGAGAATTCGGCTATCGCAGTACGGATATTGCTTCAATATTGCGTCAATGATCCTACCCATGAGCTAACTTGTGGCACAATATCTCCAGATTTATTCATGGCGGCTGGAATCGCGAGTGAATTCTTTATGGCTGTTTTCAGAATCAGCGGGATGGTTTTCAAAGATAATGGCAGTGTTTCTTAATCGGAGGGGTCGTCTTCTCCATCTTACCCTAATGAGCCTCCTGGGCATGCTTATCTCTAACCTGTGGGTGACACGGGTGCTGGCGGAGAGCGTATCAGTCAGTAACCTCTATGAGGCCCGGGTGCCGGTTTCTGATCAAAGCGAAAGCAGCCGGGAGGCAGGTTTCCAACTGGGGTTGGAAAATGTGCTTAAGCGTGTAACAGGCAAGGCCAGTGTCAGCACTCTTCCTGAAGCGGCGGATATTATCAAGCAGGTTGATAGCCTGGTGAGCCAGTTCAATTACCGGGATTTACCAGAGTCTGAACGTTCTAACCCCTATCAGCGTTACTTCCTGCAAGTGAGCTTTAATGAAAAAGCTCTGAATGGACTGCTGAGACAGAGCGGCCTGCCCATCTGGGGTGCGGTGCGGCCCCCTGTTCTCGTGTGGATGGCTCAGGAAGAGAGGGGGCGCCGGGACATGGTGTCCGGAGAGTCCATTCTGAAGAATGGTATCGATGCGGCAGCCAAAGGCTGGGGCGTACCAGTCATTTATCCTCTTTATGATTTTGAGGATGCCTCTGCACTGACGACATCAGACTTATGGGGAATGTTTATTGATCCTATCCAGCAGGCTTCCCAGCGCTATGGAGTGAACACGGTACTGGCGGTGCGGGTCTGGCCATCTGTAAGAGGTGAGGGTTACTTTAATGCCCGCTCCTTGTTGCTGTTTCAACAGCAGGCCATCAGTGCCGACTACAGAGATATTGCTGCGAAAGATCTGACCGATAAATTGATGACAACCGCTGCCAGCCATATGGCCAGCTATTACGCTGTAGCCGCTGATGGTTCACCAGGGCGTCCGGTCAGAGTTGCCGTGGATGGTATCGATACTGTATCTGATTATGCCAGCCTGATTCAGTACTTCGACGGGCTGACAGCTGTTCGGCAGGTGATTCCGGTAAGAGTCAGGGGCTCTCAGGTTCTTCTTGAGGTGACTATTGATGGCTCCATGGAGCAGTTGAGTGCCACCATAAAACTTGATCGTACGCTCTCAGTCGTTGCCGTGGCAGCCCAACCTCAGCAGCCGGAAGAAGAGGGAATGGTGAATCACTGGCTGGTTGATTTTGATTATCGCTGGGTTAAGTAATTTGTCTGGTACGAAGGAGGTTGCCAAGGGATGACAGAAAACTCAGAAGTGGTTCAGTCTTCCAGCGGGATAATGACTGTCCCACAGCGCAGCTTTATTCTGGGGCTGATTGCTGTGGCCGGCGTTCTGGTTTATTTGCTGGGGCCGGTGCTGACACCTTTTCTGATTTCCATGGTGCTGGCTTACCTTGGTGACCCTCTTGCTGATCGTCTGGAACGGCTGGGGTTGAGACGCACCTCTGCCGTGTGTGTCGTGTTTTTGGGTGTAATTCTTGTGTTTGTCCTGACACTGCTGATCTTAGTACCTGGTGCCGTTAAGCAGATTCGTTATGCCATAGAACTCCTTCCGGTGCTCGGGCATTGGCTACAAACTGTGTTTGTTCCATGGTTGGCGCAGTTTGTGGACATCAGCCCGGATATGTTCAATCTGAAAGAGCTTAGTACCCAGCTTTCCGGTGAATGGCAGCAGGCCAGTAATCTTTTGGAGCATCTGACAGACGCTATCGGTGGCTCAACAAAAGCCATGGGAGCTTTTCTGGCGAATTTGTTTCTTGTTCCTGTTGTAACATTCTACCTTTTACGGGACTGGGATCGTTTGACGGCGAATGTCGTGCATTTGATTCCTCGCAACCTTGCGCCTACCGTTTTGACTCTTGCAAAAGAGTGTGACGAAGTGCTTGCTGCTTTTTTGAAAGGTCAGTTAATGGTCATGCTGTTACTGGGTATTACCTATGGTGTCGGACTTTGGATTGTAGGCTTACAGTTCGCCCTGCTGGTTGGCCTGGTAGCCGGACTCGCGAGTATTGTGCCTTATATGGGCTTTATCGTAGGTATTGGTGTGGCGCTGGTGATGGCCGTGTTCCAGTTTGATTCCTGGTTACCCATTGCTGGTGTTGTGCTGGTGTTTACCATTGGTCAGGCGCTGGAAGGCATGGTTTTCACACCTTTGCTGGTAGGCGACAAGATCGGTTTACATCCGGTTGCTGTAATTTTTGCCATTATGGCAGGGGGGCAACTGTTTGGTTTTACCGGAATTTTACTGGCTTTGCCGGTTGCAGCCGTCATTATGGTGCTTCTTGTACACCTTCATGGCAACTATAAGGGGAGTCACCTGTATCATGCGAGTGACGAGTCATGATATGGTAGTTACCTGCCAAAACCGTAGATTCATAGCGGATACATGAGTCAACCGTTGCAATTACCGCTTAGTGTGCAGTTGAGGGATGACGCCACCTTCGCCAATTACTATCCCGGCCCCAACGCTTCCCTTGTGAATATGTTGGACCTGGAAAAGTGTGCCGATGGCATTACTCCGGAATCCTTCCTCTATTTATACGGCCCTTCGGGGGCCGGATGCAGCCATTTGTTACAGGCTGCCTGTCACCAGACCGACAGTCTGGGGTTTCGTTCCGCCTATCTTCCCATGGATGAAATGGTCGATTACCCCCCGCGTGTGCTGGAGGGTTACGACGCCCTGGATCTGGTGTGTCTGGACAATATCGAAGCCATCGCCGGTAACTATCACTGGGAAGAGGCGATTTTCACCCTCTTTAATGAATTGCGAGACAGAGGCAAGCGCCTGCTGGTGGCTGCTAACTGTCCTCCCCGTCAACTGGAAATCAACCTTCCTGATCTGGTGTCCCGTCTGTCCTGGGGCCTGGTTTTTCAGGTTCAGCCCCTCGATGACCACGATAAGGTGATGACACTGCGCCTCAGAGCCCACCTCCGTGGTCTGGATTTGAACGAGGATGTTGCCCGCTTTATCCTCAATCGCAGCCCTCGCACTATGCAGAGCCTGTTTGATGTTCTCGCCCGTCTTGATGGTGCCAGCCTGCGTGCCAAGCGCAAGCTCAGCATTCCCTTTGTGAAAGAGGTGATGGGCTGGTAGGCCTTTTGTAGCCCATAGCTTTTTATTGTGTTGTCTCATGCCTTTGTCTAACAGACGCACGGGAACTATCTGCGTATTGTTACGGTCATGGGCAAGGATATGCCCGGTCAGAAATACATGGTACACACACGGAGGTTTCACCATGGCTAAAGTAACAAGCGGTTTAAACGGAGCCTTGTACACTGCAGTTGAAGCGTTTAAGGACAGTGTTCGCGAAGGTCTTGATATTGCTAAGAACTTGCATAACCACAGAGGTGTTGCTAAAGTTGACCTGATAGAGTCCATCCGAATGGCGGATTCAGAAGGCATGGAAGAGGTATCAGATAGATCACTGGACTCCCGTCATAAAACTTTTAAAGAGATGGTGCAAAGTGCTTTCCAGAAGAGCCATGAGCCACCTCCCGCCCCGTCCCAGGAGTCGTTTAAAGCCTGGGAAAACGCCCGGAAGGGGTGGCATTATATGCCGACTCTCAACCCACTTCATCCTGATAGTAAAAAGACCCAAAAAGGAACCTTGAAAGAGGCCTCGCAAGATCGTAGCCCTGAGTTTTATCGCCAGGTTCATCAAGAGCTAAAAGATACAGTGAAGGCCAAGTACCGTTATCAGCCTGGAGTGAGTGATCCGAGTGATTTCGTATTTGCATCAAACCCTGAAACCGGTGAACTGATTGCTATCAGCAAGCATCATTATCGGGTTGCAGAAGCGGGCCGCCAAGCTGAAAGCAAAACGGACGAGGCATTTGGTAAAGGTATTGAGGATGCTATGGACGCAGGGGAAGTGAATCCCTTCAAGCACCAGCAACTTATGCAGGAACTGAAGAATCAAGTTCTTAAAGAGCAGGCTGATGTTCACAAGGTTGACGATGATGGTAATCGCTATGTACAGCAGTATAACGATGAAGCTGTAACTGATCGTCAGCTTGCCAATATTGAAAAAATGGAAGAGCTGCAAAGGGCTTCGGATCGTGGGTTTGGCAACCTCCAATATCAAGCTCAGCTGGAAAGCACACTTGACCAGATGGACTTAGCGCAGGAAAAGTTGGATAAGCTCCATCAGCAAAAAACCAGGCTGGAAACATTCATTGGCATGCTTGAACGTGCAGTCGTACGCCTGACAAGCACCAGGGCTGCCGGTTTATTTAAGGGTTCTCAGGCAGCGGCTACCCGCGTTATCACTAGCCTTAGTATGCTTTCTGATCGTCTCCATGAGCGTAGCACGCTTGTGACAAAGAAGATTCCTGCTCAGGAAACTGTACTTGCTGAACTGAATCAGCGGCTTCAGTATCTGATGGATGCAGATGCTCGGGAGAATCTGAAAAACTTTGAGGACGCCGGCTTCGGTTATGAAACCATATTTGGCTCTGATAGGTTGATCGAAGCTGAACTCGCGAATGAAGAAGCTGAGCTGGATGAGCACCTCAGTGATCTGACACCTCTTTGGGATGATATGCCTGAGGTTAAGAAGATCGTTCTTGGCGCAATAGGTGAATTTGACGAGCAGTGGAACGGTGATGAAAACGAAACCAGCATGTAATTTTTATTAGCTGATAAGATGGGCGGCCTTTGGGTCGCCCATTTTTAATGGACAAACTACCTCTACTTCTCTTGAAAATACCACCGCACAAAAAAAATCGTGCTGGTAAACAAAGCCAGAGATTCAGCTGCTAACAGCCAGCCAATCCAACTCTGATGTGCCCAACCGCTGACAACACCGCTGGTAAAATAGAAAAGCACCACAAACCCGAACCATGCAAACCCTCTTCCATGCTTTGACAAGAGTGCAGGGGCAAACATCACCAGTGGTGCCATACGCAGGCTCCAGATGAGCCAGGGGGAATCAACCTCAGGCGGTGCAATCAGCCAGTGATCCAGAGAGATTGTGATTAGCAACAGTACATACAGGGTAATAGATACGCGCCAGCAAAGTGTGGCTTTCGGCCCCATATCAGTATTCGAAGAAGACATTGTTATTATTCCGTTTTTATAAGCAGCTTTTTGGCCAGCGCAGATACCCGCTTCCCCAGCGCCACGCACAGCTCCTTTTCATTATCCGACAGAGGTAAATTATTTTGCCCGGCTACGTGGCTGGCTCCGTAGGGTGTTCCTCCCGTTGTTGTTTTATTCAGAGCGGGTTCGGAGTAGGGAATACCACAGATCACCATACCGTGGTGCAGCAGTGGCAGTTGCATGGAAAGCAGAGTGCTTTCCTGCCCGCCGTGAAGGCTGGCTGTTGAAGTGAATACCGCAGCAGGCTTATCAATGAGAGCGCCCGTAAACCACAGGTTAGCTGTGCCATCAAGAAAATATTTCAGCGGTGCAGCCATATTACCGAAACGTGTGGGGCTGCCGAGAACCAAGCCGCTGCAATGGCGCAGGTCGTCTTCTGTGCAGTATACAGCGCCTTCAGCCGGGATAGTGTCTTCAGTGGCTTCGCATACGGTGGATACAGGGGGTACAGTGCGAATGCGTGCCGCCATACCCGAAGCACTCTCTACCCCACGGGCAATATTCAGTGCCAGATCTTTCGTAGCCCCATGTCGGCTGTAATAGAGCACCAGAACGTAGGGCCTGGACATTACAGAATCTCCAGTACAGATTCAGGAGGTCGGCCAATGCGTGCCTGACCATTTGCCAGAACGACAGGCCGCTGAATCAGTTTGGGGTGCTCGACCATGGCTTCAAGCAGCTGCCGATCAGACAGGCTGGAATCCTTGAGGTTGTTGTCTTTGTAGGCGCTCTCCCCTGTGCGCATGAACTCCCGGACAGAGACTCCCAGCATTACGATAATCCTGGCAAGGGTTTCTAGAGGTGGAGTGTCTTCCAGATAGAGAACAACCTCCGGTTCCACTCCGTTTTCCTGCAGAAGCTGAAGCGTTTGACGGGATTTCGAGCAGCGGGGGTTATGGTAAATAGTAACTGCAGCCATGTTCTTCTCTTATTTGGTTTTTTAGTAAAAAGAGTGTGTGTATTCTATCCGGGAGCAGGGTAAGGGTATATGAAAAATGAAAACAGACAATTTGTTAATTCACGTCCGCCATACCCGCAGGGTTTTACTGACCACATTGCAACGCTTTGTTGAAGATGGTTGCTTTAACCACGCAGCAGCGCTTACCTACACTACCCTGTTTGCTATCGTGCCACTGCTGACGGTGACCTATAGCATGCTGTCATCCTTTCCGTTTTTCCATGGCATGGGAGAGCAGCTGCAAAGCTTTATTTTCTCCAACTTTGTGCCTTCTTCCGGAGAGGTTGTCAGTCAGTGGCTTACCTCATTCTCTACCCAGGCACGCAGCCTGACCATGATAGGTATGGCTTTTCTGTTGGGTACGGCACTCATGATGCTGCGAACTATAGATCATGCCATTAACCGTATCTTTCATACTCAGGGTGAACGGCGAGCTGTAACAAGCTTCCTGCTTTACTGGGCCATACTCAGCCTCGGTCCATTACTGATTGGTTTGGGTTTTGCTGCCAGCTCTTATTTCATCACTGTCAAATTCATTCATGAGGCCACCACTATGCTGGGAGTGAAGGGTGTGCTTCTACGCATGATGCCACTCTTTATGAGTGCACTGGCTTTCACACTGTTGTATCTCACCGTTCCCAACCGCAGGGTGCAGTTCCGCTTCGCACTTGTCGGTGGAGTGACAACGGCATTGCTGTTTGAACTGGCGAAATCTGGTTTTGCCTTGCTGCTAACCCTTTCTCCCACCTACGAGTTTATCTACGGCGCGTTTGCGGCTGTACCGGTATTTCTTTTGTGGATTTACCTGAGCTGGCTATTGGTGCTTCTGGGAGCAGAGCTTGTGCATTCGCTGGGTGAACCCCGGAGCCTGGAGCGTGGAGAGTTTTCCCCAAATCTGGCAATGGTAGCTATTCTTTCCGTCTTCCATAACCAATTCGCAAAAGGGGAAACCACGATGTTGGAACAGGTTCAGGGAGAGGGCTGGCCGATAGGCCAGAAGCACTGGGAGCAGGTGACGTCCTGGTTAACAGGGCAAGGTGTGCTGGGGCGTAACAGTCAGGGCGCCCTGACACCGGCACACAGTTTTCAAACCCTCTCTCTTGCATCGATTATGAGTGATAGCCCGTGGCCCCAACCTTCGAGTAAAGAGTTGAACCGCATCAATCTGGCGGACTATCCCGGCTGGTTTGAATCTGTGGTGAATTCTCTAAGGGATGTGAATCAGGCAAAAGATAAGGCACTGGCCGGTGCACTGGATACTGTTTTTTCTGATGCGCATAACGGAAGGGGGAATCAGACCATATGAAACTAAAGCCTTACGTCCTCAGCGTTCTGTTAAGTTGTGTGGTGTTCGTAACAGGTTGCAGTAAAGAGCCGGAGTTGGCGGATTTTCGGGGGAACCCACTTACTCTGGAAAATAAACAAGGGGACTGGCTGGTGGTGAACTACTGGGCTATCTGGTGTGACCCTTGCCGTGAAGAGGTGCCAGATCTCAATGAACTGGGCAAAGCCGATAACGGCATTCAGGTGTGGGGAGTCGATTTTGATGGTACAGAGTCCCGCACAGAGCTGGCCTTAAAAATCGCCATGCTGGATATTGAGTTCCCTGTGGTTGCTGCGGATAAAGTCGGCATGTTGAAACTGGAACGCCCCCCAGTACTGCCAGCAACATATATTCTAAATAGTGACGGTGTAATGCAGGATCGCTTATTAGGCCCGCAAACCAAAGAAAGGCTGGAGCAGCACATCGCTAAACTCCAGGCGCAGTAAACGAAAAGTCAGCAAACCTGTAGAGGAAACCAATGGCAAAAATCTGCAGAAAAGCCCGAGTCGAGGGGAAGGTACAAGGTGTCTGGTTTCGTGCCTCAACCAAACAAAGGGCACAGCAATTGCGCGTTACCGGGTGGGCGAACAACTGCCCGGACGGCAGTGTGGAAGTGATGATGTTTGGTGAAGAGAAAGATGTCACCACACTCAGTGACTGGCTTTGGGAAGGCCCGCCATTGGCCATTGTTGATAAAGTTTTCATTGATGATGTAGACGGCGATGAGCCAAATACTTTCACAACTGGTTGAAGTTACTTCGATGTTAGCAGAGTAACCCAAATCACAGCCGTGAACTCAGGTGAGGCGTACTCAACATCCTGCATCAATTCACGACCCAAAACCGCTCCCAGCGCGTCATAACCCGCTCCGGGTACCAGGTTTTCCCAAGGCTTCCGTTATAACGGGCAAGGGCGCGGGAAAGGTTGCCCTTTTCCCGTTTCAGATAATAACTGAGAATCGTTGTGCCGTAGCGAATATTGGTTTCCAACTCAATCAGATTATCATCTTCGCGCCCCAGCTCCCTGCGCCAGAACGGCATAATCTGCATGAGCCCCTGTGCGCCAGCAGACGACACTGCGAACCTGTTAAAGGTACTCTCTGTATGGATCACCGCAAGTATGAGTTCAGGCTGCAAACCAACCCGGCTTGACTCCCGGTGCACAACTTTCAAAAGTTTTAATCGATCTTCAGGATTGCGAATAAAACGCTCCAGCCGCAAAGACATATCGACCAGCCATACCTCGGCAGCATAAACATCATCAAAGCTGTCGGCCTGGGAAATAGTTTGTTCAAGATACGCACGCATCTCATCATCAACAGGTGGAGTGTTGGCAAAAAGGAGGGGAGATAAGAAAAAGAGCGCAAAAAGTGCCGACAGGCTTTGTGCTTTTAGACGCAGCGCCTGCCGGAGTAGTTGGGTAAAGCCCGAAATCAGAGACTGACCCTGTTTTTCAATTCCGTCACAACGTCGTCTATAGCAATAGCAACGTTCTCACCTTCACGACGGTTCTTGTATTCCAGAGTGCCTTCCTTCAGACCGCGATCACTGATAACTACACGATGAGGAATACCCACCAGTTCCATATCAGCAAACTTTACGCCCGGGCTGGCCTTACGGTCGTCCATGATCACGTCGTAACCGGCTTCCGTCAGCTCTTTGTAGAGCTTCTCGGTGGTCTCGCGGACAGCTTCAGACTTCTCAATCTTCAGAGGCACCAGAGCAATCTGGAAAGGTGCAATGGCGTCAGGCCAGATAATGCCACGATCATCGTGGTTCTGTTCGATTGCAGAGGCAACCACACGGCTTACGCCGATACCGTAGCAACCCATGAGTAGAGTGGCGTCTTTACCGCTCTGATCCAGCACAGTCGCCTTCATCGCTTCGCTGTACTTCTTACCCAGCTGGAAGATGTGGCCCACCTCAATGCCGCGCTTGATAAACAGGGTGCCATTACCACAAGGGCTTGGATCGCCTTCCACCACATTGCGGATATCTTCAACGCGGGTGTAAGTGGCGTCACGCTCCCAGTTGATGTTGAACAGGTGCTCGCCATCTACGTTGGCACCTGCGCCAAAGTCAGCCATTTTGGCAACGGTGTGGTCAATGATGCAGGGAATGGTCAGGCCAACAGGGCCCAGAGAGCCAAAGCCTGCACCGATGGTAGCTTTCACTTCTGCATCAGATGCCATTTCCAGAGGCTCAGCAACTTCCGGCAGATGTTCGGCTTTGATTTCGTTCAGTTCATGATCGCCGCGAACCATCAGTGCGATCAGCTCGTGCTCCGATTCTTCAGCAGCTTTTACGATCAGGGTTTTCACCGTCTGTTCGATGTTCAGGTCAAACTGCTCAACCAGCTCGGCGATAGTTTTGGCATTTGGTGTAGGTACGCGTTTCATCTCAGCGGATGGCGCAGGACGCTCACCGGCAGGTGCCAGCGCTTCAGCTTTCTCGATGTTGGCGGCGTAATCACTGCTGTCACTGAAGGCGATATCGTCTTCACCGGAATCTGCCAGCACGTGGAATTCGTGGGACGCTGTACCACCAATAGAACCGGTGTCAGCTTCTACAGGACGGTAGTCCAGGCCCAGACGATCAAAGATGCGGCAGTAAGTGCTGTGCATGTTCTCGTATTCGTTCGCCAGACATTCCTGAGTTACGTGGAAGGAGTAAGCATCCTTCATAAGAAATTCACGGGAGCGCATCAGACCAAAGCGGGGACGGATCTCGTCACGGAACTTGGTCTGGATCTGATACAGGTTCAAAGGTAACTGCTTGTAGCTGGTCAGCTCGTCACGAATCATGTCGGTCACGACTTCTTCATGGGTTGGGCCCATCACGAAGTCGCGGTTATGACGATCCTGGAAGCGCAGCAGTTCGGGGCCATAGTCATCCCAGCGGCCGCTTTCTTGCCACAGTTCAGCAGGAGCACTGACTGGCATCCAGCTTTCGAGTGCACCGGAGCGGTCCATCTCTTCGCGAACAATACGTTCCACTTTGTTCAATACACGCTTACCTGCGGGCAGCCAGGTGTAAAGGCCGGAAGCCAGTTTGCGAATCATACCTGCACGAAGCATCAGCTGGTGGCTGACAACAACTGCGTCGGCTGGAGTCTCTTTGAGAGTAGGGAGGTAATATTGGCTGGTGCGCATGGAAATCAGCTGTGCCGTTAATATTCAGAAACCTGATATTCTAAGGGGCACAGCGCTATTGGCAAAGGGAAATTTAGGAAGACGGAACATCTGGTAACAGGATTCATACGCATGTTCTTCCTGTGGACATTTGTTTCACACTCCTTAGGGAATGGTCTGCGTTAGTTGTACGGAGTATGGGAATGAGACTGCTACTTATCGAAGATAGCCGGGATATCGCTGGCGTGGTATTCGATTATTTTGAAGCGTTGGGGCATGAGCTGGATTATGCGGCAGATGGCCGCCAGGGGTTAAACCTTGGAACAGAGAATCTATATGACCT
This sequence comes from Parendozoicomonas verongulae, assembly GCF_009711465.1. Classification (GTDB taxonomy): domain Bacteria; phylum Pseudomonadota; class Gammaproteobacteria; order Pseudomonadales; family Endozoicomonadaceae; genus Sansalvadorimonas; species Sansalvadorimonas verongulae. The sequence goes on along the minus strand of NZ_SMME01000861.1, from coordinate 26,736 downwards.
GATTTTGCTCGATGTTATGTTGCCGGGCATGGATGGTTACAGTGTATGTCGCACTTTGCGAGAACAAGGCGTGAAAACACCGGTGCTGATGCTTACGGCACGGGATACTAAAGACGATACACTCACAGGCTTTGCTCATGGTGCGGATGACTATGTGGTGAAACCCTTCGATCTCAATATTCTCGAAGCACGCATAGAAGCACTGGTACGCCGCAGTAAGCCAGAAGGTTTTCAGAATGATTTATCCTTTGGCGAGCTCTCCCTTAATATGGAAAGCCGTATCGTGACCCGCAATGGCCAAACCTTGAATTTGAACCCAACCGGTTTCCGCATTCTGAAACTGCTTATCAGTAAAGCCCCTGCAGCTGTGAGCCGGGACGAAATTATCTATGAACTATGGAAGGATAATCCCCCTGATGGTGACGTGTTGCGCAACCATATTTATCAGCTTCGCACCCAGGTCGATAAGCCATTTCCTGTAGCCATGGTAAAAACGGTACCGACGGTTGGTTATCGTCTGGAATGTGGCACTCAGGAACCATGAATTACCCCCAAACCTTTCGCTCTAGAATTGCACTGACGTTCACAACCTTATCTGCGATCATTATCCTGATTCAGATGGTTCTGTTTTATGACATGGTTCTGGAAACAGAAGATCGCGTGCTAACCAACAGGATGGAGCTCTATGGGAAGCTGTCACTGGACGATTTTGAAGAAGACGACGATGGTATAATTTCTGTTGATCAGCTGACTAATGCTTACCTCGGGCTGGATAAGGTGCCAGAACCCTTAAGGAGTCTATTGCCTCCTGAGTGGCTGGGCATTGATGAGTTTGAGATTGAGGAAAATGTCACGGAGTATATGGTATACGCTCTGCCTGATCCGCACTTATCAGGACATACAGTGTATATCGTGATGGATATTGTGCGCCTGGAAAACTCAACCCCCCAGCGTTATCTATGGACCGGGCGCTACATGATCTTGTCTGTATTGCTATTTACTATGGCTGCCATGGCTGTACTTTATCTTGCCAAACACCTGACATTACCACTGTCTATTCTGGAGAGGCGTTTAAGAGAGTCTCAGACCGATGATCTCTCACCCCTGAGTTTGCCGGTAAGGGCGACGCTGGAAGTCCATCAACTGGCCAACAGTCTGAATGCCTACCGCAGCAGGCTTGGAGAGCTGATTGAACGTGAGCGTTCTTTTACCCGTTATGCCAGCCATGAGTTTCGCACACCCTTAACGGTTATTCGTGGCGTGGGTGCCTTGCTGGATGTGTCTTCCGAGCCCGAGTTTATCCAGCGACAGAAAAGGCGCCTGCTCAATGCAGCCACAGCTATGAATGATGTGATTGATACCTTGCTGAACCTGGCGCGGGAAGAGAAAGAATCCCTGAAAACGGCACTGGAGGTGGATCATTCTTTTCTGGATCAAATTATTGACGACCACCGTCAACTGCTCCGGGGTAAAGCGGTGGAGGTTAATGTTTCAATTCATAAGACTGCTTCCGTATATGCACCTGAAGCTGTGGTGCGCATTCTGCTTTCGAATCTGATACGTAACGCCATGGCCTGCACTCAGGAAGGTGAGGTGCGGATAGTCACAGAGAGCCAAAGCCTGTGTATTATCGACAGTGGGTGTGGGCTGGACAAACAGCCAGACGGTCATCAGGGCTTTGGCCTTGGACTGTTGATTGTGAATGATATTTGCCGAAAGTATGGCTGGGATTTTTCGCTGACAAATAATGCATCCGGGACAGGTTGTGCCGCCGAGGTTATCTTTGGTTCTCGTCGTGATAAGCCGTCATTACCACCGGAGATTCTCGCAGGGCCAAAACAGCACCCAGACACACAAGGGTAACCCCTACAAAGGCCTGTAGCAGAAATGAAAGCCACTGGTGGTTGTTTATGGTCATGGACACCACCAGAAACATTCCGGATATCTGCCCTGCTAACAAAACCAAACCCTGTGAAAAGGCCTCTGGCACAGGGCGGGTCACTTCAGCAATATATTGAAACCCAACAGGCCCTGATCCCAGAACAAAAAAACCCAGAATGGTCGTTGAACATAAAGCGATAACATAAACGGTATCGGGAGATGGCGAGAGATCACCGGCAAAAGCCAGCCCCGCTAACCCGGGTAGCATACCCACCACGCAGATAATAAGTATGCTCTTTCGGCGTTGAAAAACATCGGAACAGACAGGGAGAATCACAGACCCCAACATTCCTCCCAGCAACATCATAGTTGCGATAAGACCGTCGGAGTCCTCAATGTTTAAACTGGCACTGATGGCATCAGTCAATGAGCCTATAGCGTTAAATATTCCCAAACCTACCATGAACAGAAACAGCCCAATCTGCATATCGTGGTTTTTAAGCAGAGTGACAAGAGCGTCAGGTGCAAAGAGCGTTTTTGGGGGGATTCTGGTGTCTGCGAAAGCTGGTGGGTGGCGCACAAGCAGGAGAGCAAATACCGCAGTTATCCCCGAAATCATGCCATAGAGCATTAAGGCCGAAGACAGACCTTGGCCATAATTAACATCGGCAGGGTTGGTAACCACCATCATAGGTGTTACCACCACTGCCAGCAGAATGCCGACAAACTGTGCAAAAACTGTTAGCCCGGCAGTCATGGCTCGCTCTTTCACAGGAAACCATTGGTCGGTGAGGGTGGTAACGGCATTGAGAATAAACGGCTGGGCAGCTGCCAGCCCCAGTTGCGCTATGGTAACGATAGTCAGATTCTCGCCGCAAAAGCCTTTAAGCAGGCTGAACGCACCTGTCATCAACGCCCCTATCTGCAAACCGTACTTTAAACCATGGCGTGCAATGACCCAGGACGCCGGCAAAGCCAGTACGACGTACATAATCATATAAGTCAGTGCCAGGTTATCAATGCTAAGCCAGCTGTGGTGTTCAATCTGGTGGCTGTAGAAAGCCTCTGCCGGGCGGGCAACCGCAGCATGGGTCAGCCACTGCATTTCAATGGCAACAGTCAGTGCCATCATTACGATCAGCATGATCCATCGATAGCTGGGGTAACTGGACTGGGAATGACACATGGGTTGTCTGGTTTCCCTGTGGTTTTTTATCAAAATGAGGTCTACACATTAGCGGAAATTGGGTATATTTCTTTTCACTAACCCAAAAAATAAAAAAGAGATACCTCCATGCATCAGGTTCTGGTTATTGCTGCCAGCCAGCAGAAAGCCTCCCAAAGCCGTAAAGTCGCTGACTACATCAACCATCAGGTAGAAAATCTGGGAGCCAATGCCTCGGTTCTGGATTTGGGGAAAACCGTTCTTCCCCTATGGAGTGGAGAGCCTGCGCCGGATAAAAGCCTTATCAATACAATTCGGGATCAGCTGAATCATGCAACGTCCTTTGTTTTTGTTGTACCTGAGTGGAATGGTATGGCGCCACCGGCGATCAAAAATCTGCTCACCTGGTTTGGTGCCGATCAGTTTGCTCACAAACCTGTATTGCTCTGTGCTGTGTCTGCCGGGCAGGGCGGTGCGTTTGTGATCTCAGAATTGCGGGGTTCCAGTTATAAAAACTGTCGTATTTGCTATCTCCCCGAGCATTTGATTATTCGCAGTGTGGGGAATGTTCTGGAAGGCGTTAGCCCCATGGGGAAGTCAGATAATTACTACCGTAACCGTATTGATTTTGTTCTGAAAGACCTTCTGGATTACGATCTTGCGCTGTCAACTATTCGCCCCCATGCCCTTGAACGAATGGAAGATTTTCCTAACGGTATGTCCTAAAAGTGATAACAATCTGAAGAACTAATCTAAGTCTTTGTATGTCTGATTCCCCATTAACGTCTATGACAGCAGGAGTGGGGAACGTATGGAGAGTGTGACCAAGCCGTTATTTCATGGGAGCCAGGGAAGCCTTAGTGCTACTGGCTCCTGTGACGTGAAAGTAAAAAAAACAACCGGTATAAATGTCGAAGAGGTGCCGGTTGAGAAGGACTCTTTGTTATCCGCCTCTGCTCAGGTTGAAGGTCCTGTTTCTGAAAAGGCTGTATCGGAAGAGAAAACAGCCAGTGATAGGTTAGTGGCCACTAAAACCTCAAGGGAAGCAGCCAAAGCCTCCCCCCCCGAAAACTCTGCAAGCATACAGGAAGGACGATACATCCTGTTGAGGTGTGCCGGGAAGGATACTCCGTTCACAAAGTTAATAGTTAGAGCATTAGTGGCATGCTTAACACCTGCAGAACTGCATGCTCTGGCTATAGAGTGCAAAGTCGGTTCCCGGTCAGTTAAGGACCTGGTTCCAGGATTAATTTCTTATAGAGCTCTTGAAACGCTGAGAGGGAAACTATCGGCGGGAGACTTGAAGGCTATGTCTCAGGCCAAAGAGCAGGTTATTGATAAGTTGATTGTCAACCTGGGCTGTCAAAGTTCGGATGTTTTCTCCAGCCTCAAAAAAATATTGCATGACGAAGAAAAGTTTTATTACGTCTTCCTCCATCTCCTGAAAAATGGCGAAGACTACAAAGCCTTGCGTGAGTCGTTCGCTGTTCCGGATAAAGAGAATCTCAGTGTTCTGCCTCATGATGTGGCGCAAGTTTATTTGCCGCTTTTTGTAACCTGCAAAGTGGGTAGCAAAGGTGAAGAATGGAATATGACGGGTTCTCAGGTGGCCGCTATTGCCAGAGGGGCAGGTATTCGCGGTATAGAAAGAGTGCAGATGGTAGATTTCCCCTTTTTTGGCAGGCAAGTCAGTAACCCCATGGGTGTGAAAGCGTTTTGTTATCCACCTCATGTGGATATTTCTCTGGAAAAATATTCGAATCAGGGCGCGCAGGTTACTAAAACAGAGGTGTCTTACCACTGCAGAGCTCGTGGCGAAATCCATGAGTTTGAGAAACAAGTCGCAGATCAGTTTGGTCGCAACCCGCAAACACTGGCGGTGTGTCAGCATCTTATCAGTCTGGACACCATTTATAATATTCTGTCCCGTGTCACGCGGGAGATGAAATACAGAGTCGACAAAGAAGTAAAAGCCGGCCCTGACGACTGCTTTACCGTACGGCTTATCTCCCTCGATGAAAGGCGTATGACGGCGATGCTGGAACTTCAGTTCAGCAAGTTCACAAAACAGGGAGGGGCTGGTAAACGAGTGAAAAGTACCACTCAGAGAGGACACTTGTCCTGCCAGATGAATCTTCTCCATGATAGTAGAATGTGGCGGGTACAGAACTGTTGCATTAATTATGAAGATAATGTGAACACCGCCGGCCCTGTGGGTATTGACTCCGCTAAACCCAAAGTACGTATGAAAACAGAGGCTCAGGCATGGGAGCAATCCCCATTATGGCTTTACAGCAGTGAAGAGGATCTCACCAATCTGAAGTATGATGATTCCAGCCAGGCTGAGCCTGTAAGGCGTAAAAGCAAAACACAGGCGGTTATGGTGGATTGTCTGGGGGGAAACACCTGGCTTGTTAGCAGTAACCTTGAGCAAGCAAAAACCTATCGTCTGATGGATCAGAACCTGGGCAACACTCTGGATGTTTGGGAAAGGCAGGTTGAAATTGCAGAACGTGCGATTAGCGCAGCAGAGTGCATTAATAGCGAGGTCGTTCAAAAAACAGGTGGTATTTACAAGTCTCTGGATCTGGACAGAGACTGCGATATGGTGCGTACGCTCCGGCAAAACCCTGACTATCAAAGAGAGGAGGTTGAAAGGGCTCTGGCTTATTCTGTTGCGAGAACCCGTGCACGGCGAGATAACCTGACACGCCGCTGTGAAGACATTTGTGAACACCTTCTCCAGCTGGAGGTGGCTCTTCCTTCGGTGGATAAAGCACTGTTTGCTCAGGATAGTGAATCACTCGCAGACTTAGAAAAACTCCTCGGAATGTATAGAGATTCTACCCATTGGCACAAAGAACGCCTGCAGGAGTTGGTTGATTTTATGAAGGTCGACTTAACAGCAAAAACAAACGAAGAAATCTCAGAGCGTCTGGCCTCTGTGAAAGATTTTGAGGGGGAGTCCAAGGCGAAACTGGCACGCTATCGGTTATCGTCTTCTGAAGGCGGTAAGCTGCGTACGACTTTAAAAATCGGCGGTGGTGATAACTCTGGCAGTGAAGATGATAAGGTGAGGGTGGCCAGAGAGAATGGCATGGCTCACTACAGTAAATTGTCGTTTACCTACAGTAATGCCTTTGTCTGGTATCGAAAGAAAGCTCAACACCTTCTTGAACAAGAGTGTGTTCGAAGAGCAGCTTTAGGGTAAACTCAGTCCTGTGAAGAAGCTCTGCTTATGCAGGGCTCCTTCGGTTTACCCACAGGTAACTCCCACCAATCACAGCCGCAGGCATCACCACCAGATTCAACAGTGGAACAAGAGAACAGAAAGAGACCGCACCACCAAACATCATAGTTTGCAAACGGGGGCTGGCCAGCTTCACTTTCATATCCTTAAAGTTCACCAGCTCATTGTCCGCCGCGTAATCACAATACTGAATGCCCATCATCCACGCAGAAAACAGGGTAAACAGAATTGGCCCGACAATAGGAAGAACGATAGACAACACAAACAGCACAAGCGCCCGGGGCAGGTAGTACAAGAGTTTTTGCAGTTCTCGAACAATCGTGCGGGGAATCAGGGCCAGCAGATCTTTCCAGCCGCCTTCCGGCATGCAGTTCGGGTCCAGCTCCCGCTGAATTTTTTCAGCCAGAAAACCATTGAATGGAGCAGCAATCAGGTTAGCAACAATGGTGAATGTGAAGAACATGCCAATAGCCAGCGCCAGGGCAAACAGCGGCCAGATGATAAAGGACAGAAAACTCAACCACTCCGGCAGCCAGGCCATCATTTTATCCATCCAGATCGAGAACTGGCTGGTGGCCAGCCAGATCATCACACTGAAGACAATGATATTCACCAGCAGAGGTATAAGGACAAAAGCACGAATTCCCGGCTCTGGCAGGCGGCGTAGCCCTGTCAGAAAATACTCAAGGCCCTGGCCGGTGGTTTGAATGTGCTGCTTCATAGTCTTCCATGTTGGGAGTCAGTCGATATAAAGCCTGAATAACACTGATAGTTATTCTTGACTGGTGAGTAAATGGACCGCTGGTTATTATGTCTGACATTTTTATGATGCGACAGTTTTATCAGCGCTCAATGATGGGCCTGTTTTCGATCAGTATGGGGAATAAAGAATGAAAGATACCAGACATGTACGTCTGTTAATTCTGGGTTCCGGCCCTGCCGGTTATACCGCTGCTGTTTATGCAGCCCGCGCTAACCTGAATCCTGTTCTTATTACTGGTATTGAGGTTGGTGGACAGCTGACTACAACCACGGAAGTGGAGAACTGGCCAGGTGGCGCACACGATATGACTGGCCCCGGTCTGATGGAAGATATGAAGGCTCACGCCGAGCGTTTCGAGACAGAAGTTATTATCGACCATATCAACAAAGCAGACCTGAAGCAGCGTCCTTTCCGTCTGGAAGGCGATAGTGGCGTTTATACCTGCGATGCCCTGATTATCTGTACCGGTGCCAGTGCCCAATATCTGGGGCTGGAGAGTGAAGAAAAGTACAAGGGGCAGGGCGTATCAGCCTGTGCGACCTGTGATGCTTTCTTTTACAGGAAGAAGCCTGTGGCTGTCATTGGCGGCGGTAATACTGCTGTGGAAGAGGCACTGTACCTTTCGAATATCTGTGAATCTGTGACTCTGGTGCATCGCCGTGATACGTTCCGCGCTGAAAAGATTCTCGTTAAGCGCCTGATGGACAAAGTAGAGAATGGCAACATCAAGCTGGAGCTGAACGCCACTCTGGATGAAGTGCTGGGTGACGAGAGTGGTGTTACCGGTATGCGCATCAAGAGCACGGAAGATGCTTCAACTAAAGAAATCAGTCTGGATGGTATATTCATTGCGATAGGGCACACCCCGAACACCGAGCTGTTTACCGGACAACTGGAGATGAATGGTGGCTACCTGAAGGTGAACAGCGGCCTGGAAGGTAACGCAACCCAGACGTCTATCGAAGGCGTATATGCTGCAGGTGATGTGATGGATCACACCTACCGTCAGGCGATCACCTCGGCGGGAACTGGTTGTATGGCTGCTCTGGATGCAGAAAAGTACCTGGACGCGCAGTGATAACAGGACAAAAAGGCCGCTGGATGCAAACATCCAGCGGCCTTTTTATTGGTTCGGTCGATCAGGCAGCGGAATCGGTGCCATTGTCCTTGTGCTTGTTCACACGGAATTTTTCGGAAAGGGTGCCCTCATCAGCGTCCATCTTTGGGGCGTAGTCCTTTGGCTGTTCAGTCGGAATCGCCTTGTTGCTGATGGCCTGGGTGCTGAGCATGGCGTCGTTCAGGCGATGGCGGGTCAGCTCATCGGTGCACAGTTCACTGGCGCTGGTGGCCAGGTGTTCGTGTACATCGCGGTAGGTTTCGGTCAGACGGTTCACCAGATGGGCACTGGTGCTAAAGTGGTCGGACACCTTGTTCTGGTAATCTTTCAGTTCCGCTTCCAGTTCAGCGATGCGGGCACGGGATCCACCGGCATTACCGCCGCCAGCGAAAAAGTGATATGCCACTGCTCCCATAACAAGGCCGGTGAAAAAGGCTATTGCGCCAATAGTCCAAAGCAGGTTCGATATCTCCACAGTCCAGCCTCAGGTTAGATGTCTCATGAACGTTAATTGCTCCTAAGTTATAACCTTTTCCGGTTAGTGTATAGGTCATCAAAGTTACTAAGTGTTGTTGACCATGCCTACTCGCGTTAGAGTAAGTTCCCCCCTGAGAAAAGCTATAGAAAACCAGGAACAGTATGACACCCCTTGAGCATTATCAGCAGGATCTGAAGCACGACGGTTTTGTCCACGACCCCGCTCAGGAAGAGGCTGTCCGGCATTTGCAGCGGCTCTATGATGATTTGCTGGCGGTAGAGCAGAAGAAAGGCGGCCTGCCGTCGCTGTTCTCTTTTGGCCGTAAGGCGAAAGAGCCCTGTCAGGGGTTGTATTTCTGGGGTGGTGTTGGGCGGGGGAAAACCTATCTTGTCGATACTTTCTACGACTGCCTGCCCTTTGAAGACAAAATGCGCACCCATTTCCATCGCTTTATGAAACGTGTGCACGGGGAGCTGAAAACACTGGATGGGCAGAAAAATCCTCTGATCATGGTGGCTCGCAGGCTGGCAGAGGAAACCCGGGTTATCTGCTTTGATGAGTTCTTTGTGTCTGATATCACCGATGCCATGATTCTTGCCGGGTTACTGGAAGAGCTGTTCAAGAACGGTGTCACGCTGGTGGCCACCAGTAACATCATTCCTGATGGTTTGTATGAGAATGGCCTGCAGCGAGCACGCTTCCTGCCAGCTATTGCCCTGCTTAATCAATACACAGATGTAGTGAATGTAGATAATGGCGTAGACTACCGCCTGCGAGTGCTGGAGCAGGCAGCACTGTATCACACACCTCTCAATGCTGGAGCTGACGCTGCCATGGATAAGGATTTTGCAGCCTTGATTCCTGATTGCAATCAGTTGAGGGAGAATCACCATCTGGAAGTAGAAGGGCGATTCATTCCTTATCGGAAAGTGTGTCAGGATATTGTGTGGTTCGATTTCAAAGCTTTGTGTGATGGCCCCCGCAGCCAGAATGACTACATTGAGCTTGCCCGGGAGTTTCACACGGTATTGTTGTCCGACGTTCCCCAGATGGGGCTGGAGGTGGACGATATGGCGCGCCGATTTATTAATATGGTGGATGAGTTCTATGATCGGGGGGTAAAACTGATCATGTCTGGTGCAGCACCATTGCCTGAGCTATATACCGAAGGCAAACTGGAATTTGAGTTTCAAAGAACGCTGAGTCGATTGCAGGAGATGCAGTCCAGCGAATATCTTGCCAGAGAGCACAGACCCTAACGACGGAAGGAGGCAAATATGGAGTGTGGCTCAGAAGCGAAATCCGTCATTCTTGATGATCAGGAATACACAGAGCTTTCAAAAATCTTCAAGGTTTTGGGGGATGAAGGGCGCTTGCGTATGGTGATGGCCTGTATGGATGAACCCCGTGCAGTGTGCTGTTTATCGGAAGCGGCAGGGCTTTCCCAATCTCTCACAAGTCATCATCTTCGCTCTCTGCGTGATATGCGCATTCTTCGATGCAGTAAGCAGGGGCGGCAGGTTTTTTATGAGTTGGATGACGACCATATTCGCCATGTTCTGCAGGACCTGATTGTGCATGTTCGTGAAGATTGTAAGTGATTTTTTCTGTGCGAGTGCAGAGCGACAGTAAAACCTGTCTGTTTTTTTTATAATGTGGCAAGAAATGCTGGCTTTAAGTATAAATACCTACCCATAATTTATTGACAGATCTCCAACCGAAAACGTATTTTCTACTCAGGCGCTGATTTGTACCTTCGGCTTGCGGGCGCCTTAAATAAATACCGCTAAAGAGAATGCTTTTGCAAAGCAGTACCGCAAAACCACTCGCCGACCTGAGTGGTTTTTTGTATCTGTCTCCTACCTTCTCTTTGGCCCCGCGCGAGTTGTGCTGAACCCAGCTGATGTTTGCGGAGCTGTAATGATTGAATTCAAGAACATAAGTAAAATATTTCAAAGCGCGGGAGGCCCCGTAAAAGCTTTGGATGATATTTCCCTGCATGTACCAGAAGGCTGTATTTACGGCGTGATTGGTTCCAGTGGTGCCGGAAAAAGTACCCTGATTCGTTGTGCCAACCTGTTGGAATCCCCCACTGAGGGGGAAGTGCGAGTAGCCGGACAAGACCTGATGAAGCTGTCATCTGCCCAATTACGTACAGCCCGGCGTGATATTGGCATGATCTTCCAGCACTTCAACCTGCTGGCTGGCCGAACGGTTTACGATAACATCGCTTTGCCTCTGGAGCTGGCGGGCAAGTCGGCTGCTGCCGTTGAAAGTACTATTCTGCCGTTACTGAAACTGGTGGGTCTGAAAGACAAACAAGACAGCTATCCCTCTCAGCTTTCCGGCGGGCAGAAACAGCGTGTGGCTATTGCCCGGGCGCTTGCCAGTCAGCCGAAGGTGCTGCTCTGTGATGAGGCGACGTCTGCCCTCGATCCACAAACGACCGCCTCCATCCTGAACCTGTTGCGGGACATCAATAAAACACTGGGGCTCACCATTTTGTTGATTACTCACGAGATGGATGTGGTGAAATCCATCTGCGATCGGGTGGCGATTCTCAGCCAAGGGCAGGTGATTGAAGAGAATGATGTGGAGTCATTCTTTCTGTCTCCCCAAACGGAGCTGGCCCGTGAATTTGTGCGAGCGGCTATCCATGAGAAGCCTGCAGCAGATATCAGCCACCAGTTTCGCCAGGAATATGAGGCAGGTTGTCGTCCTGTGCTGCATATTACCTTTGTGGGGCAGACTGTTGTGCAGCCGCTGATCACTCAAGCTGCTCGTATCTGTGAAGTGGATTTCAATATTCTTCAGGCGGATATCGAAACCGTTCATGGAAAAACCATGGGTTTTCTGATGGTGGATATCGAAGGTGAAGAACGGCACGTGCAGGATGCCCAGGCCTTTCTGCAAAAACACAACCTGCAGGTGGAGGTCGTTGGTTATGTCAGCTGATGCATGGGCCCTGTTGGGGGAGTCTCTTCTGGAGACGCTGTATATGGTTGTGGTGTCTGGCCTTGTAAGTGCGGCGATTGGTATTCCTCTGGGAGTACTGCTGCATGTGTCCCGCCCGGGTCAGATTCTGCAACGCCCGGTTTTGAACAGTGTGCTGGGTGCTGTGGTGAATGCTGCACGTTCAGTGCCGTTTATTATTCTGATGGTGGCGATTATTCCCCTTACCCGCCTGATCGCCGGAACGTCCATAGGTACAACTGCCGCGATTGTACCTTTGAGTCTTGCCTCTATTCCGTTTGTGGCTCGTATTGCGGAAGGTGCCCTGAATGAAGTGCCATCTGGCCTGGTGGAAGCGGCGGAGTCTATGGGGGCAACACCGTTTCAAATTGTCACCCGTGTGATGTTGCCAGAGGCGCTGCCGGGTCTGATTAACGGTATGACCTTAACGCTGGTGACGCTGGTGAGCTACTCCGCCATGGCGGGTGCTATCGGTGGTGGTGGTTTGGGTGACCTTGGTATTCGCTATGGTTACCAACGGTTTGATCCGGTGATCATGATCGCAACAGTTATTGTGCTGATTATTGTGGTGCAGCTGATTCAGTCAGCTGGTGAAAAGCTCCAGGCTCGCTGCGAGCATAAATAAGTGTATGTGGTATCAGGAGAGTGATATGAAATCGGTCGTGGATTTAAAAAAGTTAATCGGTGCTGTGGTGGCAGCCAGTGCTCTGATTCTGTCGGGTTGTGGCGAGAAGGAACCAGCAGCTCCCAAGTACGATGAGAACGCACCGCTGAAAGTGGGTGTGATGTCTGGCCCGGAGGCTGACATCATGCAAGTTGCTATCGACAAGGCCAAAAAAGACAGCGACCTGAACGCCGAACTGGTGGAGTTTCAGGATTACATCACCCCAAACGTGGCATTGTCCGATGGCAGTATTGATGTGAATGCGTTCCAGCATAAGCCTTATCTGGACAGCATGATTAACGACCGTGGCCTGAAGTTGGCTTCTGTTGGTCATACCTTTGTTTATCCCATTGCGGCTTATTCCGACAAGTTGGAAGGTCTGGATCAACTGGCTGATGGCAGCAAGGTGGCCATTCCTAATGACCCCAGCAATGAAGGTCGTACACTCATTCTTCTCCATCACACTGGCCTGATTAAGCTGAAGGATGTGAACAACCTGAATGCAACACCTCGCGATATTGCTGAAAACCCAAAGAACCTCGAGTTTGTTGAGCTGGAAGCACCCCAGCTGCCACGCTCCCTGCCTGATGTGGCCCTCGCATTTGTGAACAACACTTATGCGATTCCAGCGGGGTTGACCCCCAGCAAAGCATTGCTGGTGGAGGGCAAGGACTCACCGTATGTTAATCTGATCGTATCCCGGGTTGATAACAAGGATGACCCTCGTATTGCCAAGCTGGTAGCGGCCTACCACAGTGCTGATGTTGAGCAGAAAGCCCGTGACCTGTTCAAGGGGGGGGCTGTTAAAGGTTGGTAAGGCTCCTTTATCGGATGTAACCACCTGCTGAGATAAAACCCCATTTGTAACCAGATGGGGTTTTGTTTATCTGCTGTTACTTTGCACAAAAACTCTCAACATAAATCTGCATAAAAACCAGGAACATTTCCCACGCCTGAGAGCCATAGCATCCGTTATTTTCAGTAAATGCGGAGGAAGCTTTGATGCTGGCCAGACTCTTAAAGCAAACAGCACTTATGGGAGCGATACTGACGGCATCCTCTGTTGCAACCTGCACTTCTGCGGCACCTTTTGTGCCACGACCCACCTCGATGAATGCGTTTTATAACGACGATTCTGCTCACGTCCCTGAAGCCAGACAAGTGTATGGAAAAGACAGGCAGAGGATTCGCACAGTGATTTCTGCTCAAGGTATGCACAAAAAAGCCAGGCATTACGGTGAAATTATGGAGCCTGATGGGGCTGAGCAGATTGCCCTGCGGGACTTCCGCATGCTGAAGCAGTGGCATGATCGATATGTGGGAGGAACTCTGATCGACCGGGATGCCTACAAAGACCATGCTCAGGCACTGTTGGAAACCTATGGTGATGTGGCTGGCTGGGGATATCAGGAGTATGTGGATGCCCGTTATGAATTCGCCAGCTCTTTATGGGATACGGATGCAATGATCAAAACCATGGATATTCACAACAGGATTGGCAAACCCTGGCTGTTGGGAAGTGGTGTTCTTCTGGGTTCGGGGACTGCAGGGATGTGGGCTTTCACTGTTAAGGCTATGGTGGCAGGTTCCGTGATTGCACCAGCTGCGATGCCTGTATGGATTCCGGCTGTGAGTGCTGTGGGTGCAGCGGGTTTAGTCGTGTCGCTGGCGGCGGAGTTGCGACAGCAATATTGGCACCGCATGTATGGCGATCAGTACCAGCGTATGGGATCTCTTCGACAAATGGGAACAGAGGCTCTGGCCAGGTTGAAAGAACACGCGCCGCATCTGGCCGAAGCTCGGGATAAAATTCTGGAATCTGTGGTGGGTTACTACCTTGATCCTATGAATGAGACCCATACCCGTAAAGCTCTGAACATGTGTGTAGGGGCAGATAATCGTTACTTGAACTCTGACGTTTATAAAAAAAGTGGTTTTGCTCAGAACAACATTACAACGCTGGAGAGCGTTATTAGCCTGGCTGTGAACAAGGCGAAGTCCGGTAACTTCTCTATAGTGCTATGGGATAAGGGTTTCTCTGGCAATCAGGATCTGTCGTTTGATTTGATGTTCTGTGGGCACAAGTATCAGTTTGTCAGAGGCAAGAACCGGACAAACGGTGAAGAGGTGCTGTATCGCCTTTATGCACCGGAGCTTCTTACAGAAATGCTGGAGCGTTTGTCTGAACTGAGTGACCTCACCCAGTTCCACTTCCAGGTAAAGAGTGTGCCGTTCTATATTAGGATGGTCAGTTTTCTCAAATCCTACTGTGTGGAAGGGCTGGTAAAACAGCCTTTTGATAAATCTGAAAAAGATGAAGCGGAAGCACCTGTGGGAAAGACTCTCCCTCGCTAGTTATGTAATTACCTATATAGAAAATACAAATGATTCATTGACTTAGGAAAGATGCTCCTTATAATGCGCAGCTCTTCTCTGGTGCGGGGTGGAGCAGCCTGGTAGCTCGTCGGGCTCATAACCCGAAGGTCGTCAGTTCAAATCTGGCCCCCGCTACCAACTTTCCTTTTCTATATCTCTTCTTTTTCTATTCTGCATCACGAAGTAGTGATTGCGGAATATTTCTGTTCATATTTTGTTAACATCTTTGCCAGTTAACTAAAATATTACGTCATTGTGTGATTTTTCCCTTATCTGTACTGTTTTGTGTGGGAGGTGAGAAATGAATAATAACAGTGATCCTCAAACTCTGAATTCTCAAACCCTGTTTGAACAGGGGCTGCAACGGAAAAATGCCCGCAAACAACTGTCTGAGTTGTTGGGGGATGATGTAATAAAACAACTGCAAATACGCTCAAACCTTATGGGCTGGAGAGCTGTTCTTTCCTGTTGGGTCGTGATCTTTGGCGCAATGACTGCGATTGCTGTTGTTCAGAATCAGCCTTTATGGATATCCATTCCTGTTATTGTGTGCGCGCTGGCTATTATTGGAGGACGGCAACTGGGGCTGGCAATTCTTGTTCATGAGGCCTCTCACCGTTCTCTCTTTAAAAGTGCCCGCCTGAATGACTCTGCAACCCAGTGGCTGTGTGGTTACCCGATTCTTTTGCATCTGGGCAAGTATAGGAAACACCATGCCCAGCATCATACCAAAACCGGTTCGCAGGAGGATATCGATTACTCCCTGATCCGTCACCTGCCTACTACACGACGCTCTCTTGCCAGGAAATTCACACGAGACCTGCTGGGTATAACGGGCTTAAAAAACACCTACGGTTTGCTCCTGATGCATGCCGGTGTATTGAGGTGGACGGTGTCTGCTGATGTGGAACGTTTGCCTGTGGAAGGGCGCCGGGGGATTGATATTGCCCGTCAGTTTGCCTCAGAGGTTTGGCCCACAGTATTGTGCAACCTTGCTCTCTTTTTATTAGCGACAGCTGTCGGACACCCTGAGCTTTATCTGGCCTGGATTGTGGCTTATCTGATCCCTTATCCACTGTTTATGCGTATCCGGTCCATGGCAGAGCACGCTATGACAGAACAGGTGCCGGATATGCTGCGCAATACTCGTTCCACCCGGGCGGGCTGGGTTGCCCGGGCATTAGTTGCTCCCTATCACGTGAACTATCATATTGAGCATCATGCGCTGGTGTCGGTGCCTTACTGGCATCTGCCGAAGTTGCATCGGCTGCTGCAGGATAAAAAGCTGGTGCCTGAGCCACCGGGATACTGGGATGTTCTGAAACGGGTTTCATCACGAGTGGCATAGGCGGGGAAGGCACTCCCTGCCAAAGGGGTTACGCGCTTAATCCACACGATTATCAATCAGCTGATTGACCACGGAGGGGTCAGCCAGAGTGGATATATCTCCCATGTTCTCAAATTCACCAGCCGCAATTTTCCTGAGAATGCGCCGCATAATTTTTCCGGACCGTGTTTTAGGAAGGTCAGGGGCATTCTGGATAATGTCTGGCGTGGCGATGGGGCCGATTTCCTTGCGCACCCAGTTGCGTAAATCGGTAGCAAGGTTGTCGGTGTAATTCACCCCTTGCTTGAGGGTGACATACACATAAATGCCCTGCCCTTTGATCTCGTGGGGGTAACCCACAGCGGCTGCCTCGGCCACTTGTTGATGGGACACCATGGCACTTTCAATTTCGGCAGTGCCCATGCGGTGACCAGATACATTGAGTACGTCGTCTACACGGCCAGTGATCCAGTAGTAGCCATCCTTATCCCGGCGAGCGCCATCACCGGTGAAGTACATGCCGGGAAAGGCACTGAAGTAGGTTTCAACAAAACGACTGTGGTCACCGTAAATGGTGCGTGCCTGACCGGGCCAGCTATCGATAAGCACTAGATTTCCGGTACAGGGGCCTTCCTGAATATGCCCTTGTCCATCCACAATGGCAGGCAGGATGCCAAAGAACGGGCGAGTAGCTGAACCGGGTTTAAGGGTCGTGGCACCCGGAAGGGGTGTGATCATGATGCCGCCGGTTTCTGTTTGCCACCAGGTATCGACGATAGGGCAGTTGTTGTTGCCAATGGTTTTGCGGTACCAGATCCAGGCCTTTGGGTTGATGGGTTCGCCTACGCTGCCCAGCAGTTTCAGGCTTGTGCGCCGGGTACCATCAATCACCCTGTTGCCGTGGGCCATCAGTGCCCGAATAGCAGTGGGGGCTGTATAGAGAATGTTTACCTGATATTTATCGACAATCTCACTGATGCGGCTGACGGATGGATAAGAGGGAAGCCCTTCGTGCATAACAATGGTGGCACCATTGGTCAGCGGGCCGTACACCACATAGGAGTGACCGGTAATCCAGCCTGCATCGGCATTGCACCAGAACACGTCACCGTCTTTGTAATTGAACACGTACTGATAAGTTATGGAGGTATACACAAGATAACCGCCGGTCGTATGCACGACACCTTTTGGTTTTCCTGTGGAGCCTGAGGTGTAAAGAATAAACAGCGGTGCTTCTGCACTCATTTCCCGGGCTTCACAGTAGGGCGATGAAATCGCCTCCAGCTCATGCCACCAGATATCCCGATTCTCATTCCAGCCGGTTTCGGTACCAGTACGACGGTAAACGATAACCTTTTCAATGGAATTCACATCATCATAAGCCAGTGCTTCATCCACATTAGCCTTAAGTGGGATGACTTTTCCGCCACGGATGCCTTCATCAGCGGTCACCATGACCCGTGCGCCACTGTCGAGAATACGTCCTGCAACGGCTTGTGGTGAGAATCCACCAAAGATCACAGAATGCACGGCACCAATACGGGCACAGGCGAGCATGGCAATGGCGGTTTCAATCACCAGGGGCATATAAACCGCCACGATATCCCCCCGACGAACTCCCTGGGATTTCAGGCCGTTAGCAAACCGGCAAACCCGCTCATGGAGCTCTCTGTAGGTGATCTGACGGCTGACAGAGGGATCATCTCCCTCCCAGTAAATCGCAACATTGTCGCCTTTGTCTTTCAGGTGACGGTCAAGGCAGTTATAGGCGGCATTTGTCGTGCCATCCTGATACCAGTTGATCTCAACCCTGTGCTGGTCGAATGAGGCATTCTTCACAGTGCTGTAGGGCTTAAACCAGTGAATACGCTCGCCATGTTCTCGCCAGAAACCTTCGGGGTTGATCACAGATTGCTGGTACATCTCTCGGTAACGGGCATCGTCAATCCAAGCCTGGCTGGCGGTTTCTGTGTCAACCGGATAGGCAGGGTATTCTGGCATGTCATCACCCTTGAAGCTGGTATAGATGGATGAGGAAGTATAGACAGCCACTTTAAGAATATACGGTCTACAAAACGCTATAACTAACCGCACTTGCTCACAATGCTGGAAAGTGCCACAGACGACCTTCGTAGATGGAATATTTCCGTCTGTTTCCTCTGGGAGGAAATCGGAAAGGTAATACGTGCCCGGTTTCCTGATGACAGATCCTCTATCACTGCATCAGAAATATCTGGTGCAGTAATGGCCATGGCATGACGGGTGGCGGGAATCTTCCAGGAGCGTTTACGGTCGATCTGCAGAGTGATTTCAACCGGTTCACGTCGGCGAAAGCGTTGCTTGGGAAGGTAGAGAGCAAGGGTAAGTCTGGGGTCTGTTGAACTGCAGAAGACCTCCAGCTCTCGACCGTTTTTCTGTGGAGATGAGGTAGCAACCTGATGGTGAAGCGAGCCACTTTTGAAGGTTTCGAATCCCCATGTTGCAAGGGCCTGCTCCGGAGTTATAAAGGAGCTAATCAGAAGTAGCGGGAAAAGCGTGATCGATAACACTTTGCTGTGCATGAAAGTACACTTGAACATCACCGGAACCTGTTATGTTTTTAGGTGGAAAGGCAGGGTGTGATGTGTGAGATCATATCATGCTGAGTGATTTTACTCAGCGCTCAGTGATGGGTTTTCAGAATCCTTGCTGGAGTTTGGCTCGTCAAGTTCCAGCTGCTTCAGAGCAATTACGGCCTGGGTTCGGTTTCGCACGCCCAGTTTGCGGAAGATGGCTGTTACGTGGGCTTTGATCGTGGCCTCGGAAATATTCAACTCCCAGGCAATCTGTTTATTCAGCATACCTTCGCCGATCATACCCAGCACGCGGAACTGTTGCGGAGTGAGGCTGCTTATCTTTTCTTCCAGATTACTCTTGCCCAGTTCAACTTCTCTGGACATATCAATATTGGGGGGAATCCAGTTCTCTCCCCTCATGACTCCCTGAAGCGCAGCTTTGATAACGGGCATTGATGAGGATTTAGGAATAAAACCTGCAGCGCCATAGCTCAGTGCCCTGCGGATCACTGATTCGTCGTCTTGGGCGGAAATCACGACAACAGGCACTTTGGGATGCTGGCCACGCACATAAAGAAGCCCGGAAAAACCATGGGCCCCGGGCATATTCAGGTCGAGCAGAACAAGGTTGGGATTGCTGTTTCTTTCCAGAGCATCCTGAAGTGAGTCGATAGTATCGGCTTCGGTAACTTCAGGCTTGCTATCCATGGCCTGGGATACAGCTGCTTGCAGCGCGGCCCGAAAGAGCGGATGGTCTTCTGCAATTATCACGCTGTTATTCATGAGGCCTCTCCCTGGAAAGCGGCCTTCTGCTAAGGCCTTATCTCTAAAAGCAATTTCCTTGGACTATAGCGGCTTCTTTTCAATCTTGGCGTTAGACTTGAGGTTTGTGACTATAGAAGGTTGCTGCCCAGGACGTTTGCCCTTGTAAGGTGCGTAAAACGCCTGCAGATTGGCGATATCCTTCTCTTTGTCTCCGACCAGCTTATAGGGTTCTCCGATACCAGCCAGCTTTTTGGATAAATCAACATAGGCAGGCACTACAGGTACTTTGGCGCCGTTTGCAATGTGCCAGAAGCCACTTTTCCATTCTGAAACAGAAGAACGGGTACCTTCAGGCGCCAGAGCCAGCACAAAGCGGGGATGACAGTTGTATGCCGCAATAGCCTGAGACACCAGATTATTGTTACGCTCACGGTGTACAGCTACACCACCGAGGTAGCGCATGATCGGGCCAAACGGGCCTTTGAACAGGGACGCTTTGCCAAGCCAGTAAATAGGAATACGCATGCGCAGGGCCACAGCCATGAAAATGACAAAGTCCCAGTTACTGGTATGGGGAGCGCCAATCAGAACAAAACGGCGGGTTAAAGGCTTCTGACCCTCAATGTTCCAGCCTGTCAGTTTGAGAAGAAGCCATGCAAGGGCACTAAACAGCTGACGGACGACAGGCGTGTCGAATACAGTAATACGCATAAACAACCCGGGGAGTCCGGTCTCGATAGTCAACGGGGAAGTGTGGAGAGGTGTGATGGAGAATCAGCCACAACGAAAAATAATTCATGTGGATTGTGACTGCTTCTATGCAGCTGTTGAAATCCGGGAAAATCCCCGTTTAAACGGTATTCCTGTAGCGGTGGGTGGGTTGCCCGAAAAGAGAGGGGTGATTGCTACGTGCAACTACGAGGCAAGAGACTACGGTGTTCGTTCTGCCATGGCCTCCGCTTATGCCCTGCGCCTGTGTCCGCATTTGAATATTATTAAACCCCGGTTTGAGCTTTACCGGGACGCTTCAGCACAGCTTCACAAAATCTTTTCTGACTATACCGACCAGATTGAACCGCTGTCACTGGATGAAGCATTTCTGGATGTCACCAACAGCGATATGTGCCGAGGCAGTGCCACCTTAATGGCTCAGGAGATTCGTCGTCGGGTGAAGGAAACTGTTGGTATTACCGTGTCTGCGGGGGTGGCCCCCAATAAGTTTCTGTCGAAAGTGGCCAGTGACTGGAATAAACCCGATGGGTTGAAAGTGATTACACCGTCAGAAGTGGATGCGTTTGTAGCAGAGCTTCCGGTTAAAAAACTATTTGGTGTAGGCAAAGCTACAGGCAAGCGTCTTGCAAAACTGGGTATCGAAACCTGTGCCGATGTCCGCACTTGGGAGCAGGCAGACCTCAACAAACATTTTGGTGTGTTTGGGGAGCGTCTCCATCAGTTGGCAAGGGGGATTGATAATCGCCCGGTGGTGACAAGCCATCGTCGTAAATCTCTTTCTGTGGAACTCACATACGACGAAGACCTTGCAGGGCAGCAAGAGGTGCTGGCAAAGGTTCCTGAGCTGCTGGAAGAGCTGGAGAGTCGCTATGAAAAAATTCGAGAAGAATATGCCATTACCAAACGTTTCGTGAAGGTGAAATTTGGTGACTTCACCCAAACGACAATGGAGGAGTTGTGCGCCCTGAGTGACAAGGAGCCTTTCAAGGAGGAGCCATTTAAAAGGCTGATGACGAAAGCCTGGGAGCGCGGCGAGAAAAGCGTACGCCTGCTGGGAGCCGGTATCCGGCTCCACGATCTCAAGGCCAGAGATACTGCGACGCAGCTTGATCTGTTTTTATAGTCCGGTTTAGTCGTGCACTTTCACAACCATGTTACCCATAGCTCCAGGCTGCAGAACGGCTGTGTGGGCCTCTCCCAAATGCTCTAACGGGAATGTTTTGGCAATCACGGGTTTCAGGCTGCCAATGGCGAGTGCCGCATACAGAGCAGAGTGGATAACCTTTCTATCGGTTTCGGATGCATTGAAGACCGACATCCCGCGAATATCCGCATCCCGCTTCATCAAATCCCGTGGATTGATGGTGACCGTGCCACGGTTGCCAATCACAATCACACGGCCGCCCATCGCCAGGGCATTCAAATCATGGCCGAGGTTGATATTTGCCAGCATCTCCAGCGCAATATCCACGCCTTTGCCATGTGTCCACTCCAGCAGATCATCCATATGAGTGTCATTGCTGTGATCCAGCACCAAGTGAGCACCCTGGGTTTTCACCAACTGACGACCTTCCTCAGAGCCTGCTGTACCAATAACGGTTAAACCTGCCGCTACCCCTAATTGCACTGCTGCCAGGCCAACACCACCGCTGGCTCCATGAACCAAAAGTGTCTCACCGGGTTTGGCCTGTCCACGCTGAAACAGGGCACGCCATGCCGTCGTACAGGGAATGCCTACACAGGCACCTTCCTCAAAAGGTACGTTGTCTGGCAAGGAGTGAATTTTGGTAATATCGCACAGAGCGTACTCGGCACTGGTGCCGGTGAAGCTTCCTGTAAAATAAACCCGATCACCAACGTTGAGCTGGTGGCTGTGATCATCCCCCAGTGCTGCAATGACGCCAGCACCATCAAGCCCGGGTGTGTGTGGCATCTGGGCGCTATAGCCATTTGTGCCGGCGCGAATATATGTGTCTACCGGGTTGATACCTGCAGCGTGAACTCGGATAAGTGCCTGCCCGGGAGAGGGTGTTGGGATTTCGACAGTTTCCAGTTTAAGTACTTCAATATCGCCATGCTGGTGTTGGCGAATAGCTTTCATAGTCATGCTTGTGCTACCTGTACGACAGATTTTGAGCGAGAGTCGGTGTTGAGAATACCTCGCTCTTTGACATTTGGAAATGTCGTCTACAGTAGAGATAAGCCGCCCTGAGAGAGGGCGTCATGAATGTTTGCCTGGTGTGGTGCAGTCTCCGGCAATAGCAAAAATATGGCAGAAAGACGTCGAGGAGTTGCCATGGAAAGGGAAGTGCGCCACCCGTATCTGTTTACCCTGTGCGGATTTGTTCTCTGTGTTATGTTCCTTGGAAATCTGGCCCGGGCCGATAGTTCAATCCCCCCCAGGACCATTCCGGTTTATCTCAATATGAGCGAAGCTCAGGAAGCCCGCCTGCAAGGCAATATGCTGGCCTTTCACAGTTCTGTTGCTTTTACGCCTGAGGTGAATATGCGGGTATTTTCAGGAGATATCGGTGTTCAGTCTGTGCGGTTTGGGGAATGGATTACAGTGCATTTAACACTGCTGTCTTCTTCTTTCCGCTGCAGAGATTATCAGAATCAGTATCGACTTGAGGTGGGCAAGAACATATTAAGACAGGGTGTTGTTGTTACACCCAGGCTGACAGTGGAGGGAGATTCCACTGTCTGCCGTCTGGATATTATTGCTTCAGAAAACCGTTAACTCCTGCCTCTTGGGAGAAGTTGCTTAAGCGGTTTCTGTTGCCTGTTTGATTCTGCGCTTCTGCATCAGGGCTATGCTCAGCAGTAGCAGAAGTGCAGGAATAAACATTAACTGTCGTGGGGGGCGATCGTTGAGTGTTTCGACCCTGAGAACCTCCCAGTCGAAATCAATACCTGCTGCTTCTGCAGGGCTGGCGAAGCCGATATTATCAACGATGGTTTTGCCATCGCTTTCTATCAGCTCAAGCCCCATGGTGTAGAGTCGGTCAGCGCCAGTGGTTTCATCACCCACTGGCAGGAGAAGAGTTTTCTCCCGGTACTTTCCAGTGAAGTCTTCACCACCTACCCGCAGGCGTAACTCCTCTCCAGCCTCAACCGTCATCACCTGTTGTTCAATGGCACTGCCGGGGTGCTGTTGATACTCCGGCCAGGCCATATCCCACCAGAAGCCCGGGCGGAACAAGGTAAAGGCGATCAACAGCAGACCAAGGGTTTCGTACCACTTGGTTTTCGTGAGCCAGAACCCTTGAGTGGCCGCTGCAAACACCAGCATGGCACCGAGGGCGCTGAAGATAGTGAGCAGCAATTCCCAAATGCTGTTGATGCCGATCAGCAACAACTGTGTGTTAAAGATAAACATAAACGGCAGAATGGCGGTGCGTATATCGTAGGTGAACCCCTGAATACCGGTTTGGATCGGATTGCCTTTAGCAATCGCTGCGGCTGCATAAGCCGCAAGGCCCACCGGTGGGGTATCATCCGCCAGTATCCCGAAATAGAACACAAACAGGTGCACGGCAATCAGCGGAACAATCAAACCGTGGGCTGCCCCAAGGCTGACAATCACTGGAGCCATCAGACTGGATACAACAATGTAGTTAGCCGTGGTTGGCAATCCCATACCGAGAATCAGGCTGATTACGGCAGTGAAAATCAGCATGAGCAACACACTGCCGCCGGAGATCAGCTCCACAAACTCCGTCATCACCTGGCCGATGCCGGTCAGGGTGACAGTACCCACCACAATACCGGCTGCCGCCGTGGCAACACCGATGCCGATCATATTTCGTGCGCCGGATACCATGCCATTAAACAGGTCGCAAAAACCGTGTTTGACCCGTGCCATCATATCCGACTGCCCCCCGAATAAGGCCATAATCGGATGTTGGGTAATCACGATAACCATCATAAACGCCGTGGCCCAGAAGGCAGACAACCCGGGAGACATACGTTCCTTGCCAATACACCAGATCAACACCACCACCGGCAGCAGGAAGTGCAAGCCGCTCAACGCAGTGGTACGAATACGAGGCGCGATGGTGAGTTCATGATCTTCATGGTGATCCGGGAAGCGAGCAGCCAGCCAGAGCAAGCCAAGATAGGCTGCTGTAACCAAACCGCCAATGACCCAGAGAGAGTTGTCACCTGCCACATCCTTGATCCAGCCAATACCGTAGTAAACCAGAGCACCCAGCATACACATGCTCAGGAAGCCGCCTACAAATACCAGCAGCCACTCGGCTCGGCTCAGGGCTCGTTCCCGTGGCATACCTTGCATACCGGCTTTCACCGCTTCCAGGTGCACAATGTAAAACAGTGCGATGTAGGAAATGGCAGCAGGCAGGATGGCGTGACGAATCACATCGATATAGGGAATACCAACATACTCCACCATCAGAAAGGCAGCGGCACCCATAATCGGGGGTGTGAGCTGACCATTGGTAGACGCGGCCACTTCAATGGCACCGGCTTTGGTGGCCGGGAAGCCAACACGTTTCATTAACGGAATGGTGAAAGTGCCGGTGGTCACAACGTTAGCGATGCTGGAACCGGAAATTACACCGCTCAAACCAGACGACACAACTGCAGCTTTTGCCGGGCCACCGCGCAGGTGTCCGAGCAGGGAAAACGACAGACGAATAAAGTATTGCCCCGCACCCGCCTGCTCCAGCAATGCTCCAAACAGAACAAACAGGAAGACAAAGCTGGTGGATACCCCCAGCGCTACGCCAAACACGCCTTCTGTCGTCAGCCAGAAGTGGGACATAGCCTTGTTCAGGCTGGCACCTTTGTGGGCGATGACATCGGGCATATGTGGGCCGGCAAAGGTGTAAAGCAGGAAGACACCGGCTACAACCATCAGTGGCGGGCCAAGTGCACGACGGGTGGCCTCCAGCAAAAGCACGATGCCAATCACTGCGAAGGTGATATCCATCGTGACAGGGGCGCCAGGGCGATCAGCCAGAGCGTTGTAAAATATATAAATGTAGGCGGCCGAAAAACTGCCCACTAATGCAAGACCCCAGTCGTAAAAAGGAATATGATTTTTTGGGGAACCCTTAAATGCGGGGAAAGCAGTAAACGACAGGAAAACAGCAAAGGCCAGATGAATCGCCCTGGCTTCTGTATCGTTCAGAATAAAGACGTTCAGCTGAAAAGGTAGCGGTGAGGCGTACCATAGTTGAAAAAGAGACCAGCATAAGGCGGTTAAAGTTAAAAAACGGGCGGCCATTCCTTTCGGATTACGGGCGCCGGTATCGGCGTCACTGACTATGTCGGACGCTGTTTTTTCATGGGACATATCTCGTTACCCTGGTTGCATCACGACTCCACGGGCATACAGCAGAGGAGTGTCTGGGGTCTCGTTTCACCAGCCCGGCCAGTGAAACGAGTGGAGCAGAATTAAGCGAGGTTTACTTGATCAGACCGGCTTCCTTGTAGAAACGGGCAGCACCGCTATGCAGCGGTGCAGAGAGGCCATCCTGAATCATCTCTTCCTTCTTCAGGTTGGCAAACGCAGGGTGCAGTTTGCGGAAGTCGTCGAAGTTCTCGAAGACAGACTTCACGATTTGATAGATAGAGGCGTCAGGAGTGTTGGTGGAAGACACAAAGGTTGCACCCACACCAAAGGTGGTGACATCGTTCGGGTTGCCTTGATACATACCGCCGGGAATGGTGGCAGTACGGTAGTACGGCGCGTTGTCAATCAGCTTGGTAATAGCTGGGCCCTGCACGTTCACCAGCACTGTGTCGCAGGAAGACGTGGCTTCCTTGATGGAACCATTGGGGTGACCAACCACGTAAACCATGGCGTCGATTTTGTTATCACACAGTGCCTTGGACTGCTCGGCGGCTTTCAGCTCGGTAGTCAGACGGAAGTCGGAGGTAGTCATGCCCCAGGCATTCATTACCACTTCCATGGTGCCACGCTGGCCGGAACCGGGGTTACCGATGTTAACGCGCTTGCCTTTGAGGTCTTCAAAGTTTGTGATACCGGAATCTTTGCGGGCTACAACGGTGAAAGGCTCTGCATGAATAGAGAACACGGCGCGCAGATCTTTATTGGCACCCATGTTTTCAAACCTGCTGGTACCATTGTAAGCGTGGAACTGCCAGTCGGACTGGGCAATACCCATATCCATTTCACCGGCACGGATGGTGTTCAGGTTGTAAACGGAACCACCGGTACTTTCAACAGAACAGCGGATGCCATGTTCTCTGCGGTTTTTGTTCACCAGACGACAGATAGCGCCACCCGTGGGGTAGTAAACGCCGGTTACGCCACCAGTGCCGATAGTTACGAACTGCTGAACAGGTGCTGCGGTTGCTGGTGTGCTGATGACGGCAGCAGTCATACCTGCGCCAATAGCTGCCAATGAGAGCGTCTTAAGCAAAGACCCTTTTAGTGAAGGCATGGTGTCCCCTCCGGTTGTAATGATTATTGCGCCCTCGGTGTGTTTTCTGAGTTATAGCCGAAGGGCGTTGAGAGTGATCTCTCTTTTATGTTCGCAAAGCACTGGTGCAAAACAGGCACGCTTCAACGGAGTGGTCTTTGCGTAAAGTCTTATTATCTAAAATTCAGGTCATTTTCGACCCATGGGCATCCTAACAGTAATATGCACTGGGAGTGAATACTCTAAGAGAATTGTACCGATTGTATCTTGCGCGTTT
>NZ_SMME01000548.1 GCF_009711465.1 Parendozoicomonas verongulae | reverse complement strand
GCCCAGCAGTGAAACGATGTATCGCCGATGATAGTGTGGGCTGATTTGGGCATTAGTCCATGTGAGAGTAGGTCACCATCAAGCTTTTAATTAAAAGCCCTGATTGCCAACGCAGCCAGGGCTTTTTCCTATGTCTCTACTCACTGCCCATAACTGGATGCACCGCCCTCAAGGTATTCCGTTTCTTCGTCCGTATTGGTTCGCCCCAATGTTTTATTGCGATGGGGAAAGCGTCCAAACCTTTCAATAATGTCCCTGTGATCCTTTGCGTAGTGAAGGGAGTTCTTAACCTTCTCCTTATGTTCTTCGGACACTTCTTGATAAAGCTCTTCGAATTTCGTTACGCAGAGCTCTTGGTCACTAAGTTCTTCGGAATGCATGAGGGGCATATAGAGGAAACTGCGCTCTGTGTAGGCCAGCTTGTGATCCCAGCCCTTTTGGATGGCATCAAGTGTCAGTTTTCGTGCCTGAAAATCCCCGGAAAATGCTGCAGGCGTTTTTCTGTAGAGGCTGCGAGTGAATTGATCCAGGGTTATTACCAGAGCGAGTAGCGAGTGAGGGGAGTTTTCCCAATGGGATAGCTCTCCGCCAGTAGCTAGCTCGACTGTTTGCTGAAACTCTTCACGAATCTCCTCGTCAACTTCCGGTGCTCCAGAGAACCAGAGCTTGTATCGATTGCTGACAGGGTATCCATCTTCTATCTCACCAAACCAGTAATGAAGAACCTCTTCGGGGCTCTTTGTTTGAATAACTTCGGGCATTTCTGCCTTCCCTCCCATTGTGAAAATCATCATTAGGCAACAGCAAAGCCGTGCCAGGGTTTTGCTGTTAGAAAATGAGGGCGCTTTGGATTTGTTGTGTGTCACTGTCTTCTCTCTGAATGTCACTATATTATCTGGTTCTCAATAGGTGTAGATGCCACTTTATGGAAAATCTAATCAGGCTTCTGGGTGATGGGCGCTTTCACTCAGGCGAAGAGCTTGGCTCAGCTCTTGGAGTTAGCCGAGCTGCAGTATGGAAAAAGTTAAAGACACTCTCAGATCTTGGTCTGGAATTGGATGCAGTCAGAGGGAAGGGGTACCGCCTGCCAACGGGTATAGAGCTTCTGGATGAGTCGACGATTCGTGCTGAGCTGTCACCTGATGTCAGTGGGTCAACCTCTCTCGATCTGAAGATGCTGACAACTTCAACCAATGATGGAGTCCGCAATATTCAGGAAGGCTCGCGCTGGCGTGTGTGCATAGCTGAACATCAAAGTGCTGGCCGGGGCCGGCGGGGGCGTGTGTGGCAGAGTCCTTTTGGGGGGGCTCTCTATTTTTCCATGCTGTGGAAGATT
>NZ_SMME01000131.1 GCF_009711465.1 Parendozoicomonas verongulae | reverse complement strand
ATGCCACAACATGGATCAGGAATCCATCCGACATTTGCTGCATTCTCAGTCACAATGGCGCTCCTGACATATTATGCTCCCCTCCTTCTCCACTTCCCCACCTGGACACTCTATTCCCAGAGTTATCAGGCCTGGATCAGGATGCCCCTCTACTTTCAGAGTTAATGGATTTGTTGCACGGTGATGTATTTCAAAATGCTCTTTGCACCAGTGTCGAGGGGGGTATATTTGATACAGATGGTACTTTTGCTGAAGTGAATCAGATTCAGTCTGACAGTG
>NZ_SMME01000652.1:2300-2928 GCF_009711465.1 Parendozoicomonas verongulae | reverse complement strand
CTTGGCATATGGATGCCGAAATAATCGCCTCCGAGGTTCAAAAAGCTTTTGATATGCTACATGTCGGATCACTCGAAAAGTTCTCTAGCTCTGTGTCTATCGGCAGCAGTTCTTACGGTGCAAGGTCTTATACAAGTGCCGGGCCTTCGAGTTCACAAGCTACTGACACCGACTACCCATCTTTTATATCTCACTTATCTGATGACACTGTAAGCATCAGTAGAGATGAGGGTGAATGCCCTATCTGTAACAACCTGTTTTCCAACAAAACAGAGCAGCAAGCAGTCCAGTTTTATTTAGCAGGTTCTAAGAGAGAATTATCTCCCTATGCCTATTGCCGAACGTGTGCGACAACGCATTTAAGCAACACCAAATATAAAAAAACCGGGTTCCGGGATCCACTGTCTAACATCCCTATTGATTATCACTGGGGAGGGGAGATCAATGATGCGTTATGTCGCAATATGGCCCTTGAAAGGATTGGGGAGAGCATGAGAGCCGCTTACCGGTCACCCCGTTCCGTCAAGCAGTAGTGCGGTAGCGGCTCTTATTCGTTTAAGTACCCGATGGTTTGGGTACTTAACCTCGATTCCAGGCATGGAACTTCTCAAGGAGCTTCATAGCCTTT
>NZ_SMME01000652.1:0-2290 GCF_009711465.1 Parendozoicomonas verongulae | reverse complement strand
GGCACATGAGCCTTCTTCCATTCACCTGCGGCATACTTATTGGTTTCCGACAGTGTTGGATAAATATGAATGGTGCCGAGAATCTTGTTCAGGCCGAGGCCATGCTTCATCGCAGAGATATACTCGGTGATCAGTTCACCGGCGTGATAACCGACAATGGTACAACCCAGGATCTTATCCTTTCCCGGTACGGTGAGAACTTTGATAAACCCCCTGGCTTCACCATCGGCCAATGCACGGTCAAGATCGTCTATGCCAAAATGGGTGACTTCGTATGCTATTCCCTGTTCCTTGGCTTCCATTTCATTCAGGCCAACCCGTGCAACTTCCGGGTCAATAAAAGTGGCCCAGGGCATAATTGAGTAGTCCACTTTGAACTTCTTGAAGTAGCCGAATAAAGCGTTCACTGCCGCATACCAGGCTTGGTGAGCTGCTGCATGGGTGAACTGGTAAGGCCCGGCCACATCACCGCAGGCATACACATTTGGGTATTTGGTCTGCAGGTATTCGTTAACAGTCACTGTACCGTTAGGGTTGGTTTCCAACCCCAGATTCTCCATGCCCAGGGTTGCTGTGTTAGCTTTACGGCCAAGGGCCAGAAGCGCTACATCAAACTCGATGGTTTTGGTTTCCCCTTCGTGTCTGGCTTCCAGCCATTGTTTGTTGCCTTCCCTGTGGAATGCAATAGCCTCATAGCCAACCCGCAGGTCAATACCATCTTTGCGAAACTGCTCCATTACAGCTTCTGCTACGTCAATATCCTCACGGGGTAGAATGCGGTTGGAGCGGTCTACCTGAATGACCTGCACGCCTAGACGCTGGAAAGCCTGTCCCAGTTCAGAACCGATGGGGCCACCGCCTAGAACCAACATACGCTGGGGCTTGTCACGAATCTCCCAGATAGTGTCTGAGGTGTAATAGGTTATGCCGTCTAAACCCGGGATAGGTGGTACAAACGGACGGCCACCGCTGGCAATAATTATATTTTTTGCACGAATGATTTGATCACCGGTTTTCACCACCCAAGGTGAAACAAGTGTGGCTGTACCCTGTACGCAATCCACACCCAAACCAGTGTAACGCTCCACTGAGTCATGGGGCTCAACCTGTTTGATAACAGATTGCACTCGCTCCATAACTGCTTTGAAATCCACTTGTGCCTGAGCATTTTTAATACCGAATTCATCAGCCCTGTGAACATAATGGTTGATACGTGAAGAGCGAATAAGTGCCTTGCTTGGTATACAGCCTGTGTTCAGGCAGTCCCCACCCATTTGATGCTTTTCAATCAGGGAAACCCTGGCCTTCACAGCAGCGGCGATATAGGCACTCACCAGACCACCGGAACCTGCACCAATGACGGCGAGGTTGGTGTCAAAGGAATCTGGTTTTTTAAAGTTCCTATAAACTTTGCGAGCCTGCACTACATTCATTATGGAGCGGGCAATCCAGGGGAAAGCAGCCAAAAGTACGAAGGAGATGATCAGGCCGGGAGTCGCAATGCCTTTTACGGAAAACTCTTCCACCTGGCCCAGCTGTGCACCCGCATTTACATATACAGCTGTGCCTGCCAGCATGCCAGCCTGGCTGACCCAGTAAAACGTCCATGTCCGAATTTTGGTTAAGCCCATCACAAGGTTGATCACCATAAATGGTACAACCGGAATAAGGCGAAGGCTGAACAGGTAGAGAGCACCGTCTTTCTCAATTCCGGAATTGACACTTTTCAGGTAGTTGCCAAATTTGCTCTGCACCCAACCCTGCAAAAGGGTACGGGATACGAGCATGGACAGTGTCGCGCCGATAGTGCTGGCAAAGGAGATAATCAGCAGGCCTTTAGCAAGGCCAAACAGAGCCCCGCCTAAAATTGTCATCACTGCGGCTACGGGTAGTGAAAGTGCTGTAACCAGCACATAAGCTCCAAAGAAAATACCTGCGCTAAGCAGAGGGTTTTGAGCTTTTGACTCATTAAAAAACTCAAACGTTAAATACTGGCCGAGGCCCAGCCCGTAAAAGGACCAGATTGCAACAATAATAGTGATAAGCAGCAGGAGTTTCGTAGTGCGCATGAGCCTGTATCCATGTTCTTGTATTGGCTGATACGGTCAACGTTAGCCAGCGGATTCAAAATAAGTACTCGGACCATTGCTCTGTTACGGGAAGCGCAGGTCGTTTTTTATCCTAAATGTTGAACTGCTCTTTTGCATACAGATCTGCACGGCGGAAATGCAAAATATAAGGGGAGTAATAATATCTTTGCATAAAACTGTTTAACAACTCTACTGGGTGG
>NZ_SMME01000611.1:1205-1912 GCF_009711465.1 Parendozoicomonas verongulae | reverse complement strand
CTTGTCATCACAGGGGATGTTCGGCTGCCCCCCCGCTGCCCGGGTACGCAACCGGAAAAAGATGTCCAGGGCTGCTTTCAGATTGTCCGCTCCCCCCATAACCTCGAAGTGTCTGCCCAGAGACAGCTCGATCTCTTTGTCATCACAGGGGGTGTTCGCTTGCCCACCGGCCGCCCGGACACGCAGCTGGGTAAAAATGTCCAGAGCCGTTTTCAGGTTGTCTCTACCCCCCATCATCTGGAGATGCCTGCCCAGAGCTAGCTCGATCTCTTTGTTATCACAGGGGATGTTAATCTGCCCTTTTGCTGCCCGGGTACGCAACCGGGTGAAGATGTCCAAGGCCACTTTCTGGTTGAGCATGCCTCCCATGGCCTGGAGATGCCTGCCCAGAGCCAGTTCAATATCCTTGTCATTACAAGGGGTGTCCGGCTGCCCCCCAGCCGCACGGCTGCGCAACCGGGTATAGATGTCCAGCGCCGCTCTCAGATTGTCCGCGCCCCCTATTATCTGGAGATGCCGAGCCAGGGTTAGCTCGATATCCTTATCATTACAAGGGGTGTTCTCCTGCCCGCCAGCTGCCCGGGTGCGCAGTCGGGTAAAGATCTCCAGGGCCATTTTCAGATTATCCATGCCCCCCATAAGCTGAAGATGTCTGCCCACTGTTATCTCGATATCCTTATCATCACAGGGGATGTTCGCTTGCCCCC
>NZ_SMME01000611.1:1100-1195 GCF_009711465.1 Parendozoicomonas verongulae | reverse complement strand
ATTACAAGGGGTGTTCACCCGCCCCCCGGCCGCCCGGGTGCGCAGTCGGATAAAGATGTCCCGGGCCGCTCTCAGGTTTTTCACGCTCCCTATAG
>NZ_SMME01000611.1:506-1090 GCF_009711465.1 Parendozoicomonas verongulae | reverse complement strand
GCCCGGGTGCGCAACCGGGTAAAGATATCCTGGGCTGTTTTCAGGTTGGCCGCCCCCCCCAAGGCCTGAAACACTCTGCCCAGAGCCAGTTCGATCTCCCTGTCATTACAAGGGGTGTTCACCCGCCCCCCGGCTGCCTTGGTGCGCAGCCGGGTAAAGATGTCCCGGGCTGTTCTCAGGTTATCCTTGCCTCCCATGAGCTGGTGATGTCTGCCCAGTGCCAGCCCATTCGTTTTTTCATCATTGGGAGTGGCTGAGTATTTTTCATAAAGGTGCTCAAAAAGTGGTAAAGCTTCCGTTAAATGGCCTGTCGCTTGTAAAGCTCTGCCTTTGGCCATTACCAACCCTTTGTTGTTTTGCAAACCCTTGGAAAGAGAACTGATGAACCCAATACACCCATCAAAATCACCAAGAAGAAACAAACATCTGGCTTTTAATTGCACAACGCGAGCATATTGCTTTGAGTCTCCTTCATATTTTTTTAATAGCGCCTCAGCCTCCTCTAATGCCCTTTGAGGATTGGTTTTCAGAAGGCAGAAACCATGATCTATATCGTGATATACCTGTACATGCGAGCAAGCCGT
>NZ_SMME01000611.1:0-322 GCF_009711465.1 Parendozoicomonas verongulae | reverse complement strand
GTACTGGGAATGCCGTTGTGAAAGTTGGCGGTGCACAGAGTGACCTGTAAGTTCAGGATACAGAGAACTATGTGTACTGGAGGTATAAGGTGTATGCCTGCTTGAATCGCTTTGCATGGGTGGAGGAGGAGGCGCCTGCCAGTAATAACCGCCTTTCCCATCGTTTGGGGGTAAGTCCATACTCTGAATAAACCTTTATAGCCGTTGTGTCGGGGGTGGGCTGTTCGTTAAAACAATGTTGTGTATGGATGATGATGAAGGGACAAAGGTTCAAAATGTGTCAGGATCACAGACGGGGATGTTTGAGGTATACATCAGGCTA
>NZ_SMME01000454.1:696-906 GCF_009711465.1 Parendozoicomonas verongulae | reverse complement strand
GACTGGTAACAACAAAGTTCAGCCTGAAGATCATTTTCTTCCTTTTCACAAAGAGAATAAAGAAGATAGCAACGTAGCTGGCAGCCTCTTGTGATGCTGGTATTTATGGCGCTGAATTTTGTCCTGCCAGTGATACTATGAGTTGTGTCGGGTGCGCTTGTGTCTGGTGAGATGGCTGGGTTGCTTGAAAGACTGGTAGCACCAATCCTG
>NZ_SMME01000454.1:335-422 GCF_009711465.1 Parendozoicomonas verongulae | reverse complement strand
CTGTGTGAATGCGTTTGTGTTTGGTGAGATCGCTGGATTGGGCGAAAGACCGGTTGCATCCGTCCTGTCTACAGACGTAGGGTCTGG
>NZ_SMME01000454.1:0-325 GCF_009711465.1 Parendozoicomonas verongulae | reverse complement strand
GTCAAAGTCACAGACAAAGGGCTTGTCCCCAGTGTGGGTGCGCTTGTGTCTGGTGAGAGCGCCGGATTGGGTGAAAGACTTTTTGCACCCGTCCTGGTCGCAGACAAAAGGCTTATCTCCTGTGTGGGTGCGCTTGTGTTTGATGAGCTCGCCGGATGCGGTAAACGCTTTGTGACACCCGGCAAAGTCACAGCCAAAGGGTCTGTCCCCTGTGTGAGTGCGTTTGTGTTTGGTAAGATCGCCGGATAGGGTAAACGTTTTGTGGCACCCCTCAACGTCACAGCCATAGGGCCTTTCCCCTGTGTGAATGCGTTTGTGTTTGGTG
>NZ_SMME01000558.1 GCF_009711465.1 Parendozoicomonas verongulae | reverse complement strand
AGAGCTTAAGGGTGCCCTTTTTGATCACGACCTGGGGCTCTTGCTTGTGAGGCAAGCACCGTACCTTTTCAAATTTCTACCTCCCGAACGGCTCACCCCGGCCTTTCTTGATGCCTGTATCGCCAGCAATAAACAGGTTATTCCCGAGGTGTTCGCGATGTTCCCTGATCACTCCATAGACTTTGAAGCTCTGGTGCAGATAAAACCTACAGCTATCGTGAATGTGCCATCACATCAGCGTACCCAAGCCATGAAAGAGCAGGCTGTCCGACTCATTCCTGGGTTGATCGCGCATTTTGAAAACGATCCGGACCCTGGGTACAGCAAACTATGCGGGGTGGCACTAACCCAAGAGGGGGAGGCTCTGCGTTATATTCCCAGGCACCGTATCACGCTGGATATGGTGGAACTGGCACTGAACAGCGAACCGCTACCTCGCATACAAGATATTCCAGAGTCCATGCTTACGTCGGACATATGTCAACAGCTTCTGCAGAAGGCACCGGCGATTAACCATGAATCTATGGCGAGCCGCTACTACCCTGAGAATTTCCTTGAACGCTTTCCGGATTTGATGCCATACCGAAGCCGTTTTTTTCACTGGCTGGCAGGGCTGCCTGTGGCCAAGCGTACCGAAGCACTGTGTACGGAGTTTATACAGCAGTTTCCAGGCGCCACACACTTGATTCCAGAGCCAGTTTTGTCCAGGCATCCGGAATGGCAGCAAGAAAGATCAATCCCCCCCAATATGGACAGTCATTATGTTTCCCTGTGGACAGTCTCTCTTGCGGACAGTGGACCGGAGGCTTGTCGGAATTGGTTCAATCACTATGGGCCACTGGTGGATTTTTCAGAAGAACATCTGCGCCCGGGCACTCCTCCCTGGGTGTGTTTAACGGCCGATCCTAAGGTTCACAGGAACTGGCTGCCAGAGCACCTGATAAGCCACCTGGTTCGTCATGGCGGCCCCGATGGTCCGGCGGCCCCCTGGGACACGACCGTTGAGACGATTTCTGAATACGCCCTTCTCTACCCGGCACAGGAATTTTGCTGCCCGCGGGAAGTAGCTCTGATCCCCTTCCAGACCCGTAAGCGTTTGATGTTCTGCCGTCCCTTTGTGCTTCGCAATCAGAGGCTGGGATGGGGGCTGCAAAACGGGATTGATAAGTATTGTAAGGTCACTGAGCCTCTGCTTGAGCAAGCCTGCTTTTGGGAAAGCGATCTGCAAACCGCGAAAGACTGGCAGGTACATGGCGGCCGGGTACTCTGTCAGTCGGGTCAGAGCCCGTGCAGACGGCTGAAATTCCTCCGTGCCGGTGAGCCGTTAACACAGTGGCTGACCGAAGCGGCTGTGCAGAAGTTTGCCCTACAGCACAAGTCCCATCTTGGACTACGCAGTGAGATCCCCACGCCTCAGGCGTTC
>NZ_SMME01000034.1 GCF_009711465.1 Parendozoicomonas verongulae | reverse complement strand
GTATCGAATGCACACTCTCCTGCACTGGCGTAAAGATCACTTGGAAATGCACTATCCTGCAACAAATAAGATATTACTGAAAATAGAGCCTCATCCTGCTCCAAGTCCCAAAACTCTGGCAATAGAGTGTCCAGAGGGGGGGATGAAGAAGGAGAGGTGCGTAACATGTCAGCAACCTCATTGCTACTGGAAATGTGGCAAATGGTAGATGGAT
>NZ_SMME01000780.1:12915-14397 GCF_009711465.1 Parendozoicomonas verongulae | reverse complement strand
GAAATAAATGGCGAATCTGAGGAGCTATCCATTGCCGAAATATCTCTGCCAAAAACAGCCGCAGATGCCGCCAATCTTTCATCTTTCCTGCGTTGAGCCTCTTTGGCATGTTCCAGAAAGCTCTGACTTCCTGCCAGATCACTAAAAGGTAAAGAGGGCTTTCTGCCGCCGGTCGGATCCATAACATATCCTCAAATTAGTTGACTGTAATAAGTACCGGGTACTTACAGTTGTTAGATGGGGATATTGTTTATTTATCCGTCCGCTCCTGACTTTTGTTTATGGGGTTAACATATCTGTTACAACAACCTCCAACCCCTTTTGCCCGTCAAGCAGCTGGAAGTAGTGGAGAGTTAAACCTTAGAGCCAGCATTTTCTTCCATCTTTTCAGATGTTTCTGATTTGGAGGTATCAAACACGGTAAGGGTACTCATCCTCGACATTAAATCCACCTCTTGAAGGGGTGAACCAGCCTCGTCCATCTTTTGAGATGCTACTGATTGGGGCATATTAAACTTGATAAGAGCATTCACACCGAAAACTAAACCCATACCCAGATAAGACAATCTGGCCTGCTCAAGCTCCCCCTGAATCAACAGGTTGAAATACCTCTGTAGATACTTAATGGCAGGTTGTGTGTCATCCCTGGAATAAGGCCATTTCTCTTTATGGCCAGGCCACACTTCCCAAAACACGTCCCCCCTATACTCTTCCAGCATTGTGAGAGACTCTCTCATACACATCAGTGTCACTTTCGCTGATACGGACAAGTCACCCTTAAACGCTTCCATATTTCCGCGAAGGGCCGCCTTCACATATTCAGGGTCTGAGTAGGCAAACAGAATATCCAGCACCCGGGATAAGGCGACCTCATCAGTACAAGGAATGACAGCATTGTAATCAATATCTAACTGGGAAGTACCACCAGCCTTCACTCTGCGATAATCCTCACGAAGCGCATCAGGCTTATCACCAAGCAGCTCATCAGGGTACTCAAAAATGCGGATATCATCTCCAGACACACGCACAGAAAATTCGTCTTTACAGCTCATCAGTTCAGACACTTCCGTCTGGCTAAACTTGAAAATAACGTGTAGAGCTTCGCGAATATCAATAATCACAGCCTGGCTGTTATCAACCATATAGGGCTGTAGTTTGGCAACCTTTTCTCCATATTCACCTGGCAGCATGGGTGCCAGCCACGGCATACCTGTAGCCACCATTCCGCCATAGGTTTTCAAAATGGCCTGCGTATCTTTAAGTCCTTTCAGAACAGCATGGGATCGCACCGCGACTTGCTGCGCGGCCTGCCTGATATCCTTTTTTGACGTAGACCAAATGGGTGATCGAGAGCGCTCACGCCTTCTTTCTGGTGGTGGAGAGGGAGGAGGCGTTGACGAAAAGGTTTCCAGCTGTCTTCTCCTGCTACGGGAAGCATGGATCTGCCTTCCTGAACGGGTTTCTTCTGAATGTTCTTCCTGA
>NZ_SMME01000780.1:0-12905 GCF_009711465.1 Parendozoicomonas verongulae | reverse complement strand
AACAGCATGGGATCGCACCGCGACTTGCTGTGTGCCCTGCCTGACATCCTTTTTTGATGTGGTTACAAACTCAACAGGTGATCGAGAACGTTCACGCTTTCTTTCTGGTGATGGTGATGGAGAGGAAGGAGGCGTCGAAGAATAGGTTGCCAACTGTCGGCGTCTTCTACTGCGGGAAGCACGGGCTTTCCATTCTGAACGGGTTTCTTCTGAATGTTCTTCCAGGGAAATAAATGGCGAATCTGAGGAGCTATCCATTGCCGAAATATCTCTGCCAAAAACAGCCGCAGATGCCGCCAATCTTTCATTTTTCCTGCGTTGAGCCTCTTTAGCTTGCTTTAGACAGCTCGTATCTTTCAACAAATCATTGAGTGATAAATTAGACGTTTTACCCTTGACCGGATCCATAACATACTCTCCACTATACGATTACAAACGTGTGGTTAGACACGGATACCGCTTGGTTTTCCTCCCTCTGTCACCCTTTTGTTTACCGTACTAACACGCCTGTCAGCCTTTAAGCGGAAGCACGCACCTTATGGGCCATGAGTGAACGCAAAGCTGCAGGCTTAAGTGGCTTGGCCAGAAAGCCCACAGCCTCAGCCCGCAACCTTGCCTTAAGAACCGGACTGGCATCGGCTGAAATCACAATAGCGGGTACATCCTGACACAGCATGTCTCGCACAGCGTAAACGATATCCAGCCCCTTATGCCCATCACCCAGATGATAATCCGTGAGTATTACATCCGGTTCAAAGCCCTGAGTAGCCACCAGCGCGTGCTGTTTATCTGTTGCAACTTTAACAACACAGCCCCAGCGCAGCAGCAGTGCCTTCTGCCCTTCAAGAATCATGGTGTCGTTATCAATACACAAAACCTTCAAACCCGTGAACTGTCCACTCTGCCGGGGCTCCACAGCTGCTCGCCGCACTCTTGCAGGCAGAACACCTTGAGGCACCGTAATATGAAATACCGAACCCTTACCGGGAACAGAGTGCAGCCCCAGCTCATGGTTCAACACCCGCGCCACTCCACGGGCAATAGCCAGCCCCAAACCCAGCCCCTGGGCATCACTGTGATCCAGTCGTTGGAAAGCCCGAAACACCTCTTCCTGCTGCAGTGCAGGAATACCAGGGCCGTTATCTCGCACTTCAATTCGCAACTCCTGCCTTACACGACGGCAAACTAGCATCACCTTACCACCTCTGGCATAGCGAAACGCGTTCGCCAGAAAATTCTGTAGAATGCGCCGCAGCAATGTGCGGTCGCTCTGAATAACGGTGCTGCATTTCACCAGTCGGAATGTGGTGTGGTCCTTCTGAGCCATCACGCCGTACTCTGTAGCCAGAGGCTGCAACAGCTCTTCAATTGAGAACGATTCCAGATGCCGTAAAACCCGCCCGGTTTCCAGCCGGAACAGCTCCTGCAAATCCTTCAGCAGCCCTTCGGCCGACTGCAGCGAGCTGTCCAGCTGTTCCGCCAGCTCCCCTACCCGTCCTTCTTTGTATTCATCCACAAGGGTTGAAGTAAACAACCGGGCTGCGTGCATGGGTTGCATCAAATCGTGGCTTATCGCCGCAAAGAACCGGCTGCGGGAGTGATTGGCCTGTTCCGCCTGCTGCTTCGCCTGCTGCAAATCCTGATTCAATGCTTCCAACGCCTGTGTCCGCTCCTGAACCCGCAGTTCAAGCCGCTCATTGGATGACTTCAACTGAGCTTCTACACGGCGGAAACGGGTAATATCAGTAAAGCTCATTACAAAGCCACCGCCTGGCATGGGGTTGCCTTGAATCTGTATCACGGTGCCATCTTTGTAGGTGCGTTCAGAGCTATGGGCGGTACCGCTCTGCATCCACTTTACCCGTTTGCGAATGTGCTCATCCACACTGCCCGGCCCGCACAGGCCACGCTCAGCATTAAAGCGGATGAGTTCGGAGATATGACGCCCCATAGTCACCAAGCCTTCGGTATAGTTGAACATGGTCAGGTATTGCTGATTCCAGGCCACCAGCCGCAAATCCTGATCAACAACACTCAGCCCCTGATCAATATTCTCAATGGAGCTTTGCAGCAGCTCGCGGTTAAACGCCAGCATGGTTGACGCTTCATCCACAATATTCTCAACATCGTGGATATCCATCCGGTGCCCGTCCAGTGCACTGCGCATCACAATACGGGCAGAAGATGTTCCCAGAACACTGGAGAGCAGGCGCTCTGTCATGGCAATAAGAATAGGAGTGGCTTTCTTCTGACGAAAAAGCCAGCCCTGCTCACCAGCCGCTTCGGTTTCAAAGGCCTCCCGAGCCTTCTCTGTCCCAATAAAGCGAGCCGCCAGCTGCTCGAGTTCATCAACTCGCACATTGACTGCGGGTAAATCACTTTGGCCGAAAGCTCTGGTATCCATAAAGCGTCCGGCTTGATGGCGCTCCTGCAGGCGAGGTACAAAAAACAGGGAACCCAGCCAATAAAAAAGAAGATTACTCAACAGACTCATCAGCATGCCCACAGCCTGGGCACTGTCAGGAGCAAGCTGCTGAACACTTTTCACCACAGACAGTTCAATACCTGCTGCTGGTAAAACCAGAAAAACAAACCAGCACAGCCCACCAGCCATCACCCCAGCGATAACCCCATTATGGTTACTGTTATGCCATACCAGGCCACCAATCAAACCCGGCGCCAACTGTGCCAGGGCGGTAAACGACATAAATCCAAGGGCTGCAAGAGACTGGCCATCAATCACCCGGGAGAATCCCCAGGCCAGCAGCAGAATGCCAGCAATCAACCCTCGCCGTATATTCAGCAGCAAACCTTTTAGCTCAAGGAAGGAGGCGCCCGTCAACCTTCGCCCTCGTAAAAGCAGAGGCACAATCACCTCATTGCCAAACATAATTGCCAGCGCAATAACCGACACAATCACCATTCCGATAGCTGCCGAGACACCTCCTATAAACGCCAGCACAGCCAAACCGCTATGCCCCAGCCCCATAGGCAGGCTGATCACAAAGGTGTCGGGGGAAACATCAGGAGCCAGAACCTGTTTGCCCAGAAGGGAAATGGGCAGAACAAACAGCCCCATCAATAGCAGATAGGTAGAAAAGATTTTACGGGCCGTCTGAAAATGTTCAGGCTTACTGTTCTCAACAACCGTCACGTGAAACTGCCGTGGCAGGCACATATACGCAGCAATGGAGACGACCGTCATCACCGACAGATTGAACCATTCACTGCCCTGTGGCGCTTGCAGAGAGAAACTGTCGTTCACCAATCCTGTCCAGCCCTGAGGAGCCTGCCAGATCACAAACACACCCACCGCCAGAAATGCCAGCAATTTGAGGGTAGATTCCACTGCAATCGCCAGCATTACCCCATGGTGATGCTCCGTAGTGTCCAGATGGCGTGTGCCGAACAGAATGCTGAAGCCTGCCAGAACCAAGGTCACCAGTAACGCCGTATCCCCGGACCCTGTTGGCTCAGCAGACAACAGGTTGTAGCCCATAACAATCGCCTTCAGCTGCAAAGCGATATAAGGAATCACCCCGAATGCTGCAACCACTGTGGCCACAACGGCCATAGCCCGTGAGCGCCCATAACGAGCTGCGAGAAAGTCTGCCATAGAGGTAATATTCTCCCGCTTGCCCAACACAATCATGCGAGCCTGCAGGCGCCACATAAACAGCATCACAATAATGGGAGCGAGGTAGATAGGGATAAACGACCATGGCGATACAGCAGCCTGCCCAACAGCACCAAAGAAGGCCCAGGAGGTACAATAGACGGCAAGGGTCAGGCTATACACCAGAGGCTGCCAGCGCCCGCGACGGAAACGATCGT
The DNA here is from genome assembly GCF_009711465.1 of Parendozoicomonas verongulae. Taxonomy (GTDB): domain Bacteria; phylum Pseudomonadota; class Gammaproteobacteria; order Pseudomonadales; family Endozoicomonadaceae; genus Sansalvadorimonas; species Sansalvadorimonas verongulae. The sequence goes on along the minus strand of NZ_SMME01000780.1, from coordinate 9,071 downwards.
GCCGATCACCATACCAGGCCACTGCAAAAAGACCTCCGGCATAAATCAGAGATACCAGAACTATCAGCCAGCCGCTCATGATTACCTTTCTTATTCTGTTATTATTTTTCTACAAACGGATATTCCTTGATTTCTCTGGCAGTCGCAATGTCATGGAGACGCCTTGCTTTAGACCAAGGTCTAATGGCTTAGAGGTTCGACAAAAGTAAGAATCCGCTTCGTGCTTCAAGAAAAAGAATAAAAAACACAGGAGTGACCCCATGAGCACCCAACCTGTCAATCAGGCTCCCTCGCTGTTTCCTGTTGAACCGCAGCTCGCTTCCGAGGCTCTGGTAGACGATGCCAGATACCGCCAGATGTATCAGCAATCCATTGTGAACCCTCAAGGGTTCTGGCGGGAACATGGACAGCGCATCGACTGGTTTACTCCCTTCACCAGAGTCAAAGATGTTTCTTTTGACGATCACAACGTCAGCATCAAATGGTTTGAAGACGGTACCACCAATGTGTCCCATAACTGTCTGGACCGGCATCTGGAAAAGCGCCGTGACCAAGTTGCTATTTATTGGGAAGGGGATGAGCCTGGCGAACAACGGGAAGTGACCTACGGTGAACTCCACGAAGAAGTATGCCGCTTTGCCAACGCCCTGAAATCACAGGGGGTACGGCAGGGCGATGTGGTGGCCATTTATATGCCCATGGTCGTGGAAGCGGCAGTAGCGATGCTTGCCTGTACCCGCATCGGTGCCATTCACTCCATCGTGTTTGCCGGTTTCTCTCCAGAGGCTCTGGCCGGGCGTATTATCGATAGTCATGCCAAACTGGTGATTACGGCCGATGAAGGCGTACGGGGTGGCAAGAAGATTCCCCTGAAAGCCAATGTAGACGAAGCACTGACTCATCCTGATATTCGTTCCATTGAAAAAGTCATTGTCTACAAACGTACAGGTGCTGATATTCCCTGGCACAATCATCGTGATGTCTGGTGGCATGAGCTGCAGCAGCTCTCTTCGCCCCACTGTCAGGCACGGGAGATGAACGCGGAAGACCCGCTGTTTATCCTCTACACCTCTGGCTCCACAGGCAAGCCCAAAGGAGTTCTGCATACGACCGGCGGTTATCTGGTGTATGCCTCCATGACTCATCAATACGCTTTTGATTATCGGGAGGATGAAGTGTTCTGGTGCAACGCCGATGTAGGTTGGATCACTGGTCACACCTATGTGGTGTATGGTCCGCTGTGTAATGGTGCCACAATTGTAATGCACGAAGGCTTGCCCAATTACCCCACAACCAACCGCATCAGCCAGATTATTGATAAGTACAACGTCAATATTCTCTATATCGCTCCCACCGCTATCCGCGCATTGATGGCTCAGGGTGATGATGCAATAGAAGACACTAGCCGTGAAAGCCTGCGCTTGCTGGGAACCGTAGGCGAGCCCATTAACCCACAGGCCTGGTACTGGTATCACCAGACTATTGGTTCCGGCCGCTGTCCCGTCGTAGACACCTGGTGGCAGACAGAAACCGGCGCAGCCATGATCACCCCACTGCCCGGCGCAACGTCTCTCAAGCCCGGTTCAGCCACCCGCCCTTTCTTCGGTGTAATGCCTGCACTGGTGGATAATATGGGCAATATCATAGAAGGAGAAGCAGAAGGCAATCTGGTGGTGCTCGACAGCTGGCCCGGGCAGGCCAGAACCGTTTATGGAGACCACGAACGCTTTGTGCAAACCTACTTCACGACCTTCAAAGGCATGTACACCACCGGCGATGGTGCCCGCAGGGACGAAGACGGTTATTACTGGATCACCGGTCGCGTGGACGACGTTATCAACGTATCTGGTCATCGGATGGGTACAGCGGAAATTGAAAGCGCCATGGTTGCCCATCACGATGTCGCGGAGGCTGCTGTGGTGGGTTATCCCCATGATATTAAAGGTCAGGGTATTTACGTTTATGTCACATTAAATAAAAACGTGGATTACTCCTTCGAACTGGCAGCGGCCCTGAAGAGATGGGTGCGTCATGAAATTGGCCCTATTGCCACACCGGATGTGATTCAGAATGCTCCCGGACTGCCCAAAACCCGTTCCGGAAAAATTATGCGTCGAATACTGCGCAAGATAGCTTCTGGTGAGTGTGAGAGCTTGGGGGATACTTCAACATTGGCCGATCCAGCGGTTGTAGATCAACTGATTGCAGACCGGGTGGAAGTGAGCACCTGACTCTGTTTGTTCTCCTTCAGCCCTGACGAGTTTCATTAGTCAGGGCTTTTTCACTCTCATTGTTAAAGGTTGGAAACCTTCTGCCTACCTGCCTAGAGAAGAGCTAGTCATGTTCACACCATCCACAAAAACCGCTGCTGTATCAGTTACGTAATTATTACGACAACTGGCTGGCAGATATTTTCCTGGTACTGTAAGAATGCCCAATGTGTGATAAGCGCAATGCCAATTTATATTATTGCCATCAAAAGTCGGGAAAAAAACTATACGCCCTTCTGCAGGAATATCATCTGGGAACCGGTTTTCGTCCAAATCCGCCTGTATGTGGAAAGCCTGTGAGCCTGCTGTGCCTTCCCAACAGTTAAAACTATCTATGTATTCAGTGGAGGAACCCACAAAATCCTGCCCAACATCCGATGCACAAAAACCCGCTAACGTGTTATTCACGGCGAAATATTCGGATACGTCGTTGGAAGTCTTCTGAAGCATGGGTATCACTTCACCGGCAATAGCTGCCCGGGCGGTATAACTCTGATAAGCAGGTATCGCTATAGCTGCAAGAATACCGATTATCGCCACAACAATCATCAACTCTATGAGTGTAAAGCCAGCCTTTTTTTGAAAATCCATTTTCAAAGTCCTTAATAAGATTATAAGGAAGATTAGACTATCTTCTCACTTTTGCACCAAGGTTCAAGCTGCCTGAATGAATCACTGGAAGCGTGGCCTGCATCCGGTTCTCACCCATAACAGCCCCCCCACTACAAGAGTTTGCGACCTTTCTGAGCCGCCAGCCTTAACCGCAGGGCATTAAGTTTGATAAAACCAGCCGCATCTGCCTGATTGTAAGCGCCAGCATCGTCTTCAAAGGTAGCAATATTTTCATCAAAAAGGGTTTGATCTGACTCCCGCCCAACAACCGTTACACTCCCTTTATAAAGCTTCAGGCGTACGCGGCCATTCACATACAGCTGGGACTGATCAATCATGGTTTGCAGCATTTCCCGCTCGGGAGACCACCAGTAGCCGTTGTAAATCAGCTTGGCGTAGCGGGGCATCAGCTCATCTTTCAGGTGCGCTGCTTCCCGGTCCAGAGTAATGGATTCAATGGCCCTGTGCGCTTTAAGCATAATGGTGCCTCCGGGGGTTTCATAGCAGCCCCGGGCCTTCATGCCCACGTAACGGTTCTCAACAATATCTACCCGGCCAATGCCGTTGTCGCCGCCTACCTTGTTGAGGTGCGCCAGAACGGTTGCGGGTGTCATCTCCACATCGTCGATAGCGGTAATATCGCCCTGCTTATAAGTCAGTTCGATATAGGTGGGTTTATCCGGCGCGTTTTCCGGCGATACGCTCCATAGCCACATATCCTCTTCCGGCTCATTCCATGGATCTTCCAGAAGATCGCCTTCGTAGGAAATGTGCAGCAGGTTGGCATCCATGGAATAGGGAGACTTGCCCTTCTTCTTTTGAATTTCGATACCATGCCTGTCGCAGTAAGCCAGCAGTTTTGCCCGGGAGTTCAAATCCCACTCACGCCAGGGAGCAATGACCTGAATACCCGGCTTAAGAGCATAGGCGCCCAGTTCAAAACGCACCTGATCATTACCTTTGCCGGTGGCACCGTGGGAGATGGCATCGGCACCAGTTTCGTTGGCAATTTCCACCAGCCGCTTGGAGATCAGAGGCCGCGCAATAGAAGTACCCAGCAGATACTCACCTTCATAAATAGTATTGGCACGGAACATGGGGAATACGAAATCGCGGACGAACTCTTCTCGGAGATCTTCAATATAAATTTCTTGAATGCCCAGAGCTTCAGCCTTGGCACGTGCTGGCTCAACCTCTTCACCCTGACCGAGATCAGCAGTAAAGGTCACTACCTCGCACAGGTAGGTGTCTTCCAGCCACTTGGCGATAACAGAGGTATCCAATCCGCCTGAGTAGGCAAGGACAACCTTGTTGATTTCTTTCATGAGAAGAGCGACTCCGTGTTATCTATCAGCTCTAGGTTTATTCGCAGTTAGTGGTTATTATATCGGCACAATTCATTAGCAACACTTAAATATTCTAACAGCACATAAGAAAGGCTAATAACTTTCTTCTAACAGCAATGTTAAACATAAGGCGCACCAATGTGGAACACACCACCCAAAATGTGACCGCCAGCAATACCACTTCTGACAATAGCCACCCACCTTATCACCCATCACACATACTACCAGACCAGTAGAAATAAGGATTGCAGTCTGATGGCATAGCCATTGCTTACTCCCATTAACAACAAGACTGCCGTGCAGTTGTATCCATAAGGAGGACGCAATGAAGAAACCAAGACGATCATTTCTGAAAACATCCGCACTGGCCTGTCTGCTGGCGGCCAGCACACTCAATGCCTCTGCATTGGCGGGAATGGCTCATGGCAAAGAGAAGCTGGGCTGGCCTGAGAAGGAAGAACTGAAGTTTGGCTTTATTAAGCTCACCGATATGGCACCCATCGCTATTGCCTATGAAAAAGGCTTTTTTGAGGATGAAGGGCTGTACGTCACTATCGAAGCCCAGGCCAACTGGAAGGTATTGCTGGATGGTGTGATTGATGGTCGACTGGATGGCGCCCATATGCTGGCGGGGCAACCCATTGCAGCCACCATGGGCTACGGCACCAGGGCCAATATCATCACGCCCTTCTCTATGGATTTGAACGGCAACGGCATTACCGTTTCCAATAAAATCTGGGAACAGATGAAGGTCAACATTCCCAAACAGGCAGATGGCAAACCAGTTCACCCCATTAAGGCGGACGCCCTGAAACCTGTAGTGGACAAATACAATGCCGAAGGCAAGCCATTCAATATGGGCATGGTGTTCCCGGTTTCCACCCACAACTATGAGCTGCGCTACTGGCTGGCAGCGGGCGGAATCCACCCTGGTTTTTATGCCCCCCACAAGGGCGATACCTCCGGTAAGATAGACGCCGATGCCTTTCTTTCCGTAACCCCTCCCCCACAAATGCCCGCGACCCTGGAAGCTGGCACGATTTACGGTTACTGCGTAGGTGAGCCCTGGAACCAGCAAGCGGTATTCAAAGATATCGGCGTGCCGGTTGTCACCGATTATGAAATCTGGAAGAACAACCCAGAAAAGGTGTTTGGTATAACCGAAGAGTTTGCCAGCAAGTACCCCAACACAACAGTGCGCTTAACTCGTGCATTGATTCGTGCAGCCAGGTGGCTGGATGAAAACAACAATGCTAATCGCCCTGAAGCTGTAAAGATATTATCCCAGTCCAACTATGTGGGTGCGGATTACGACGTTATCGCCAACAGCATGACCGGCACCTTCGAATACGAAAAAGGTGACAAGCGTGAGGTACCAGACTTCAACGTCTTCTTTCGCTACAACGCCACCTACCCCTACTATTCCGATGCAATCTGGTACATGACTCAGATGCGTCGCTGGGGCCAGATTGCCGAGGACAAGCCTGACAGCTGGTACTTCGAAACCGCGAAGAAGGTGTATCGCCCGGATATCTATCAGAAAGCAGCCACTTCTCTGATAGAGGAAGGTTTAGCGAATGCGGATGAATTCCCGAACTTTACGACAGAAGACGGCTTCCGTGCACCACAAAAGCACTTCATTGATGACATCGTATACAACGGCAAACAGCCCAACGCTTACATCGATACTTTCGTCATTGGTTTGAAGAAGGGTGACGTACTGTGATGATGCTGAAGAGTTGGTCTGCACACTCCGGGGAATGGCTGAAAACAGCCATTATCTCGGTGGTGGGTATCCTGGTGTTCCTGCTGATGTGGTCGTCGGCCGCCAGCAATATTCATACGTCGCTGGGAGCCTTTCCCGGGCCTTCGGCAGTGGCTAACCAGCTTCATGGGCTGTACGTTGAGCATTCGGCGGAGCGGGTAAAGGAAGCGGCTTTCTATAAACGTCAGGAAGAGCGTAATGCAAAGCGTGTAGCCGTTGATCCTGAGTATCAGCCCAAGGTTCGTAAATACACCGGTAAAGAAACCTTTATCGACCAGATTCTTACCAGCCTGATCACAGTTGCCAGCGGGTTTCTGCTGGCAGCTTTAATTGCCATTCCGCTGGGCATCGCTGTTGGTCTGAACAAAACCCTGAACACGGCGATTAACCCCATTATTCAAACCTTTAAACCGGTGTCGCCACTGGCCTGGTTGCCACTGGTGACGATGGTGGTGAGCGCGGTTTACACCACCGATGACCCGCTGTTTGCCAAGTCGTTTGTTAACTCTCTTATCACCGTAACCCTGTGCTGCCTGTGGCCCATGCTGATTAATACATCTGTGGGTGTGGCCTCTATCGAGCAGGACCTGGTGAATGTGAGCAAAGTACTGCGGCTGTCGTCTTTAACCCATGTACGCAAAATTGTTTTGCCTGCGTCTATTCCCATGATTTTTACCGGGATGCGATTGTCGTTAGGGATTGCCTGGATGGTGTTGATAGCAGCGGAGATGCTGGCCCAGAACCCGGGGCTTGGGAAGTTTGTATGGGATGAGTTTCAAAATGGCAGTTCGGAGTCTTTGAGCCGGATTATGGCGGCGGTTCTTGTGATTGGCTTTATTGGCTTTCTGCTGGATCGGGGCATGTTGCAGCTGCAGCGATTTGTGTCCTGGGATAAGAGCAGTGCTGCTCGCTGATTTGTTTTGGAGTTAATAAACCCGCCAGAAAGTGGGGATACCTTTTCCGCTCCGACAGTGCAGTCCCTGCACTGAATCGCTCTCAGGCCATCCATGGCCTTTGAAAAGGTATCCCCACTTGCTGACTTTCTATTTTGTTTCGTCTGCGAGGATGAGTGTGATGAACATTGTTCTTGATATTGATCATGTGGATATGGCGTTTCCCACGCCCAAAGGGCCGTTTACGGCTTTGAAGGATGTCAGCCTGAAAATTGCCAAAGGTGAGTTTATTTCCCTGATTGGTCATTCCGGCTGTGGCAAATCCACTGTGCTGAATATTGTGGCTGGTCTTCATCAAGCCACAAAGGGCGGTGTGGTGTTGAACGGTAAAGAGGTTGCAGAGCCTGGCCCTGAACGTGCGGTTGTTTTCCAGAACCATTCTTTGCTTCCCTGGCTTTCCGCTTATGAAAATGTAGAGCTGGCGGTTAAGCAGGTTTTCGGCCGGAAAAAGAGTAAGCGGGAAGCCCGTGAGTGGATTGAGTACAACCTTGCACTGGTGCATATGGATCACGCCATGGATAAGCGTCCCGATGAAATCTCCGGCGGTATGAAGCAGCGTGTAGGTATCGCCCGCGCCCTCGCTATGCAACCCGATGTATTGCTGATGGACGAACCTTTCGGTGCCCTCGACGCCCTCACCCGCGCCCATATGCAGGACTCTTTGATGGAGATTCAAAACGAACTGAATAACACCGTGATTATGATTACCCACGATGTCGACGAAGCTGTTCTTCTCTCCGACCGTATTGTGATGATGACCAACGGCCCGGCTGCAAAGGTAGGTGAAATTCTGGATGTGAAACTGGAGCGCCCACGAAACCGGCTGGCCCTTGCCGATGACCCGGAATACAACCGCCTTCGCTCTGAGGTTTTGAAGTTTCTTTATGAGAAGCAGCGGAAAGTGGAGCCTATTAAGGCTAAGGCCTCTAAGCCTGTTTCTGCGGAGAAGGATTCTGATAAGAAGGTGACGGCTGCTGCGTGACGCTTTAGACTCAATATCTGTATTGGCAGGACACCTCATTCAGTTAAGAATGAGGTGTTACTGTGTGCTTTTATTTTCGATGCAAGATACCTACAAAACTAAAATACCCCCTAGCTTCTGGATTGTTAAAAACAGTCAGCCTTGAATTTTCTGGATAAAAATATCCATTATTAAGAATCGTAAATTTAAAATTCTCAGGCTGGATTTTTTTGTTATATCTCCTGTCTACTGTGTTAGAAAAACCAAATATTTTTTACATAAAATAACCACTAAAAGACAGGACAAGCATCTATGGAGTGAAAATTATGTATATTGCCTCTAATCCAGTTATCCGAGCACCATATATTGAACAGCCACTTTTGTCAGAAAAAACTTATGATAGTGACTTGAATAAGTATTTTAATGAGAAATTGTGTGAGGGTAAACTACTAGCCAAGATGCTTATTAATTCTTTAAGTGAACGTGATTTAGATAGGGCAGAACAAGAATACACTCAGTTAAGAGGCGGCGACAAGGTTGTAAGGTGTGCAGCCACTTCTCTCTTAGCCCCCTGCCCAAAGCAGGATTTATATCGAAATATTGGTTTTATAGTTGATGTGGATAGATCAAGTCAAAAAGTTATTTCTGACCGCGATATTGGTTCACGGCCTGTTGATGCTCAGGGTTATTCTCTTTCTTGGGATGAAAAAGAAAAACGTTACAAATCAATTGGTATACGTAGTGGCTATATTGTTAACCCAGAAAGTGTTGGCCGTTTCGCTTTCGATATGGGCGAAGAACAAGGTACCAAGTGGTTCCAGACAACAAAAGAGCTAAAAGATTACATGGTGGAAAAAAGTAAACATTTAGATCAAGGAAGATTAAAATACAATGAGGTTGTTTGTGAATATGAGGCAACATCTATAATTGGTATCATTATCGCTTTTAATCTAGAACGCGCATTTCTAGAGGATAGACAGCAAATTTTTCACGATGGAAAAGAGTTTAAAAAACTAACAGAACAAAGATTTGGTTTTAGCCTTCCATTATTTTCATTTGATTGTGAAACAGGCACACTTCGTCACTTAGAGCTGGATTAATAAGTAGTGCCCGGACCATTGCTTTCGCATAATAATGGCGAGTGGATTTTTTCGCTCTTCAAGG
>NZ_SMME01000585.1 GCF_009711465.1 Parendozoicomonas verongulae | reverse complement strand
CATATGGTGCCGCCCCCTTCTCACATATGCTTTCAGGCGATTCTGATCCCTTATATCAGAGGGCTTAACAGGAAATACTTTTATCCAAATAGGTGTCGTTAAATTTAACGGCACTTTCCGTAATTAAAAACGATCACCCCAGTGATAGAAAGCAATCAGAAAAGTGATTAAAAACGATCTGCCAGCGAGTTAAAAACAACTCGCAAACGAGTCGAAATCAACTTGCCGCCATGCTAAAACAACACAAAGCCCCTGCAATCCTGCTACACCTTCCAGAAGGCCACCAGCAACAAACAGGCTTGCAGGCGGTCTAACGGATCATAAGAACAGTGGAGACAGCACAATGGCAGCTACACAGCCTACCCCCCAATACATAACCGACGAGCAGGGAAACCGGGTTTCTGTTGTCTTGCCAGTGGATGACTACCAAGAGCTGATAGACGATCTGGAAGACCTCGCTACCGTTGCAGAGCGACGCAAGGAGGACACTATCAGCCATGCCGATGTGGTGAAGAGTCTGAAGGCTGACGGCAAGCTCTGAGGTGATCCGTGGGCAATAACAAGCAAAAGTACGAACGCAGGTTCGAAGACAAGTTCGAATTGCAGTGGAAGCGCTCAGTCCTGAAGGAGCTTAGAAAGCTGCCAAAGGACACAGTAGGAAAGCTGGTGGACTTGGCGGAATCCTTAATAGCCAACCCCTACCCGGACGGGTGCCGCAAGCTGACAGGCACTGAGCATACGTACAAGGTTCGTGCTGGTAACTATCGCCTTGTGTACCAAGTACATAATGGGCGGTTAATTATTGAGGTGGTAAAAGTGGGACATAGAAAAGAGGTGTACCGGTAAGCCCTCCCCAGTTGCCAACCTTAAGAGCAAACAGTGTTTGTGATAACGCAAACACTCAGGGCGATAACACAAACCTTTTCGCCCAAACGTACCGAAATCAGTACGGAAAGCGTACCGGAACCGGTACAAAGCAGACCGAAAGCGGTTCCCCGTGTTTGCAAACTGCTAAAGGCTCCTGTTGTGGTTAACTCGCTCCTGCAAAATCAGGGGCCCGGATTGAGACCCGGCAACCTACAAGACGCACAGCCGCGTTAGCGGTTTTTTTTGTGCCATGCTTTCAGTGTACCCGCCAGTTATGACGGGGCTGGAGTGGCTACCTTCGGGTAGGCCGGTTCCTTGTAGGCCGGTAGTCTCAACCATTCCAGCCCTGTCACCAATCAAGATTGAGACCTTGGGTGACGGGCTCCATAACTACAAGGAGCCTTCACATGGCCATACAACAATACCGCCTTGCCATTGTTCGCAGTGCGCGCACTACCAGCACAGTCACCATTACCAGAACCAGCCACAGCACCGCTCAAGCTATCGCTGCCCGGATCGGCGCAGTAATCGTTCTCCGCAAGCCAGCAGGGAGAGCGTAACCATGAAAGCAAACAGCGCACACCCCGTTACCACCATTGATAAGACCATGGACAAGCCTGCGCAACTGGATAAATCTGTCCGGTTTAACCAACTGTGCAAATCAGCACGGTTTCCCCACTGGTAATCTTCTGTCTGCCGAGATTCCGGTATCTGGTGGCTGTCAATAATTGTCTAGTTCAAGAAGCCAGCCCCACGTGCGCATAGAACATAGAAGCATAGCCCTAAAATTTCAGGGCTACTTCTAAGAGTCTTCTCCAATACGAAATGAGCCTG
>NZ_SMME01000812.1 GCF_009711465.1 Parendozoicomonas verongulae | reverse complement strand
GATATCAAGGGGTTTCGTGCGTTTTCCCTGCTATTGCCCGTAATTTGAGGCTGAAGACTATGCTGGTGATGGTGATACATGAACAAGCGCTGGATCAACTTTTTATTAACGACAGCCGTCGCCCAGAATCCTAAACTAAACTCCCTCCTGACTTTACTTTTTATGCTCATTCCAAGTCATGGTTTGTGAGACAGCGTGGTTGCCTTACAAGCGAGTGTTGCGAAGCTGGAGTGTATGTATGGCCTGCTCAACCTATTCTTGTGGCGCAGTTGTGCGTTGTGGATCTTCTGGAAAAGCCTGTTTTCTTTTGAAGCCACTGGCGCTTGCGGTTAGTGCTGGATTTTGTGCTTATGGTTATGCAGATTGCGTTAATCTTTATGGCTGGCCTACTTGGGAAACTAAAACCGTCGATTCGGACTGGGAGATTGAAAACCCTGCTCACATCTGCACGAATGCTAGCCATAATATCCACGTAATAGGCGGCACCTTTACTAATGCCGGAACTGTGCAAGGGGTTGCAGAATTAGGTGAAGTTGGAAAACCTATGATTTCTGCTGATGCCCCTGAATCAAAGGTAAATAATATCTCTGGTAGTCGTGTGATAACTGCTGCTAGCGAAGCAGTCCCATCCTCAGTAACAGGTATAGGTGCCAGAGGTAATAATACTGTTGTAGACAATAAGGGTACTCTGACAGTATGGGGGAAAACTGCAGACAGTGTAACGGTAAACACTGCCCCAAAAGGTATTCTGATCTACAGCAAGAAAGACGACAGCGGAAATGCCAGCGCTCAAAACAGCGGTACCATTGAGGTCAGGTCAAATAAGGCGCTGGGTATTTTGGTCACAGAAGGGGAAGCCACGAATAAAAAGGATGGTCAAATCACGGTATCCGGCGATCAGTCTGTGGGTATGAAGGCAGCCATCAAATATGTTCAGGAGGAAAATGCTCCGGATCATTCGCCTACAAATGCTATGCTGCGAAATGCCACTGTATCGAATGAAGGCAATATTTCCGTAACTTCAAAAGCCTCAGGTAGCTATGGAATGTCGACTGGCGACAGTAATCCAGCGGCGCCGGAAAATAAGGATGTAATAGCCCACGCTAAAAATGCAGGAACGATAACTGTTGATACCTCTCAACCCAGTCACGGTATGTTCAACGAAGAAGCTCGTGGAGTACTGGAGAACTCTGGCACTATTACTGTTTCTGGTTGTAACGATTCCACTGGTATAGCACTGAAGGGTAAAGGGGTATTCAAAAATACAGGGACAATCACCCACTCTGGAGCCGACGGTGTAGCTGTCGCAATCGGGGGAGGAACGGCTACAGAGAAGCCAACGGTTATATTCTCGGGAACTTCAAACATTACAGCCAGTGAGGGGAAGGCCCTCAAGGTTGTAGACAGTGGCTATCACGATATCTCTATTGAAGGTGGAACTTTTGATGGTGAGTTGGCTGGTTTTGGTTCAGCCCCTGATTCAGGAGTCAATGAAACACTCACTATTGCCCCCAGTGATCCTGTTCACATCAAAAGTAACATCTCGGGCTTTTCTACCCTTGCCATACAAAATCCAGAAGGAGAGAAGACATCTGCCAAGTGGCAGATTGATGGTTGGATAACAGGAGCCGGTAAACTTGAGGCCGATGGTATAACAATATCTGACTTACATGTTTCCGGGGAGGAAGTCGCTAGCTCTATTGATCCCAAGAAGGAGTCACAGTTGCGTTTTGCAACAGGGGCCAGCGCCTTAACCGTCAGCGAAGGCGCAACTATCGAGCATCTGAATATTGGAGCAGAAGCTCAAATCGGTGAGCTGAATGTACCCAGCGTAACTGTCAGTGGAACGGACTGGAAAGTTGGCACACTCACAGACACAACTTCACTATCTCACGGAGACAATGCCATTGCCAGTCTGGCAGTCGGTACCAATGTTAAAACCTCAGGCAATAAAAACGAGCTGGCGCTGAAGACAGACAAAAAGGTTGCAATCAATGGTGAAGGCACGATCAGCAAACTGGACATAGGGCAGGATGCCAAACTTGGCGACTTGACAGTGCCTGATGTCATCGTTAGCGGTAAGGGCTGGAAAGTTGGCACACTCACGGACACAACATCGCTGTCTTATGGAGGTAATGCCATTGAAAGTCTGGCAGTCGGTACCAATGTTTCTGCGCCAGCCAATCCCAACGAGCTTGCACTATTGACAGACAAAGAGGTTGCAATCAGTGGTGAGGGTGCAATCAGTAAACTGGACATAGGACAGGATGCCTGGATTGGCGACCTGACAGTGACCGATGTCACCGTCAGCGGTACAGGTTGGAAGGTTGGCACACTCACGGATACAACATCACTGGCTCACGGAGTGTATGCCATTGACAGTCTGGCTGTAGGTACAAGCGTTAAAAGCTCTGGCAAAAGCAATGAGCTGGCACTGATCACAAACAATGAAGTTACCGTCAGTGGAACCGGGGCAATCAGTAAACTGGACATAGGAAAGGATGCAAAGCTTGCAAGCCTGACTGTGCCGGAGGTGACGGTCAGCGAAGCCGGTGGATCAACAACCGGCACTATCAAAGGGACTACCAAACTGACTGTTAACGCTCCAGTGAATATCATCAATGTGGGGCAGGCAGGTTCGGAAAGTGCGGCTGCTGGCACCTTGTCGTTTGACACCAAACAGCCTTTGTCCATTCACGGAGCCGGGCCGGTGACCACATTGAATCTTTATTCAAGTGGTCAACTCGGTGAGGTTCACAGTGTCGAAGCGCTCAATGTCCAGGGTGCTGGCTTTCAGGCTCAAAACACTGAGAATCTGACAACTCTCAATCTCAATGCCTCTTCAACGAAAGTAACGGATGAAACACAAAGCAGCTCCTCAAAAAATACATTGGGGCTCACTTTTACACCGACTACTGAGATGAAAGTTTTCACTGTCAATACTGCATCTTCATCCGAAAGTCTTGATATTGACATGACCCATGCCTCCAAACGTCCGGCTATGACTTTGAACTTCAACGCAACACAAGGGGCCAGCAAACTTCGTGGTAATTCAAAGGCAGGGGATCAACTCTACTTACAGGGTAAAGGGGCATCAGAAGTTTCTGGCTTTGCCCAGATTCATATGAAGGCGTCATATAACTCTTCTGTGTTTAAAAGCACCAAGTCATCAGGGCTCACTGTTTATTCAGGCAAAACTCTGACTATTGACCCGGGCCAGAGCCTTGAGCTGAAATTCTATAATCAGCAGGGAACAGTTGAGGCAACACTGGATGTTAAAACAAGTTCATCACAGCCCTTTATCCAGGCTGAGACAGTCTCTTTGTCCCCTGAGAGCCTTGTTAAGTTGAAGCTGACGGATGCATTTAAGCAAGGTGTTGATCCCAGCAAAGAGTTCATTCTCTATAGTGCTTCTGCCAGTCTGACAGCTCCTGACAAAGTGGCTGTCTCTACCGATGATATGAATATCCGCTATCAGGCATCTGTTGGTGACAAGCAAGTCAAACTGAGTTATGTGGGAGGAGAAACCAGTAAGGATCTTCAATCCATCGGTGCTAACAATTCATCTCTTCAGGCTATGCCAATGGCAATGAAGGCTGGAGACGAGTCAGACGACTGGGTAGGTGAAACCCTCAGTGATAATGATGATCCAATAACGTTGGTAAGCATCGAGCAAGTCAAACTGGATTCTGTGGGAGGAGAAACCAGTAAGTACCCTGACATTCGTAATCGAATATTACCCCTTCCCGCGCCCGCTGACAGCGGTGAACAGCCGTTGAAAAGGGTAGTTAAGAATCTTCAAGCCATCGGTGCTAACAGTTCTTCTGTTCGGACAGTGGCAATGGCGTATCAGGCTGGAGCCAGTCTGGAGAAATGGATTGGCGATTTGATTAGTGAAAGTGCTCAAGATCCAGGTGCTTTGAAACGTATTGCCCGTGAAATAACACCAGACAACTCTGGCCGTGCTGTCGCTGCCGCAGTGGCCGGTGCCCAGCTTGCTGCCAGTGCCATAGGGGGGCGCCAATCAGGTCAGCGCACAGGTATTTCCTCCGGTGACATGTTGGAATCTGGTGGATTTTGGCTCCAGTATGCCTATAACGATGCAACTCAAAAACTGAAGGATGGTGTGGCTGGATTTGAGTCCAGACTCAATGGTTTCACATTGGGCGCAGATACCAGTGTAATCGATGATATTGCAACAGTAGGCCTGGCCTATACCTATTCAAAAGATGATTTGAGTGACAAGGATGGTTCCCATAACTCCATGAAGAGCGATGGACACACCTTCAGTCTGTATGGAACCTGGAATGAAGGTCCGGCTTTTGTAGATGGACGTGTCGGCTACGAGTTCAGATCAAACGATGCCAAAAGGTACACTCAGGGTCACCTGAATAAAGCCAGGTACGACACCAGGACCTGGGACGCAGGGCTGTTAGGTGGCTGGCGCTTCCCCTGGGCGATTGACGAGAAAACAGAGTTCACTCTTCAGCCTCAGGTTGCTTTCCATATGGCGAATATCAAAACGGATAAATATCGTGAAAAACCAAGTGGCTCGACTGCTGCCATATTGTCCTACGGGGCAGTGAAAAACGATGATTTCAAAATCATGGAGATAGGTTTTGGAGGCAAGGTAATAGGCGATGCAAGCATGGATAAGATGATGCTCAAACCTGAAGTGAGCCTGATGTACTTCCATAACTTCAAGGATGACCCCATAACTATGACTGGCCGCTATGCAGGCGGTGGTAGCAGCTTTACAGTTACTGGTGCTAAGCCAGCCAAGAATCGTTACGACTTTGGGCTGGCCGCCAATATGGGCTACGACCAGAACACAACCTTTACCCTGAGCTACAACTATGGCTGGATGAAAAAGTTCCACGCACACAGCTTTGTTGCCAAAGCCCAGTATGATTTTTAGTTGACACCTGATTTTCCACATATAGGAGAGTGGGTAAGTTCAGCATGACAACAGAGCCCTGTTTCGACAGGGCTTGATACTTGAATCCAGCTTTTCTTTTCCCCTACCTTTTTCTGGGGCTCTTGAAGAATCACATTTCGAAGAGCCCACTGAAGAACGCGTTGCTACAAAGCGATTACCCTTGCAAACCTTCTATACCACATCCCGTGACATCGCCGCGGCACCGTAACTTCCCGCACTTATGCTGGATTCAAAGAGACAAGGCTCTGGCAAAATTTTGGCTGAAGCCTGTCATGCTGGCCACTTCAACAAGATTTTCTGCCAAAGAAATCAGGGAACTCCACAAGTATGTAGAGAATAATCGAGACCGACTGCAGGAGGCATGGAATGAATACTTTAAAGGTTGAAGCACACCCTTTGGCTCAGGATGTAAGCTTTTCTGACTCTGAGCTGATTGTCAATTTGGTTGATGGGCGTGTCATACTTGTCCCCATATCCTGGTTTCCATCCTTGGCCAGTGGGACACAGAAGCAGCGCAATAATTGGGAATTACTTGGAGAAGGTGATGGGATACACTGGCCTGACCTTGATGAAGACTTAAGCGTAAGAGGGCTTTTACTCGGTTTTCACTAATGTGACTCTGGTTTATATAAGGGAACCAGTGTTTTGGAGAGTTAACCCATCCCCCCTTCGTCATCGTAACTTTCTGGAATCCGGTATCCAAAGCTGTATAACTCGATAGCGCAGTTTTTGCTGATTGACACTGATGAGAAGGCTATATAGTGTCTATCCGAAAACTTCGCAGTAGAAAGTCTGCCAAAGCCCTTGCTGCTCAAGGGATTGTTTCCTGACAGGCACTATATAGGAGGAGGACCAGACTACTGACACAGGTCAACCATTAAAAACTGCGCTATCGAGTGTTACCCTTCCTTCCCGTTCGTTTGCGTATAGTTGCCACTGTCTGTTTTTTCATTGTCCCAATATTGGCACAAATATTGTCACATCAGGTAAAACAGCGGAATTTATATTCCTTTAAAATCAGTAAGTTACGTGAACACCAGATAATCAAAAATGCGCTATAATCTTGTGCATACAACCGTAAGTTATTGATTTTTAATGAATAGAAGACTTTCTGTAGCGCCCATGATGGACTGGACTGACCGTCACTGCCGCTACTTCCTGCGCCTGATTTCTCGCAATACGCTTCTTTATACAGAGATGGTTACCAGTGGTGCCCTGATCCATGGAGACCGGGAACGCTTCCTCCGTTACAACGAAACAGAACATCCCATTGCTCTGCAGATTGGCGGCAGCACACCAGCGGATCTTGCCCAATGCAGCCGCTATGCCGAACAGTGGAGTTACGATGAAGTCAACCTGAATGTGGGGTGTCCCAGCGACCGTGTTCAAAACGGCGGTATTGGTGCCTGCCTGATGAAAGAACCGGTTCTGGTCGCGGATTGTATCAAAGCCATGCAGGATGCCACCAGCATTCCTGTAACGATCAAACACCGTATAGGCGTCAATGGTCGTGAGAGCTGGGACGAACTGGTGAGCTTTGTTGGTACAGTTGCAGACACAGGATGCAGAACCTTTATCGTACATGCCCGTATCGCTATTCTTGAAGGGTTAAGCCCGAAAGAGAACCGGGATATTCCACCCCTTAAGTACGACTGGGTTCACCGCTTAAAGCAGACCTTTCCAGATCTGGAAATTATTATTAACGGTGGCATCACCACCCTTGATCAGACCGAAGCACACCTGAAACACGTCGATGGCGTAATGATTGGTCGGGAAGCCTATAACAACCCCTGGATTCTGGCAGAGGCCGACCACCGCATTTTTGGTCAGGAACATCGCTCCTTCACCCGACACGATGTTGTTGAAAAAATGATACCTTATGTACAACAACATATTGATAGTCATGAAAAGCACGCTCTCAATCACATTTCCCGCCATATGCTGGGCCTGTTTAACGGTATGCCGGGGGCCAGACGCTTCCGCAGACTGTTAAGTGAAAATGCTCACCGTCCGGATGCCATGGCCGAACTGCTGAGAGAAGCCAGTGCCTTTTGCCTGCCTGCTGAACCAGGAACGATGATATGAATCAACTGGAACAACTGAAATCTCTGACCACCGTAGTAGCCGATACTGGTGATATCGATGCAATTCGCCGCTATCGCCCTCAGGACGCAACCACAAACCCAACGCTGCTGCTCAAGGCAGCCGGCCTGCCAGTCTATGAAGAGCATGTAAAAACCTCTCTGGCATTTGGCAAACAACTAGGTCGTGGCCAGACAGACATTCTTCACCATGCCACCGACAAGTTGTCAGTACTGATTGGCAAGGAAATTCTGAGCCTTATCCCCGGCCGAATTTCTACAGAAGTGGATGCTCGTTTATCTTTCAATACCCGTGCTACTGTAGATAAGGCCCATCGCCTGATTGAGTTGTATGAAAATGAAGGCATCGGCAAAGATCGCGTACTTATCAAGATTGCCTCTACCTGGGAAGGGATTCGTGCTGCCCAGAAGCTTGAGAAGGAAGGGATTCAAACAAATCTGACTTTGCTGTTCGGCTTCACACAGGCCAGCGCCTGTGCCGATGCTGGAGTGTACCTGATTTCACCTTTCGTTGGCCGCATTCTGGACTGGTACAAGAAATCCACCGGCCGTGACAGTTTCCCTGCGGCAGAAGACCCCGGCGTGATGTCCGTATCTCGCATCTACAACTATTACAAAGCCAATGGCTACGACACCGTAGTCATGGGTGCCAGCTTCCGCAACACGGGGGAAATCCTGGAGCTGGCTGGCTGTGATCGCCTGACCATTGGCCCTAACTTTCTGGAAGAGCTGGAAAACAGTACCGGTACCGTTGAACGCAAGCTTGACGCCAGCAATCCGTTCTCTGATGACAAGCAATCTTCCCTGGCTGAGAACACCTTCCGATGGGCAATGAATGAAGATGCTATGGCGACAGAGAAACTGGCAGAAGGTATCCGCAACTTTGCCGCAGATCAGGTGAAACTGGAGCAGACTCTGGCTGCTATCGCAAATAGCTGATGCCTGATTGTAGCCCCTCCCCTTGGCTAGCCTAGACGCTGGGAGGGCGCTTACAGGGCTTTACCTGCCTTACGATCCCGCTCCAGACGATCAACCAGATTCTGAAATTCCTGCCGGTTATGCTCGTTCAAATTCATAAGGGTTTTGTGAGCTTCCAACACCTTGTCCATCACATCCTGCTCAGAACCGTCTTCACAGGGCACGTCTTTCAGCATTTCCACACTGTCATCACTTGCAGCGGTAACGATAAAAAAGACCTTATCAAAGCCCATCGTCACCAGAATACGATTGATGTCCTCGTTTGTAGAAACGATAGTGGGCACAATGCCGAAACACTTCTGGGACTGGATAGATAACCTCGCCAGCAAACCAAGAGAGGTGCTATCGATGCCACCTGTTTCGGTGAGGTCAATAATGACGGACTTTATACCCGGCTGTTTGAGAATGGATTCAAGCATTTTGTCCAGCGTTGAACACAACGTTAAACGTACATCCCCAACAAATTTCAGAATAAAGCTGCCGTCCGATTCGGCATACTGGATTTTTCCCGCGCTCATTCAGCCCTTCCGCCTAACACCAGCAAGGCAATATCATCCGGCGCTTCATGCAGATCCTGCACAGCAAGCCGTGACATTACTGTTTCCACAGAGTCAGCCTTTTCATCTATTACAGACAGCAGGTACTGCTCTTTTTCCTTCAAGGTTTCCTGAGGCAAAACCTCAAGAATTCCGTCCGAGAAGATAGTTAAAGTAAATGGGCCAGACAAGTCAATTGTCACATCCACAAACTCCGCATTCTCGAACAAACCTACCGGTAACCCTTGCCCCTCTATGTATCTGGACTTTCCCCCCATGCTCAAAATCGGCAAGGGAAAGTGCCCGCCTATAGAGTATGTAAGCGTGTTGGCCTTGGTATCAATCACCCCCCCAAATACCGTCACATGTTTACCCAGTTCACTGCTCAACAGATTGCGGTTGATGGTGGAAAGAACGAGTGAGGGGCGAATCGGGCGCTCTTGCCCCCGCATCTTATACTCATGCAGTAACGACATAGACATATGCTTTAACAGCACTGTTACAAAGGCTGAGGACGCTCCATGACCTGATACATCGGCCAGATAGAAGCCAAAGCAGTGGTCGTTAATGGGAAAATAATCCACAAAATCGCCACTGAGATAGAGGGAGGGAATAATTTTGTAATCGATAAAGTAATTATCAAACCGAAACGGCCCCTGGGGGAGCATTTTCATCTGAACCTGTCGTCCGGCCTTCTGGTCTGTGCGCAGCACTTCGAGGCTCTCTCTCAGTGATTTTATAGCCTCTTCCAGACTTTCCCGGTATCTGCAGTTCTGAAGAGCCAGTTCGGCATTATCGAGGGAGCGATTAACCGCATGCTCAAGCACTTCGAGATCAACAATAGGCTTGATAATGTAATCACTGGCTCCTAAACGGAGGGCCTCCACTACATCAGCCATCACCCCGGCACCAGAAACAACGATAAAAGGTGTTTCCGGGGATTCCTTCCTCACACGCCTGAGCACACCAAGCCCATCCAGTTTGGGCATACGAAGATCGCAAAGAATAAGATCGGGGGTGTGCTCACGGAAAACGTCAAGACCATGCTCGCCATTTTCCGCTTCCAGCACTTGAAAACCGCTGTCTTTCAGATAGGCAACGATGCTGTCCCTGACGATGGCATCGTCATCAATAACCAGTAACCTGCTATTGTCTCGATTCATAGCCCCACCTGTCCCTGGCTGGGTTGACTAAGAGATTTGGTCCACTCAGACAGACTGAACATATAGCTTTACTTAACGGCTTTGACATTACTCCCTCACAGATAAGTGTGCAAGAAGGGATAGGGTACGTGGATAGACAGAGCCTGAAGAATAGTGGAAAAGAGAGGAAGGGGAAGGGCGGCAGAGGGAGATAAGCTCCCCCTGCTAGAAAAGGCGCAAAGAGTTAGAAGTCATCCTGCGGTGTTTCACCGGTCAGGAGGAAGTCCCGACGCTGTAGGTAAGCGTCTCGAATAAAGGTGTACTTATCACCCACAATCAGCCCTTCCTGCTTCAGCAGCTGGGCACGGAGACTGACGAGATCGGTCGACTGCAGAATCAGCCTGTCATGGCTGTCCTGAACATGATTGATGGGCTGCAGTTGCATATCCGGGTACAGACCAGCAGAAGAGCGCACTGTACGCGGGCCGAATAATGGCAACACTACGTACGGGCCAGATGGCACGTTCCAGTGAGCCAGGGTCAGGCCAAAGTCCTGATACTTATACTCCAGACCAACAGCACTACCCACATCCAGCAGCCCTAGCATACCGACAGTACTGTTCAGTACGAAACGACCTGCGGTCACACCTGCATCCCTGATGCGGAATTGCAGCAGTTCATTCGCGAAGTTACGAATCTCTCCGAGGTTCTGGAAGAAGTTGGAAACCAAGCCTTGAACAGGGTCTGGGGTGATAGTGTCATAGCCTGTTGCTACAGGTTTGAGAATCCAGCTATCCAGCTTATCGTTGAAGGCGAAGGTGACACGGTTAACCGATTCCCAGGGATCATTGTGGCTGACAGTAGCAGCCGCCTGTAATGTGCCGGAGCCACCAAGAACCATAAGGAACAAGGCCGCTTTCAGGCCAGATTTGAGTTGATGCAGCATCTTTACCCTCACCAAAGGTCTATGTGAAGAAACTATTGTTATTATCGGCCCCAAGGGACGAAGTTGTATCTGCTCGGCATAAGTAGGAGAGAAACTCTGCCTGAGCAAACATCCGGAGTCATACAAGGATTGAACGAATCTGTATTAGGATAACAAATCCTACACTCGAAATCCGAGTACTGTTACAAGGTGACACACTACAGGAAGAATGCGAAATACCGAACTCCGAAAGGAAAAGTCAAGGTAAGCTATTGAAGGAGTTAGCAGTTTTTCGTTAAAATAGTGTCACTCCTGCCACGAATTGGTACGCACGTTTGTGAAAGGGAACTACTCTTACTGCAGTAGGCAATCGGGTCCCCATAGTTTAACCGGATAAAACTGCCGCCTCCTAAGCTCGGATATTAAGCGGTTCATAACTGGTGGTTTCACGCCATGCGTAGTCTGTACCTCGCCTAAAGGTACACTAATGGCTACATTCGTCAAAACAAAGACAAACCAATGGAAGGCTATCGTTAGGAAAAACGGTGTCTTCAAGAGCAAAACATTCAAACGAAAACCCCAAGCACAGCAGTGGGCTGGTGATATTGAAGAGTCAATAGTCGATGCTCAAAAAGCTATCCTTCCTACATTTATAGACATCCTTTCCCAGTACATTGAGCATGTGAATCACAAGCTTGGTGAAGCAAGCTATATACGCCGCCTGAAGCCTTCCCTTGAACTTCACTGTCTGGATACACTGACACCCCTTCATCTAGATAGAATACGGGATGAACGCCTTAAGAAGCTGTCAGGAACAACTGTACGGAAAGACCTACTGTTTATATCCCGTGTGTACACCTTTGCAATTAACAAGCTCAGGATTGATGTAAAGAACCCTGTCCGTCTTGTTTCCCTTCCCAAGGAGAATAAGCCAAGAAATCGAATAGCAAGCATGAATGAACAGAGGCTAATACTTGACAATGTATCTGATAAAATGCGCCCTATTTTCATTCTTGCCATCGAAACAGCAATGCGCAGGTCAGAGATTCTTTCTATCAAATGGGAGTATGTAGATATTGGAAGGCGAAAGCTAGAGTTGTATGACACGAAGAATGGAGAGAGTCGTGAAGTCCCCCTAAATAGTAGAGCCATTGATACCATTAGGAATCTTGGAGTTAGAACCCATGGAAAGATATTCAGTGTTTCAAAGGATGGTGTCACTGGAGCCATGCAGAGAGCTTGTATTCGTACAGGTATCATAGACCTACGCTTTCATGACTTAAGGCATACAGCTATAACGAAGTATGCACTGAAAGGTATGTCAGTAGCACAGCTCAAAGTCATCTCTGGTCACAAGTGTCTTTCTCAGTTGAGTAGGTATGTAAATCTTAAAGCTAGTGATGTGGTTGGTTTAATGGATTAAAGAGCAGATTGGTTAAAAAACAGGCGACTGTATGCGCATCAAATGTGATTCAGCAAAGCTGAGTGTCGAAGCGTGGGCGTACAGTCGCATGCTTTAGGGTCATTTCACTGGGTAAGCATAATCTTCATCACATACAGCGTGAGTTATCTCCCAGCCATGCTTATGTTTGAAAGTTGTTACTGCATGTTTACAGTTACTCCAATCAATTTCAATTTTATGCAGCTCTTCAAGGCGCTTGAGATGTTTTTTCAGTGTAGCCACTGAGAACCCTGTAATATGTGCAAAAAGATTTAATGGCGTTGCGTGACTATCACCTTGCGAGCAAAGGTTGGCTGATGCTACCAATACCCACCGCTCACTTGGAGACAGAAAACCGAATTCACGTGGATGTACTATAGCTGTCATTCTCCATCACCCTCCAAAGCAAAACCTTTATCAGCCCAAGTCCTGTCAGTCATCTTCTCTTCAAAGGTCTTCGGTTTTGGATAGGTCTCACCATTGGCATACGCTTCCCTTGCTTTCTGCCTGATGACAGGTTCCAGATTGACCCGATAAAGGTTGCTTGAGCTTTGTTCCTTCCCGCTGGTTATTGTGATATGTCCAGACTTTTGGAGAGTATTCAGCGTTCGTTTAAGCTTGCTCAGTGACATACCTGCCTTGGCTGCTATTCGCTTCTGACTCCAAAAGTGTGTACCAGTCTTGGAATCACAAAGAGTTGCCATCAAGACCAGTAACCAGCGTTCAGCATAAGGGAGACCTTCTAGGTCTTCATCGGTAACTTTCATGATGGCTGATTCCAGATATGCAAATGATATTGACGACATTATAAACCCTAGGTCTGTTTGAATTAAGAGTAGCTCTAACACGGCTATTGAGTAATCCTATCAGAGCTACACCTAGTAGGTCTAGTACGTCTACAATCAGAATATCATTCTTTTTATCAGAATTTCAGTAACAGAGGTCGCTCCCGCTCCCGTGACTGGGACGTTTGTTCTGGAAAGACAAGAAAAGCAGAGAAGAAGAAAGCAGAGTAGTGAAAGACAGTGAATGAGTTTTCGCCAATTTGGGCGAAAAAGGGGTAATACTTAAAGTCTACGTACTATCACCATCCACCAGCTTTTCACTATAAAAATCTCTGTGGTCTTTTGACATTAGGCTTCGCCTCGCGTGTCCCCCATAAGCCAGGCAGCGAGGATAGTCCTAGAAGCTCCTGTGTTGCGTTCTAAGGCGTTCTGATGATGTTGGTAGTGTGGTTTGGTGGGTAGACGACAGAAGGCGTTGAAAGGGCTTACAGGAGCTTTCTTGAATCATGGTGCAGAGGCTCATTCCCTAAGTGACCTGGAGTGCAGACCCAACACTAATCACATCTTCTGCCCATCCTTCCGTGTGCTCTATCTGCTGTGTGTCATCTATCAAAAGGTATACCCACAGGAAAACGCAAACCTATGTGATAGATTTCTATCAAAAGGTACTTGAAAGGCTTAATTGATAGAATTATCATTTAAGCATCAAATTTAAGCCAAGTGATAGAAGACTACTAAAGTGAAACTTTTCCCATACCTGCGAGCAAGTACCAAAGAACAAGACGCTACCAGAGCAAAGTCTGTACTGAATGACTTCATACAGGAGAACAACCAAGAGCCTGAACAGTGGTTCATTGAAAACGAATCTGGTGCAACGCTTGAACGCCCTGCGCTTATGCAGCTGTTGGATGTTGCTGGTAAGGGTGATGTCCTCCTTATTGAAGCTGTAGACCGTCTAACACGTCTATCAGCAGACAACTGGAAGAAACTGAAGCGAGCTATTGAAGACAAAGGGATACATATTGTTTCTCTTGACCTACCAACTAGCCACATGGTTCTTAATGCCTCTAGTGGTGGTCTGGTAGGAGACATACTGGTTCACGTAAATAATCTATTGCTTGAGATTCTGGCTACCACTGCACGCAAAGACTACGAGGACAGACGACGCAGGCAAGCTGAAGGCATTGCCAAGGCTAAAGCTGAGGGTAGGCTCACAGGGCGTAAGGCTAACCCTGAGACTGTTAAGAAGTGTGCTTATGCTGTTGAGCTGCTGGGCAAGGGTCTTAAAAAAGAGGAGGCTGCAAGGGCTGCTGGTATAGGTGTAGCTACCCTGTATCGTTATCTTAAAGCTGCGTGAAGCAAGCTGAAAGCTTCCCTAAGAGCTTACTAGAAGACCGCCTCTGTGTGGTCTTTTTCTGTATTAAGGAGAACGCGCTTTGCTTCGAGAATACCTAACAGATGGCGGGATGCAATGCTGGTAGTCTGACAGAAGACTCACCACACATAAATGAAGCAATGTTCAAGAAATTTGTTGCAACAGTGACATTACTCGCAACCTCTAGTCTGACAATGGCTGCATCTACACAGCACGGCTTTGCAGGTAACCTAACAATAGATGACCTCACAAGCTACACATGCCGTGATGCGATGCGAGATCTCAGTACAGGGCTTGATAAGCCTGAAGCTATCCTATCGGTTATAGCTCCACTGTCTCCTGCCCAATATACTCTTTCAGTAGAGAAGGGTTATGACCCTGTGAAGATATACAATGCAATAAGCTATGCAACAGGTTATGTCTGTGCTGGCTCACCAGATGGTGTATTTGCAGCAGGTATATTAACAGCAGCTGAAAGCATTGCGGAAAGTCCAGAGCTAATACCCTCAGGTAGCTCACGGTGGAATGAGAGTAGATGGGAGTCTATCCATTTGGTGAAGTGAAACACCAAAAGGCCGCCATTGTGTGGTCTTTTGCTTTATGCCTTCCCATTCTTTAATGTTAGGGGGTGACAAAGTACCTTATGCGGTTTCGGCACCCCCAACACTTACTTGACTCCCACCTCAGCATCCTTCACCATCCCCACTAATGTTAATACCCTGCAAAGGGTCTTATGCCTTATCGTCACCCCCAACACTTAATACCATGAAACGAACCAGTAAGAACCAGAAAGCAATCCTTGCACTAGCAGAGCAGAAGGGAATGGAGGGATTGACTGTAGCCTCTGTAGCTCGCAGCCTGAACATCATGGAGCCTTCAGCAAGCCGGGCAATGAAGACCCTACGTGAAGCCGGGAGGCTTTACCGTGACCTTGACACCACACTGTACTACAGCCCTAACTATCGAGGAGAGGTAGAACTAGAGAGCAGGGCAAAGGCTGAAGCCAGCCGAGAGCAAGCAGAAAGGGAAGATGAAGCCCAGCTTAAAGCTGACTACGAGCGTTCCCAAAGACATATTAGGTTTGCATTGCTGCATATTGAGTATGAGGAATGGGAAGAGCTGCTAGCCATCCTGAAGCAAATGAGAAAGGAGGGTCTCACAATACCCATGAAGGGCTTCAGAAGGCAGGGAACAATGTATGCTGTAATACGAGCACACTTTAAGTGTAACTGGCAGCCAAGCGAACAGCTACTGAAAGACATCATCAGTAAGGGGAGTGACCAGAAGGCACGCTATGAGTTACTACAATCCGTAGGGTACTCCATTGAATCCGCTGATTACGTGAACATAGATGTAGGGTATGAGCAGAAAGCAGAGTTCACCAAGGCAGCCAGGAGGGGAGATAAGGAGAGGATGGTGTCATTGCTTGAAGAGTCCCACGCAAGGACAATGCAATGGCATGAGAGAAACAAGGGAATGTTTGTTCCTGCCACATGGTCTGACGAACAGATTGATACCTACCACCAGCAGAACAGGACTGAAGCAATAGAAAAGTATCAGGCAATGCTGAAGCAGATACAAATCTCCTGAACATCTTTTTACCCTTCCCTAAAGACTCAACAATGAAACAAAGTAACATGCAAACATTCCGCATTCCCAAAGACATAATGTCAGACCTGCAGGCAAAGGCCGAAGCAGAAGGTAAAGAAATCAATGAGATGGTGTGTCTTGCTATCGCCAGAGAAGCATATTCAGAAATCAAGAATCCTGTAGAAGCTCCTGTAGTGAGCTGTAAGAGCACTCAAAATAAGGAGGGGCGTTTTAGGAATTAAAAGCCTAAGCTCAACACAGGGCAATACGGAGCCTCCTGAGAGGTTTTACAGGCAGAAGCCTCTCTCCACTCTCCTGCATTTATCCCAAGATAGTCTCAAAGATAAGAATCATTCTCATCTAGGTGATACACATGCACACGTACCCAATCGGTAATTACACCTAAATATATGGATATAACTTCCATCGGGGAAGCCTACAGCCAGCTACCAGCCTGACTATTTGCATGTCACCTAGCAATAAAGCGTGACATAGCATCATTTGTACGACACTGCAACAGTAATTAGCATTCGCTCATATTCTGAACGCCAGCTATGAGTGTTCCCGCTATTTAACAAGATAACCACAGAAACAAATCTCAGCCCCATCTGAGAGAACAAAAATCCAAACCGTTCATCTGAATACGTTCTCTGTTGTCACTGCCATTAGTTGCTTAATGGTTTGGGATGGTAGTGAATGGGCTTCAGAGAGCGTATTCAAATGAGTGACAACACTTTATGACAAACGTAATTCAACGCTCTGCCTGCTCCAAGTGTGGCGGAAGCGATACCGTAGTAATCTTTGAAAATGGCAATACCTATTGTCACAAGTGCGAAGACAAAACATTCAATAATCCTCTGCCATCCAGAGCACAACATCAAGCACCCGCTAAGAGGTTTGACCCAACACCATACGACAATGCAGCTGTACTGAACGGACGCAGCACCCACAACTACCTAACAGCCAAGCGCATAGCAATTCCAAGGCTCTCATCGCTTCCAATCAAGATGGATATTGATGGTGCTCTTCTTATTCCGTTCCATAGCCTCTCAGGTCAGCTCCAGACATTCCAACGCATCTACCCTGACGGAAGTAAGAGGCTTGCTAAAGGGGGAGTGAAAGAGGCAGCATTTCTTGCTATTGGTGCTGATGTCTTCAATGCAGAAGAGATTTACTTTGTAGAAGGTTTTGCAACAGGTGTAACACTCGCTCGTCATGTCAACTCCCCGAGCTGTTCAATCGTTGTTTGCATTGACAAAGGCAATCTTCCTAAAGTCATACGCAAGTTCCGTGACTACTGTCTTCCTGCTAAGTTCACAATCTGTGCTGACAATGACCATCAATCCTCTGGTAATCCGGGGTTAAGCATGGCAACAGTGACAGCACGAGAGCTTCGTACTGACATCTTATATCCTGCCTTCACAATAGAGCACAAAGGCTGTTCTGACTTCAATGACTGGGCAAACCTTCCTGTAGGAAAGCATCCTCAGCTTATCCGTAAAAAGGCCGCATCAATTCAACGGGAAGCTCTTAACACAGGACAGACTGAAGCCTTTAAGATGTCCATCTCTCCAGCAGCTGCAGTATACCGAGTATCTGCCCTATTGGAATTGGGAAAGAAAGCGAAGCTCTCAGTCAACGATAAGCAGATAATGATGAATTGCTGTCATTCATACATGCACTCTGTAGGTGTCTCACAATCTGAGATTGCCAAGACTCTTGGACATTGGACACAGGCAATCGGGACACTTTACGAGGGTGAAGCCATTGTCAGATATGAAGTATCCCCTGCTGACTGGAGTGCTTACTTTAACATGCACCGAGGCGAGAGCAGAAAGCCAAGCAAGATAGTACAACCCCTACACAAGCGTAATCCCAAAGACAAATCAACCCTGTCACGTGGTATTAGTGAAGCTCTGAAATGTGCTCACCTGAAATGCAAGAACACCCTATTGGCTTCTGAAGCTGGGGCAGGTAAGACACGGGAAGCAGTGGCTCAGATTGCTCAATTTGCTGCAGCAAACCCAGATAAAACCATCTCCTATCTTGTGCCTGATTTGAAGCTGGGTGCTGAAGTGTACGAATCATTTAAGAAGTATTGTGTCAGTAACAACCTGCACATCTCAATAGGCTTCATTAAAGGCAGAGCATCTGCATGTGATGCTAAACCTGAGCTTATTGCAGCACTGAAAGAGAGTAAAAATCCATACGCTCACAGCAACCTCTGCAAGGTATGCCCAAAGAAAGACACCAGCTGCCCTTATGAACTTCAGTTCGGCGAGGTTCTGTCTGATGAAGAAGGCCAGGAACACAAGCAAGCTAAGAAATACAACATCCGTATTCAAACAAGCAACGTACTCACCACACCTATCAGCAAGGAAGATGAGTTCTCTGTTCCTTCTCCTGACATAACTTACATTGACGAGGACTTCTCCAAGCAAATATATGGGAATTATGAATTCACTGCTCAGGACTCCCAGACATGGAAGCAGATTATCCGTGATGTTGAAGACAAGAATTATGGAGGTCTTCAAGCGTATGCCTCAGCACTCGCCACGGATGCTGTAAACGCTCTCCGTAAGCTCACAGCAGAAGAAGAAGAGAAGAAGCAAGCAGAGAAGCCCATGGTCAATTATGAAGGTGCTATGAGTGGGGAGGTATCTACAGAATCCTTCAGGTTGCAGCTTGAGCAGTACAACGAGTGGGTACAGGAACATAGCCGCAAGCTAGGCAAGTGGAGGAAGCTACAAGACGTATTGGGTGTTATGGAGTTAATCGGTGAAACATCTAAATGCCTACGCTTTGATGGTGATAAAGCCTACTTGAATCACCGCAAAGAGGTTCAGTACCGTTTCAGTAACAGCACATTCATTTGTCTTGATGCAACTGGTCAGCTCAAAGTTGCCTCTGAGCTTCTCAATAAATCTGACATGGTGGAGGTTAAACTTGACTGCAAGTACCAAGGATTAGCTTCAGTGTCTCAATGTTACGACCGCTTGTTCAGCAAGAAACAGCTGGAGGAAGATGGAAGCATTGACGAAGCAATAAAGGTAATGCGGAGCATGGCTAAAGGCAGGATGGCTGCTGTGGTGACCCATAAAGCCTTCCTGCATCACTTTGAAGGAACTGAGTTCATGACTGCTAACTTCGGTAATACTCGCGGTCACAATCGCTTCTCTGAAGCAGGAGTGCAGGTGTTATTCGTCTTGGGAAGGTATCAAGTTCCAGAGTATGCTATTGAGAACTTCCAGCGTAGTATCTGGAGCTATGACACCCCTGACATGACGCAAGAGTACATAGAAACAGGGTATCTGATGTCTGATCCATCACACCCTAATGACACGAAAACTCTTGTTTATGCTCATCCACGGACTCAGGCCATCAAAGAGATGATGTCTGATGCAGAGACCTACCAAGCTCTCCATCGCATGCGGATGATTCATAGTAAGCACCGCTGCCAGGTTGTCTTGCTTACCAATGAAGTGCAGAGGGTTACTGTTGACGAGCTATTCAGCTATGACGCAGTTAAAAAGCAAGTACTTCTGAAAGACAAGATTAAAGCAGAAGGGTTCTCCACTGTGTGGTTCAGCAGGAAAGATGGAATTGGTGAGGTCTCAAGAGTCAATGACTATGGAGAGTTTGCAAGTGACCTGAAGAAGCCTGCTGCAAAGAAGCACCGACTCAATATGGTCTTAAGCCATCCTGCAGATTATCTGATGTGTGAATGGAGTTATGTGGTTAAAACCAAAGAACGCAAAAAGAAGACTGGAAGCGTTCTTGTCCCCATTAACATGCAAGAGAATGAAGTCATTGCCTTAATCGAAAGCAAGCAAGATGCTCAACTATGGGAGCTTGAACGCATCCCTGCAGGGGTGCAGACAGAATATCCTGACATGCAGAAGATATCTTTCGATGAAGCCTATGAGCTATTGAAGCCAAGAGAAGAAGCAGCCTGACTTTAGCTTTAAAGTGCGCCAGAAGTGCCCCTTACCTTATCAAGACTCTATATAACATCACAGGCACTTCTGGCGCACTTTAACCCAACTTAAATCATATCTTCTGCTCAATCTTTTCACCTGCCTAAAGACAACGTAACAAATGAGTCAATCTGAAATGACAACCAAATCTGAAATGACAACCCAAGCACAAACCTTAACCCAATCTGAACTTGTAACCATTATCTGCAACGTCCTTGATGACCTTGGCATTGAGCTTCCTGAAGATGGCTGTGAAGAGTTCCCTGAATACGAAGACTATGGCATTACTGAAGGTGCAGAGATTGACGTCTCTACACTGTGCGAAGCTGTAGCCATTGCATTGGGAAGGGTCTTAACCAGCGATGAGCGAGCTGTAGTTATGCAGCACGTTCACTAAGAGATTATCTCTTCAGCTGCTAAACGTGAGGGTCAATATGCTATTGGCTCTCTTCTTAACAGGATGCGCGAACAGTACAAAAGCAATAATGCTTTTAGTGCTGCTATACGTTCGGAAATTATTGAGAAAATTTCCGAACCCATACTTTCCACTACAAGCTATCCGGTCGGAAATTATTGAGAAAATTTCCGACACCGTACTTTCCACTACAAGCTATCCGGTCGCTAATTATTGAGAAAATTAGCGACACCTCCAAACCAATTAACTTAACAACTATTCTAAATGTATACACTCCGTCCATACCAAGAGGATGCTATCTCTGCTTGCCTCAAATCTATCAATCCTAACTCTGCTCAAATCGCTGTACTCGGCACTGGAGCAGGTAAGAGCATCATCATAGCCGAAGTCATCAAAAGGCTGTCAGGTAAGGTTCTGGTGCTTTCACGAAGCAAAGAGATAACTTCCCAGAACGCTGAAAAGTATCAAGCTCTTACTGGAGAAAGACCCTCAATATTCAATGCTGGTCTGAAGCAGAAGTGTCTGAAAGAAAGGGCTGTATTTGCTTCTGTTCAATCACTCTATCGCCTGGCAGAAGAAGACTACCCAGAGTTCAAGCTGATTATTATTGATGAGTGTCACCAAGCAGGGCTTGAAGCCGGAACACCTGAGACCTCTCAATACAATACTGTAATCCGTCACGCTAAGAGGATTAACCATTCAGTCTCATCACTTGGCCTTACAGCAACTCCCTATCGTCTGAAGACAGGTGGGGAGGTCATGAACTGGTTTATTTATGGAGGCAAGGGCTGCTATTGGGATGATGTTTGCTATTCAATCTCAGAGTCTGAGCTAACGAAGATGGGATACCTTGCACCTCTGAAATACAACACAATGCTTGAACCATTGTTCTCTGGAGAAGGAGCAAAGGTCAATGGTAATGACATCACAAGCTCAGAGCTGTCATTTATCTGTGATGACACAACAAAAGTACGTTCTGCAATAGCTCACACTGAGCTTGTAGCGTCATCCCGTGAAGGTGGCTGTATTCTTTTCTGCGCAACACGTGAGCAGACTATCATGGCTGAACAGCAATTGAAGTCTGATAGCAAAGCCGTCCTTCTCGCTGACACTCCAGCGAAGCACAGAGACTCAATTCTCAAGCGCTTCAAAGATGGTGAAATCAAATACCTTATTAACCTTGCTGTCCTTACAACAGGCTTTGACGCTCCCAACATCACTACACTCTCCCTAATGCGCCCTACAGCATCCAAAGCTCTACATGAGCAAATCATAGGGCGAGGTATGCGACTGGCTGAGGGAAAGACTGAGTGCCTTGTGTTGGACTTCACAGACAATGCTGAGCGACTGCTTGATGCTGCCCAGCTCTCAGACCTGCATAGGAATGAGATGTCAGAGGAAGATGGTGGAGATGAAGAGCGCAAAGAGTCTGAAGCAATCTTCTGCCCTACATGCCACACTCAAGTAAGCCCCAGGGCAACTATGTGTACGGCCTACCTCAAGCAGGAAGATGGAGGTTATGCCTTCTGTAAGACACCTGTGAACACCATATCGTGCCCTGTGTGTGGGACACAGAACGGTAAGCATGATGAGAACTGTAAGGAATGTAAGACCCACCTGAAGAAGACTGAAGAGTGTTCATTCTGTCACGCACAGACCCCTGCAGGCTCCCCTTACTGTACCTCCTGCGGCCTACCTCCGAAGCTCCCTGTTATCAGCCTCCGTTCTGCAGTTGTCAAGGAAAAACGCTATCACAGTAAGAATGTCTTCATGGTAACGCCTACATATTTCCTATTCGGAATGAAGACATGGGCTTTTGAATTTCATTTCAGGTGGAGTGGCTACCACTACAAGGAAGTCAATAGTGTTGGTCTGAAGAAGTTTATGCTTATTCTTGCCCCAGTGCTCAAGAAGGTTGGAATTAGTACAGAGGCTCAACGCCTCGCTTTCTGTGGAGACGATGATGGTCTTCGTGACCTGCTAAAGGAGCATAAGAAAGCTATTTGTGGGGCTGTCAAGACCCTTTATGTCTCATTCGATCGTGACCCACATGGAGATGGTTTCACGCCCTTTCTTCAGGGACTGGACATATTACCAGTTCAAAGACTCCAAGAAATCAAACAAGCAGCCTAAATAACATGACGGAGATTACATGAAATTAAAATTAGCGAGGGTTACTCCTCGTTCATGTAATCTCCGTCGCCTACTTTTTAACCAAAACAATATAAAACCAATGAATAGCGAATATACCGCGAGCAACATCCGTGTTCTAACAGATGCTGAGATAATTGAACGTCAGCCTTTCGTGCTCATACACGAGATTGCCAGAAAGTATAGCCAGCCAACAACCTTCATTGAAAGGGGCTTTGAGGTCTGCTTCAGGCTGTCAATACCTCCTGACTATTTTATCAACCGCTACATCCTAAAAGCTGACATCCCTGAGATGCCTGAATTTACAGCAACCTACATCGACCTTATGCGTGAGCAGAGAAACCAATGAAAAATCATCATACACATTACACCAAACTATACCGCTCTGAATGGAATGCAGTTAAAGCCCTTCAGGAAGCCCTAAATCTTGAGACACCTAACAAGGCAATTCGCTATGCCATCAAACTAGCAGCCCAAGTAAACCACCAGCAGATACGACACACAGCCAACCTGAAGAGGTCTGTAATACTGGAGAACGAGAGGATGAACAATGCCCAATGAACTAACAGACGACTACTACAGCCAGCTTGAAGCAGAGCTTGCAGAATATGACAAATCTCTACCTGCATGGACTCCTGAGCTTCAAGAGCTGTATGGAATCACACAGGACGATATGGAAGAAGCCGGCTAAGTTACCCATGACGGTTGCTTGAA
>NZ_SMME01000693.1:4554-4874 GCF_009711465.1 Parendozoicomonas verongulae | reverse complement strand
TTACCGGACAAGACCTGACTTTATTCTTCAGACACTGGTCTGTTCCTGTCAGCGAGAATGCTTATCAGCGTATTGCTGAAAAGGGGTATGCCATCCCCTACTGGTTGTATCGTGAAGGTTTATAACTGACTGAAGAGCCTGACAAGATGGTTAGGCAGTCAGCATTCAGACCATGATAGATTTTTCCAACGTATTGATTGGGAGAATAGTAATGGTCAAATCTGGTTGTCGAAAAGTCACCTATTCCGTTTTCCTGGCTCTGTTGGCCTGTGCTGCTTATGAGCCATGCTTTGCCATGCCCCTGGCCGACCTGGAAGAAG
>NZ_SMME01000693.1:3079-4498 GCF_009711465.1 Parendozoicomonas verongulae | reverse complement strand
CCCATGGGGATTGACTTTCCAGGCACTGTTAGCAGAGATGAAGAACGGGTGACAGAGACCTTCTCATTTCAGCTGAACCCGAGAGATTTATCACCTTTACGGATGCTATCCCCACCACGACATCAGATAAGCACAGGGCTTTATCGAGTGCCTGGAGAACCAGTCACGATTGAACTGAGATCCTTGTCTTTGGAGCCATCTGGCATAAAGCCAAAACTGAGAATAGGCGCACATGCTTTAGATTTGAATCAGTACTATCTCGCTGATCAACAAAAGAGAGTAGGGTATGCCAGCGATAGTTTTGATTTGAGGGAAGGTGTCCTCCAGGATCATGACCGGACCTCCGGATTGATTTACATAGAGTCCGATAAAAATGGGTCGGATAGTTTTGATATTACCATCTCCGGGGCTGTCAGAGCGCCCTGGTTCAAGCTTGGCAGAGATAGCGCCGAGCAATGGCGTGAATACATTCGCGACTACCCTGCACCCTGGGCAGAGCTTGAAGGTCGGTATTCCGTACTAACTCTACCCTCAGCGATGGTACGAGATCTGGAAGACCCCACTCCGGTTATCAATTTTTATGACCAGCTCATCAAACGCGCCCATGCTCTGGCAGGCCTTAGTGACAATGCAGATGATGAGCGAGACAAAGCGCCTGATAACCTTTACCGCTTTGTAATAGATGCCCAACTATCACCAGGAGAATACAGGGCAAACTCCCATAATTACTCAGTTATGCTGCACTGGCTTGGTTTTCATAATCCATTCCGGTGGATTGATTCAAACGATTCTATAATTTTTAACACTCTACTTCATGAAGTTGCTCATAAATTTGAATCGGCTCATCGTTTATTTGAGCCACCCGGATCAACACAGGTTTTTGCGGATCTATTTATTTATGGTGATCATTACCGTAAAGGGTATGGGTTCTTGGGGCGCAGGATCGAAATAGCTGGGCTGACTATCCCTCAGGATGACAGTTATTACGGTAATGTGCTCTCTTTCATGTGGCTTTTGGCATCATTTATTGAGAACCATGGCAAGGGTTATTACCCCTATATCTGGTCAGAACATCCAGAGGTAATGGTTAACTGGAAAAAAGCTTTCATGGTAGAACTCGTAAATCATTTATCGGATGCTTTTATCCCGGAACTGTATCATCAATTTCGCCATACCCCTGAACACTTATTGCCTGATAAAGACAATCAGCAGGAAAAAACAGATTTCTTTTTTGAAACCCTGTGCGAGGTGACCGAACAAGATCTGACTTTATTCTTCAGACGCTGGTCTGTTCCTGTCAGTGAAGAGGCTTATCAACGCGTTGTGGAAAAGGGGTACGCTATCCCCTACTGGTTGTACCGTGAAGATTTATAACTGACTGGAGAGCCTGACAGAAAGGTTAGACAGTCAGCATTCAGA
>NZ_SMME01000693.1:0-2789 GCF_009711465.1 Parendozoicomonas verongulae | reverse complement strand
AGAAAAATACAAAGCCTACATGCCCATGGGCATTAACTTTCCAGGCACAGTTGAGAGCGATGCAGAACGGGTGACAGAGACCTTTTCATTTCAGCTGAACCCGAGGGATTTGTCCCCTTTACGGATGCAGTACCCACCACGACATCAGGTAAGCACAGGACTTTATCGAGTGCCTGGAGAACCTGTCACGATTGAACTGAGATCCTTGTCTGCTGAGTCATCTGACATAAAGCCAGAGCTGAGAATAGGCGCACATGCTTTAGACTTGAACAACTTCCACCCCTCTTACAAAAAAAAGAGAATTGGGTATACCAGCGATCTTTTTCCATTGAGGGAAGGCGTCCTCCAGGATCGTAAATGGGCCTCCGGACTGATTTACATAGAGTCCGATCAAAACGGCTCGGATACTTTTGATATTACCATCTCAGGGGCGGTCAAAGCGCCCTGGTTTAAGCTTGGCAGAGATACCGCTGAACAATGGCGTCAATACATTCGCGATTACCCTGCGCCCTGGGCAGAACTTGAAGGGCAGTATTCCGTACTGACTCTCCCCTCAGCGCTGGTACGAGATCTGGAAGACCCGACTCCGGTTATCCATTTTTATGACCAGGTGGTTAAACGTGCTCATGCTCTGGCAGGTCTCAATGACAATGCTGATGATGAGCGAGACAAAGCGCCTGATCGCCTCTACCGCTTTGTCATGGATGTACAACTCACACAAGAAAACCCCATAGCAATCTCCAACAATTACGGGGTTATGCTGCGCTGGCTTGGTTTTGATAATCCATTCCGATGGATTGATCCGAATGATTCCGTGGTTTTTGACCTTCTGCTTCATGAAATTGGCCACGCACTTGAGCCGGTTGATCATTTATTTGAGCTGCCCGGATCAAGCCAGGTATTTGCGGATCTCTTTATTTATGGTGACCATTACCGTAAGGGGGATTGGTTCCTGGGGCGCAGGATCAATGTCGCTGGACTGACGATGCCTTACGATGACAGTTCTTATGGCAATATACTTTCCTTTGTATGGCTTTTTGCGTCCTTTATTGAGAACTATAACTATGGTTATGACCCTTATATCTGGTCAGAAAGTCCTGAGGTGATGGTTAGCTGGAAAGGGGCTTTTATGGTAGAACTTGTGAGGCATTTATCGGATGCTTTTATCCCAGAGCTGTATCATCGATTTCGCCATACCCCTGAACACTTATTGCCTGATAAAGACAATCAGCAGGAAAAAACAGATTTCTTTTTTGAAATGCTGTGTGAGGTGACCGGAGAAGACCTGACTTTAATCTTCAGGCGCTGGTATGTCCCTGTCAGCGAGGAGGCTTATCAACGTGTTGCGGGAAAGGGGTATTCCTATCCCCACCGGTTGTATCATGATGGCTTATAAGTACCCAAACCGAAAGCAATGGTCCGGGTACTTAACTGACTGGAGAGCCTGACAGGGGTGTTAGACAGTCAGTATTCAGGCCATGGTAGATTTTTCCAGCGTATTGACTGGGAGAATAGTTATGGTCAAATCTGACTGCCGAAAAGTCACCTGTTCAGTTTTCCGGGCTCTGTGGCTGGCTTTGCTGGCCTGTGCTGTTTATGGGCCATGCTTTGCCATGCCCCTGAATGATCTGGAAGAAAAATACAAAGCCTACATGCCCATGGGGATTGACTTTCCAGGCACTGTTGAGAGCGATGCAGAACGGGTGACGGAGACCTTCTTATTTCAGCTGAAGCCGAGGGATTTGTCTCCTTTACGGATGCAGCACCCACCACGATATCAGGTAGGCACAGGGCTTTACCGAGTGCCTGGAGAACCTGTCACGATTGAACTGAGATCCTTATCTTTTGAGCCATCTGGCATAAAGCCAAAGGTGAGAATAGGCGCACATGCTTTAGATTTGAACAACTACCACCCCTCTTATAAAAAAAAGAGAGTTGGGTATGCCAGCGATGGGTTTCAATTGAAGGAAGGCGTCCTCCAGGACCGTAACTGGGCCTCAGGACTGATTTACATAGAGTCCGATCAAAATGGCTCGGATATTTTTGATATTACCATCTCAGGGGCGGTCAAAGCGCCCTGGTTTAAGCTTGGCAGAGATACCGCCGAGCAATGGCGTCAATACATTCGCGATTACCCCGCGCCCTGGGCAGAGCTTGAAGGGCAGTATTCCGTACTGACTCTCCCCTCAGCGCTGGTACGAGATCTGGAAGACCCGACTCCGGTTATCAATTTTTATGACCAGGTGATCAAAACTGCTCATGCTCTGGCAGGCCTCAGTCATAATGCTGTTGATGAACGAGACAAAGCGCCTGATCGCCTCTACCGCTTTGTCAT
Organism: Parendozoicomonas verongulae; assembly: GCF_009711465.1. Taxonomy (GTDB): domain Bacteria; phylum Pseudomonadota; class Gammaproteobacteria; order Pseudomonadales; family Endozoicomonadaceae; genus Sansalvadorimonas; species Sansalvadorimonas verongulae. Next base: position 454 of record NZ_SMME01000693.1, on the reverse strand, counting down.
GGATGTTCAACTCACACAGGAAAACCCCATAGCAATATCCAACAATGACGCGATTATGCTGCGCTGGCTTGGTTTTGATAATCCATTCCGATGGATTGATCCGAATGATTCCGTGGTTTTTGACCTTCTGCTTCATGAAATTGGCCACGCACTTGAGCCGGTTGATCATTTATTTGAGCTGCCCGGATCAAGCCAGGTATTTGCGGATCTCTTTATTTATGGTGACCATTACCGTAAGGGGGATTGGTTCCTGGGGCGCAGGATCAATGTCGCTGGACTGACGATGCCTTACGATGACAGTTATTTTGGCAATATACTTTCCTTTATGTGGCTTTTTGTGTCCTTTATTGAGAACCATAACTATGGTTATGACCCTTATATCTGGTCAGAAAGTCCTGAGGTGATGGTTAACTGGAAAAAGGCTTTCATGATAGAGCTCGTGAATCATTTATCG
>NZ_SMME01000179.1 GCF_009711465.1 Parendozoicomonas verongulae | reverse complement strand
CGTGGATCATGGCCAACAGTCTGAAAAACTCTTTTATAACTGAGGCATGGCGCAGGAAACTGCTCATAGTTTGTCCTGCCATCCAGTGTTTTTTTGACAGACTGTGGCAACTGGGCCTGCGTATCCATAACACCTGCAGGCTGAGTACTTTCCTCCGGCGCCTTCTGGCAATAGCTGGCAACAGGCTGCTTTAAAACATCCAGGAGTTCCTGCCAGCAGGCAGGCCAGTTGATCCCGGTTTCAAAGTCCATAGCCTTCATTCGTTTCGCTGCTTCTGCCAGATAAGGTTGATTAGCTGTTATCGCCAAAGTCATGGTCTGAACCGCGT
>NZ_SMME01000533.1:1059-1248 GCF_009711465.1 Parendozoicomonas verongulae | reverse complement strand
ATCGAGTTAACACTGGGCAGACATCTTCAGGTCATGGGAGGAAGGGACAATCTACGAGCAGCTTGGGACATCTATACCCGGCTTCGCACCCGGGCGGCAGGTGGGGTGGCGAACACCCCCTCTGAGGACAGAGACATCGAACTGGCTCTGGGCAGTCTGCTTCAGGTTATGGGGGGCCCGGACAACTTT
>NZ_SMME01000533.1:685-1049 GCF_009711465.1 Parendozoicomonas verongulae | reverse complement strand
GGCTCTGGGCAGGCACCTTGAGGTTATGGGAGGAGCGGACAGCTTGAAAGCAGCTCTGGACATTTTTACCCGACTACGCACCCGGGCGGCAGGTGGAGAAGTAAACACCCCCTGTGATGACAAGGATATTGAGTTAACACTGGGCAGGCACCTCGAGGTTATGGGGGGAGCGGACAACCTGAGAGTGGCCCTGAACATCTTTACCCAGCTGCGCACCCGGGCAGCCGGAGGGCAGGCAAACACCCCCTGTGATGACAAAGAGGTCGAACTGGCTCTGGGCGGACTACTTCAGGCCATGGGAGGCACGCACAACCTGAAAGTGGCCTTGGATATCTATACCCGGCTACGCACCCAGGCGGCAGGT
>NZ_SMME01000533.1:391-675 GCF_009711465.1 Parendozoicomonas verongulae | reverse complement strand
GGGCAGACTGTTTCAGGTTATGGGGGGCACAGACAATCTACAAGTGGCTTTGGACATCTATACCCGGCTGCGCACTCGGGCGACAGGTGGGGTGGTGAACACTCCCTCTGAGGACAAGGAGATCGAACTGGGTCTCGCAACTGTTTTCACTGAAATGGGAGCATGGAAGCAGTTTGATGGACTGCAACTCGATAAACAGTTGTTTTCAGGGTTTGAAACCTGTTTATATCTGAGTATTCGTTACTTCCTGGAATTAATGGACGTTGAGAAAAGCTTGCCCGGAG
>NZ_SMME01000533.1:313-381 GCF_009711465.1 Parendozoicomonas verongulae | reverse complement strand
AGCGGCTCTGGACATCTTTACCCGACTACGCACTCAGGCGGCAGGTGGGATGGCAAACACCCCCTGTT
>NZ_SMME01000533.1:0-303 GCF_009711465.1 Parendozoicomonas verongulae | reverse complement strand
AGCAGCCCTGAACATCTTTACCCGGATGCGCACTCTGGCGGCAAAGGGGAAGACGAACACCCCCTGTGATGACAAGAATATCGAGTTAACACTGGGCAGACATCACCAGATTATGGGAGAGCCGGACAATCTGAAAGCGGCTCTGGACATTTTTACCCAACTACGCATCCGGGCAGCAGGGGGTAAGGTGAACACCCCCTGTGATGACAAGGAAATCGAACTGGCTCTTGGCAGGCTGCTTCAGGTTATGGGGGGCACGGACAACTTGAAACTGGCTCTGGACATTTTTACCCGACTGCGCAC
>NZ_SMME01000332.1 GCF_009711465.1 Parendozoicomonas verongulae | reverse complement strand
CTTTAGACATGGAAAGTCACACATCGGGTTCTTCGTATAAGTCTGCACAGTCTACACACTCTGCACTCTTGAGAGAGGTTTCTGAGAAAGAGAGTGCAGAGTGTGTAGAGTATGCAGACTTTGGCAAAGATAAAGATGATGACGTAGTCATTGAGGTTGATGTGTGACACCGCTGTGCCTTCTTTATTGGCTCAAGCTTCAGTCTGTGCAGGTTGATCTTGAAGATGACAGGCTTCGCGTGAGAGGCCCTAAATCGCTTCTGACTAGCCCAGTGATGGGGCAACTAAAGGCGGGGAAAGAGGCTATATGCCAGTTGATGTCCGAGCCAGAGGTGGTGCCTGTTGACGATGCCTTGCGAAGGCTGGCTGGGATGATGTCAGTATCACCAACATGGCTGGTGTCGGAATGGTTGGTTGATGATGACCTGCGGGATATACGTCAAGGCATGTACCCAGACCTGGAAGCCCTGAGCAGGCTGATCAAACGTGCGCTCTGACATTTCAAAGCGCGCGTGTGTTACCCGGAACCACTGAAAAAGCCGTGCAGGAGTCCCGTGTCCAGCCCCCCGG
>NZ_SMME01000440.1 GCF_009711465.1 Parendozoicomonas verongulae | reverse complement strand
AGGCCCTTTGTCTGTGACCAGGACGGGTGCGACAAAGCATTTAGCGCATCCAGCGATCTCACCAAACACAAACGTATCCACACAGGGGAGAGGCCCTTTGTCTGTGATCAGGACGGATGCAGCAAACGTTTTGCCCAATCCAGCGATCTCACTAAACACAAGCGCATCCATTCAGGGGACAGGCCCTTTGTCTGTGACCAGCCGGGATGCACGAAGTCTTTCACCCAATCCGGTCATCTCACCAAACACATGCACACCCGGCATAATGGAAAAGATAAGTGACCCGGTCTGTCCTTTTCACAACCATACCCTGATAGTGCTAATCACTGGCAGAGCAAGATTCAGCGCCATAAATACCAACATCACAAGAAACTACCAGCTACGTTGCTATCTTCTTTGTTCTTTTTATGGGAAGGAAGAAAATGGTCTTCAGGCTGAACTTTGTTGTCACTAGTCTCTGCATAGTGATCGGCCTGGCTGCATCGGCCACCTATGCATCAGAAGACAAAAGCAAACGTCTTCATCCTATTCCGCTACGGCCATTAAGATGTGATATCAACAGGCAGCATTGCCATACACCCTGCGGACAGCACACATATCCACCCCGGTGATACGACATCTTGCACCGTCAACAGGTCTGTCGAACACCACGTTATGCACTGCCATGGGAAAAAACACAGAACCCAATTAACACTCACGGAATCAACGGTTGTACAACATCTGGCCGTTGAAACGGGTGCCACAACATGGATCAGGGATCCATCGACCGTTTGCCGCATCTCCAGTAAAGATAAAGCTCCTGACATCTTATGCATTCCTCCTCCTTCTTCACCTTCCTTTCTGGACACTCTATTCCCAGAGTTGTCGG
>NZ_SMME01000441.1 GCF_009711465.1 Parendozoicomonas verongulae | reverse complement strand
GTGACAAAAAAGTTCAGCCTGAAGATCATTACCATCTTTCCCATAAAAGAACAAAAAAGATAGCAACGTAGCCTTGTGACGTTGTTGTTTACAACAGCGGTAAAAGACACCGCTAAACTACACACAAGTAATGGTTTGGGTACTTATGCAGTCATATGAGCCAATAGCTGGTGTTCCTTTACCCTCCAGGGTTCATCTTTCTTCAGTTCTTGTCGATGGGGTTCAACGTCGTTGGCTTTAGCAAAGAGTACTTTCACTCTATGTTTAAACTCCTCCTCCCTCTCTTCTTCAATACCCAAGGTTTCCAGCATGGGTTTCGGCCAGACGGATATAAGACGGAAGCAGTGGCCCAGTTGACTGAGGCAGGATGCACTTGTACCTCTGCTTTTTTCAACCGCAAGAGCCGCCCAACGTAACGCTTTCCCCAGAAGATCCGTTTGTTTGGGTAAGGTGGCTTCAACTTCTATTAATTCCCGGAAGTTGCGGATACTGAAATACAGGCTGGCTTCGAACCCTGAAAATAACTGTTTTTCGAGTTGCAGTTCATCAAACTGCTTCCATGCCCCCATGTCAACGAGAATGGCTGCTATACCCAGTTCGATGTCCTTGTCATCACAGGGGATATTCGGCTGACCAGCTGCCTGGGTGCGCAACCATGTAAAGATGTCCAGGGCCTGTTGCTGGCTAACCTTGTCCCCCATGAGCTGGAGATGCCTGGCCAGTGTTAACTCAATATCCTTGTCATCGCAGGGGGTGTCCGGCTGTCCACCAGCTGCCTGGGTACGCAGCCGAGTATATATGTCCAGGGCTGTTCTCATGTTGTCCGCCCCCCCCCATGATTGCAGATGCCTGGCCCAGTGTTAACTCGATA
>NZ_SMME01000085.1 GCF_009711465.1 Parendozoicomonas verongulae | reverse complement strand
CATGGATCAGGGATAAGGCAAACATGTGTCATGCGTCTCCAGATGAGGAAGCTCAACCTCACATCCACTGTTCCCTTCTTCATTCAGGAAACCTGTTTCCTTCCCGATTTGCGCATTTAAATACCTGGGTATGTGAGCATTGTAGAGCGCTTCAGGTTCAAACTGACGATGATAGGCCTGCAGATTTCAATGGTATGTACACGCTAAGAGTTCACAAAGGGGACAGGCCCTATGTCTGTGACTTTGG
>NZ_SMME01000724.1:5704-7353 GCF_009711465.1 Parendozoicomonas verongulae | reverse complement strand
TGGTACACGAGAGGGTGAGGACGGTAGCCAGGAGGTTGTTGTGGATAGCGGAGAACCTCAGGAAGCACCACAGGAAGCACCACAGGAAAGACGACAGAGTGGCGGCGGTCTAATCACAATAGAGACATGGAGAGAAGTTTATGGAGACCGGGCGTCAGAGGTTCGCATCAATGAGGATAATGGTGATCAACCTTTAGCTATCTCGAGTGATGGCGACAGTGGCAACACAGAAGAGAAAGAGAGTTAGTTAGAGAGAATGGAGGCGCGGGGCCAAGCCCCGCTCTCCTTAACGCATGCCAAGTTTTCTGCGCACAGTGCGCAGCTGTGCAACAGCCTGAGAAAGCTGTGCCGCCGCCTGACTATAGTCAAACTCACCATGCTGGTTAGCCAGTGCTTTTTCAGCTTGGTTTTTGGCTTCTTTGGCCGCAGCCTCATCAAGGTTTTCCGCCCGGATCGCTGTATCAGCCAGCACCTTGATATTGTTCGGCTGAACCTCAAGGAAGCCGCCGGACACGTAATAAACCTCTTCCTCTCCGCCGTTATGAATCACGCGCACAGGGCCGGGGTTCAGACCGGAGATCAGCTGGGAGTGACCGGGCTTAATGCCCAGATCACCCTCAGCCCCCGTAGCCACAAGCATTTCTACCGGGCCAGAGAAAATACTCTCTTCCGCGCTGACAATGCTGCACTCTACACTCGCTGCCATATTTACACTGCTCCGTGGCGATTAGAGAGACTGGGCTTTCTCAACCGCTTCTTCAATGGTGCCAACCATATAGAAAGCCTGTTCAGGCAGATCATCGTATTCCCCCGCCAGAATGCCCTTGAATGCACTAATAGTGTCTTTTAATGACACATAACGTCCGGGGGCGCCGGTGAACACTTCTGCCACAAAGAATGGCTGGGACAGGAAACGTTCAATCTTACGAGCACGGGATACGGTCTGCTTGTCTTCTTCAGACAGCTCATCCATACCCAGAATCGCAATGATGTCTTTCAGTTCCTTGTAACGCTGCAGAACTGTCTGAACACTACGGGCCACTTCATAGTGTTCCTGGCCGATAACCAACGGGTCCAGCTGACGGGAGGTGGAATCCAGCGGATCAATCGCAGGATAGATACCCTTGGACGCAATATCACGACTCAGTACCACAGTCGCATCCAGATGGGAGAACGTGGTTGCTGGGGATGGGTCAGTCAAGTCATCCGCAGGTACGTAAACGGCCTGAATAGAGGTTATGGAGCCGGTCTTGGTGGAGGTAATACGCTCCTGAAGAACGCCCATCTCTTCCGCCAGTGTTGGCTGATAACCTACCGCTGAAGGCATACGGCCCAACAGTGCAGATACCTCAGTACCGGCCAGTGTATAACGGTAAATGTTATCCACAAAGAACAGTACATCGCGGCCTTCGTCACGGAACTTCTCGGCCATGGTCAGGCCGGTCAAAGCAACACGCAGACGGTTACCGGGAGGCTCATTCATCTGGCCATACACCAACGACACTTTGTCGATAACGTTGGAGTCGGTCATTTCGTGGTAGAAGTCGTTACCTTCACGGGTACGCTCCCCTACACCTGCGAACACAGAGAAGCCGGAGTGCTCAATGGCAATGTTCCGGATCAATTCCATCATGTTAACGGTTTTACCC
>NZ_SMME01000724.1:0-5694 GCF_009711465.1 Parendozoicomonas verongulae | reverse complement strand
GGCACCACCGAACAGACCAACCTTACCGCCTTTGGCAAACGGGCAGACTAAATCGATAACCTTGATACCGGTTTCCAGCAGCTCGTTAGTTGTTGCCTGCTCTGCATAGGAAGGAGGCTCGCGGTGGATAGGCATACGCTCACTGTCAGCGTCGTCCTGAAAAATGGGGCCCTTTTCATCAATGGGGTTACCCAGCACATCCATAATACGGCCAAGGGTTTTTGTGCCCACGGGAACCTGAATGGGTGCGCCAGTATTGTCGACAGACAGTCCACGGCTCACACCTTCGGTGGAACCCAGAGCAATGGTGCGAACAATGCCATCACCCAGTTGCTGCTGCACTTCCAGGGTGAGTTCCTTGCCATTTACCTTCAGGGCGTCGTACACCTGAGGCACAGTATTTCTGGGGAACTCCACATCTATAACGGCACCGATAATCTGTACGATACGACCGCTGCTCATAATCTTTCCTCTCAATCTTTTTTCCACAGTCGCAGGCGATTACACGGCCGCCGCACCACTGACGATTTCCGACAGTTCCTGGGTAATGGCCGCCTGTCGTGCTTTGTTGTAAACAAGGTTCAGCTCATCAATCAGACCACCGGCATTATCGGTGGCGTTCTTCATGGCGATCATTCGCGCAGCCTGCTCGCAGGCACTGTTTTCCACTACGCCCTGATAAACCTGAGATTCGATATAACGAATCAACAAGTCATCCAGAAGGGACTTGGCATCAGGCTCGTAGATGTAATCCCAGCTGTGGTCCTGAGCACCATTGTCACCGGGCTCAAGGGGCAGCAGTTGCTCACAGGTTGGCTTTTGGGTCATGGTGTTGACGAAGCGGTTGTAGCAGATCACCAGATGGTCGATCTCACCAGCTTCATAAGCGTCCAGCATCACCTTCACCGAACCGATCAGACTTTTAATGCTGGGGGCATCACCCAGTTGATCTACTGCAGCAACAATGTTGCCTGCCTTGCGATTCCCAAAGCCCTGAAAGAATGAAGCAGCTTTACTGCCGATAAGGCAGAGATCAACGTCAATCTTCAGCTCTTCAAAGGCTTGCATCCGTTCCATAGCGCGCTTGAACAGATTGCTGTTCAAACCACCGCACAGACCACGATCTGTGGACACCACGATAAAGCCAACCCGTTTCACCTCACGTTCCACCATAAAGGAGTGACGGTACTCAGGATTGGCGTGGGCGATGTGTCCTACCATTCTGCGAATGCTTGTGGCGTAGGGCCGGGAGCGTTCCATACGCTGCTGAGCCTTACGCATTTTGGACGCAGCTACCATCTCCATGGCGGAGGTGATTTTCTGCGTACCTTTTATGGACGCTATCTGCGTCTTAATCTCTTTTCCGACTGCCATGGCAATCCGTCCTTCCCTCAATGACTCAAGGCTGGTTACCAGGTCTGGGTTGCCTTAAACATCTCAATGGCTTTTGCGATGCCAGCTTCAATGTCCCTGGTGTAATTGCCGGAATCGCCAATAGCGGCCATCAGCTCGGCGTGCTCACTGTTCACATAGCTGAGCAGGGCAGATTCAAAAGCGCCAATCTTGTTCAGAGCGACATCGGTCAGGAAATCTTTTTCAGCGGCAAACAGAATGACACCCATCTCAGCAACAGACTGAGGCTTGTACTGCTTCTGCTTCATCAGCTCAGTCACGCGCTGACCGTGTTCCAGTTGTTTGCGCGTTGCCTCATCCAGATCGGAAGCAAACTGGGCAAACGCTTGCAGTTCACGATACTGAGCCAGTGCCAGACGAATACCGCCACCGAGCTTTTTGATGATCTTAGTTTGTGCGGCACCGCCCACACGGGATACGGAAATACCAGCGTTCATGGCAGGGCGAATGCCTGCATTAAACAAGTCGGTTTCCAGGAAAATCTGACCATCGGTGATGGAGATCACGTTGGTAGGAACGAAAGCGGATACATCACCTGCCTGGGTTTCGATAATGGGTAGAGCAGTGAGGGAACCGGTTTGTTCTTTCACTTTGCCGTTGGTGCACTTTTCCACATAGTCGGCACTCACGCGTGAAGCGCGCTCCAGCAGACGGGAATGCAGATAGAAGACATCGCCCGGGTACGCTTCACGGCCGGGAGGACGTTTCAGCAACAGGGAAATCTGGCGGTAAGCCCAAGCCTGCTTGGTGAGATCATCGTAAACAATCAGGGCATCTTCACCACGATCACGGAAGTATTCACCCATGGAGCAACCGGCGAAAGGAGCCAGATACTGCATGGCAGCAGGATCAGCGGCACCCGCATTGACGATGATGGTGTGTTCCATCGCACCGTGTTCTTCCAGCTTGCGCACCACGTTGGCAATAGCCGACTGCTTCTGGCCAATAGCCACATACACACACTTAACGCCAGTACCTTTCTGGTTGATGATGGCGTCGATGGCGACGGCGGTTTTTCCGGTCTGGCGGTCACCGATAATCAGCTCACGCTGACCACGGCCCACAGGCACCATAGCGTCAATCGCCTTATAACCGGTTTGCACAGGTTGATCTACTGGATGACGTGCGATAACACCGGGAGCCACTTTCTCAACGGGCGCGGTATGTTCAGCATTGATGGGGCCCATACCGTCGATGGGGTTGCCCAGTGCATCCACGACACGGCCCAGCAGTTTTTCACCCACAGGCACTTCCAGTACCCGGCCGGTGCAGCGGGCTTTCTGGCCTTCCCGCAGAGCCTTGTAGTCGCCGAGAACAACAACGCCCACGGAGTCCCGCTCCAGGTTCAGCGCCATGCCAAACACACCGTTGTTAAATTCAACCATCTCGCCGTACATCACATCGGACAAACCATGGATGCGTATAATGCCGTCGGAGACACCCACAATGGTGCCAACATTTCGGGCATCGGAGGAAATATCCAGACCTTCGATCCGGCTCTTGATAATGTCGCTGATTTCAGAAGGATTCAGTCGCTGCATAGCAAACCTGTTTTAAAAATTCTTACGAGCTCATGGCGTGAGCCAGCTTGGCCAGCCGGGTGCGAATACAGTTGTCGATCACCAGATCACCGGCACGGATAATCAAACCGCCGATCATGTCCCGATCAATGCAGTTTTTGAGGGTGACCTGCGCACCAAGGCGCTTGCTCAGTTTTTCGGCAAGTATCTGCTGCTGTTCACGGCTGAGGGGAAAGGGGGAAGCGACTTCTGCCTCGATGCTGTGTTCCTGTTCGGCCTTAAGGGTATCGAACAGTGCGGCAATCTGAGGAAGCAGAACGGCTTTGCAATTCTCACAGAGTGTGCGCAAAAAGTTTTGCATCCCCTGCTCCAGTGGGCTGTTTTCAAGACAACTGTCGTAAAGGGAGAGAAACGCATCCGCTTTTTGCTGTGGTGTCAGGGATGGCTGATCCAGCAGTTGGCTGACGCTTTCGTCCAGAACGAGAACGGCGCAGTTATTCAGAGAGTGTGACCAGCTCTCCAGAGCCTGCTGCTCAAGGGCAAAGCGAAAGGCAGCAGTGGCATAGGGGCGGGCGCATGTGATCAGGTCCATGATGGCTTCCCTTTAAAGTTCGGCTGCCAGCTGATCAACCAGCTCGCCGTGAGCTGCCAGATCAATCTTCTGACCAAGCACTTTGCTGGCACCGGCAACGGCAATGGTTGTCACCTGTGTACGCAGAGCTTCTCTGGCCTGATTTTCTTCCATAGCGATCTCTGCACGGGCTGCAGTCAGCAGACGTTCGCCTTCAGTTCGGGCATTGTCTTTGGCTTCTTCGACAATGACTGACGCACGACGGTTGGCCTGATCGATAATGCCGCGAGCTTCTTCTTTGGCTTGCTCCAGCTGGGCTGCAGCCTGCTCTTTGGCATGCTCCAGGTCGGATGTTGCCTGCTCGGCAGCGGCCAGCCCGTCAGCAATTTTCTTTTGCCGTGCGTTCAGCGCCCCGATTAAGGGCGGCCACACATTCTTCATGCAAAACCACACGAAGAATGCGAACGCAATAGACTGGCCGATAATGGTTGCGTTGATGTTCATGGTTTTACTGGGCGGCGCTCAGTTGTCCGATGAATGGGTTGGCAAAGGTGAAGAACAGGGCGATACCAACGGCGATCATAGGAATCGCATCCAGCAGGCCTGCGACGATGAACATTTTGGTTTGCAGCATGGGAGCGCTTTCTGGCTGACGGGCAACGCCTTCCAGGAATTTACCGCCGAGCATGCCGAAGCCGATTGCAGTAGCCAGTGCCGCCAGACCCAGCATGATGGCAACGCCGATAACAGTTAAACCAACGACCAGTTCCATAGTTTCTCCAGACTCTCTGTCTTGTAGGGGTAGATGTAAGCGTGTCAATCAGTGGGACTCGTGAACCATGCTCAGGTAAACAATGGTCAGTGTCATAAAGATGTAGGCCTGCAGCGTGATCACCAGAATGTGCAGCACAGCCCAGCCAAAGTGCAGGGGCAGCTGGAAATAGCCGATCATGCCAATCAGGATAAAAATCAGTTCACCGGCGTACATGTTGCCGAACAGTCGCAGGCCCAGAGAGATGGGTTTGGCGATCAGTGACACAGTTTCCAGCAGCAGGTTGACGGGCATCAGTGCCACTTTCAAAACCGGGTTTTTGCTGGTGAAAGGGTGCAGTGCCATATCGCTGGCAAAGCCAGAGATGCCTTTCTCTTTAACCCAGTAAAACAGCATCAGGCCGAACACGCTGAGGGACATGCTCATGGTGATGTTAGGGTCGGTGGTGGCCACAATTTTCATGTAAGGCACACCCGCCACAGAGGCAAGGCCGGGAATCCAGTCCACAGGCAGCAGGTCCATCAGGTTCATAAAGAACACCCAGCAGAAGATGGTGAGCGCCAGTGGGGCAATCACCGGATTTTTACCGTGGAAGCTTTCTCTTACGCTGTTATCAACAAACTCAACAACCGTTTCGACAGCGTTTTGCAAACCGCTGGGGGTATCACTGGTGGCGCGTTTGGCCACAGCGCGGAAGGGCAATAGAAAGAGAAGGCCAAGGGCAATGGACCATATCATGCTGTCCAGATTGATGGCCCAGAATCCCATATCTGAGGATTCCTGTGCGCTGTGGGCCAGGGTCCAGGTGGCCTGGCCGAGAAGGGAACCGTCGGCACGTTCATAACCTGCGGGGAGCTGGCCGTAGGTCAGATTCTGCAGGTGGTGTTTGATATAACCTGAAGCTGTATTGGCTGACATAAAATGCCCTGTCATCTCGCTTTAACTTTCAGCAAGAGCGGTGCAAACCAGTGAACGGCCTGAACCACAATAAATGCACTAAACAAAACCACTGCATGCAGTGATGGAACGTGTGAGAAAGCCAGAGCGAAACCCAGACCGGTTAATACAAACTTGCCGGCTTCGCCTCTATAGAATTCCTTTACAATGCTCTTTGCCGCACGCGCACCAGACAACGAGAACGCTCTGACGGTTAAGTAGGCATTAGGGATCAGGCAGATCAACCCACCCAGCAGTGCAGATAAAGCTGTTGCACGACTGTCAATAAGTGATCCGAGTGATAGCAAGACGGTTATAACAGCCTGAGTTACCACAACTCGAAAAACGGCTGGCTTGTTTAGGTGGGTGTATATGTTTTGCATACATCCAATACTTTCAGAGTCCGTAAAACCATGCTTTTAATCAGATATTCCTATTACCTTGTCAGGTATTTGTAAGGCGGGAGGGATCGTATTGGGGGG
>NZ_SMME01000575.1 GCF_009711465.1 Parendozoicomonas verongulae | reverse complement strand
GTAACTATTCAGCCCCCAGCAAAGGAGCGTTGTTGTAATTCTCAACAGCTATAAGCAGAGATTCAAAAACGCCCAGCCCCTGTTTCCTTGCTGATGAGATATAGCTGCGGATTCGGCTAAACCAGGCCGCCCCCGCCTTGCTTCTGAAGCAGCCAGAGATTTTGGCTTTGAGCTTACCCATGCGGACATCCCGTTCACTGCCGTTGTTGTCAAAAGGCACTCGGAAATCTGTCAGAAACCGCAAGGTTTCCGTCTGATAATCGCGCAACCGGCGGAACAGGTTATAAGCTTTAGTGCGTCTCACTTTCCTGCTTTTCAAGTATTGTCGTCGTCGCTCCATGAAGGCCTCTTCGTCTTTTAGCGCACATGCCAGTATCCGTTGATCAATCGTTCAATCCGCACCAGAATAAGGGCTGGCATCGCAGCCACTCCGATTTTTCTAAACCCCTTGGTGATATGCCAGGAAAACTGTAACAGGCGCATCATACGGCCCGCGTAGCGGTTGCAATCCCGGTCTATCACACCCTGAAGCTCGCGCAAATGATGGGCATTACACAGAGTATGCATCACACCGTAATGGAAGTAGGGCTTCCAGTGGTCATGGACGAGCACCCCGGTAAACAAGAGCAGAACACCCATGGCATCCATAGCTACCCGCCCCCGTTTTGGGTTCAGGTGATACAGTGTCCAGTATTCACTGCGCAGAACATGCAGCCACCAGGTTTTTTTGTCCACACGCATGCCCGTTTCATCCGCACCCAGTACCGCTTCGTGCAGCAGGGCACTGGCTATCGCCAGTTCGGTGGATGCGAGTTGTTCATACGTCGTCTTCTGGAACCGGCAGATCGCCCCGACGCTCACCGGCATGTGGTAAATATCTTGAAAAAATTCAGCGATACGGTGGCAGGGAATCAGTTGATACTGGTGAAGGTAAACGGCCAGTGCCCTCGTTTTCGCACCGTATTGCACATAGTTGGTGACGCCTTCTGGTAATGTTGCCTGTGTCTTATGTCCACAGGTACAGCGTCTGACTTCAGCCCGGTAAGCCGTGACCTCAAACTGCCCTGGACAGGCCGGATCAAAGACCTGATATTCGACAACCTTGACCAGGCTGTCGGTTGACAGCGACTGATGGCAATGTTCACAGACCCGAACCGGGAGATATTCAATATGGTGAGGGTGCTCTATAGCTTCCAGGCAGTGTCCTTTATGACCTTTCTGCGCTCCGGGTTTCAGGCCTGAATGCGCCCGCAGGCTCTTGGGGGCGGGTTTATCATTGTCATCTGTGCCAGAAGGCTCGGTCTGTTGCTTGTCTCCAGGCTTGGAAAAACCATCTGTTGATGGTGGTTTACTACTGTTGCTGCTGTTCTTGTTGATCCGAGCCTCAAGCTCTTTAATAGTCTCCTGCTGCTCACAAATCCTCTCGCCCTGCTCAATAACGATGGCAAGCAGTGTGGCGGTGAGTTGGGTTTCAGGAGAGAAGGACATGACCGATGACCAGGAAATTACTCCCCCAATACTGGCACAAAATTTCAGATTTTCCGCTTCAGGTTAGGGGGGCTGAATAGTTAC
>NZ_SMME01000087.1 GCF_009711465.1 Parendozoicomonas verongulae | reverse complement strand
CTGTGTGGGTGCGCTTGTGGGTAGTAAGATGATTGGATTGAATGAAAGACCGGTTACATCCGTCCTGATCGCAGACATAGCGCCTCTCCCCTGTGTGGGTGCACTTGTGTTTGGTGAGTGCACTGGATTGGGTGAAGGACTGGTTGCACCCGTCTTGATCACAGACAAAGAGTCTTTCCCCTGTGTGAATACGTTTGTGTTTGGTGAGATCACTGGACGAGGTAAACGCTTTGTGGCATCCGTCCTGA
>NZ_SMME01000302.1 GCF_009711465.1 Parendozoicomonas verongulae | reverse complement strand
GTAGTCTATACCCTCTGCGGCATTGTACATCGCGTCCACTATGCCTGCCCTTGGCACGGTGGCCTGAAAAGGATAATCATCGCGGGGGGAGTACTTGACTGTCAGGGAGGTGATACTACTGCCGAGGAAGGCTACAACCGCCTCTTCGCTCATGCCCCTGACGGTCATTTGGCTTGCATCTGTGGGGTGTTGGACTAGTGAAACAAAACCCTTCTTGGTGAACATCCACATAACCTACTCCTTGTCTGGTTATTGCTGCCGGTGTGTTCACATTAGCTCTGTGTCCCCGATAATCCAGTCGACCTATGTATCGCTTCCTCTTTTGCGATCTGATTTGAGGTGCTTATACCGGGTGTCGCCCTGCAGGTTCTTTTTGTAACGGTACTTGGCTCGCTGGATGGCCGCATCCGAACGCCCCAAGGCTTTCTGCTGTGCCTCAAACAGTTTCAGCCGTTTATCGAGCTTCGTCTGATTCAAAGTCTGCTGTCTTGTCTCTCCCGGGTTGTGATCCCATCCGGG
>NZ_SMME01000647.1 GCF_009711465.1 Parendozoicomonas verongulae | reverse complement strand
CTCTCTATTTTTCCATGCTGTGGAAGATTGAGAGTGGTCTAGGTGCAATGGAGGGGTTGAGTCTCGCCGTTGGTCTGACTGTGTTAAAAACCCTCGAGTCCTCAGGCGTTGGTGGTTTGACATTGAAGTGGCCAAATGATGTCTTGAAGGACGGGCGAAAGCTGGCCGGTGTTCTTTTGGAAATTAGTGGTGATCCAACAGGTTCCTGTGAAGTCATTATTGGTGTTGGGATAAATCTTGTTCTTGGTGCAGAATTGAGACGTAAAATTGATCAACCTGTGACGGATGTAAAAACTTGCGCTGGTAAGAATATAAGTAAGAACAAAATTGCAGGAAGATTGATTGCCAACCTGGCTGAGATGCTGGCAACATTTCAAGAATACGGCTTTACGCCCTATAAAGACCAATGGCAGGACTATGATGCATTTGCTGGACAACTTGTTTCATTGTTTATTGGCGAGAATGTGGTGACTGGTATCGCTGTTGGGGTCAATGATAGTGGAGCAGTAATTTTAAAAAATGATACTGGCATAACATCCTATGCAGGAGGAGAGATATCTCTTCGTAAGTTATGAATATTCTGGATATTGATGCTGGAAATACGCGCCTGAAGTGGCGTCTGCAAAGCAAGGGAAATACAAAAGCTTCCGGTGCCATTCAGAATGCTGCTATTAAGGTCATGGTGACCAGCCTGGTTGAAAGCCTGGATGGTATTCCTGTGCATTTCTCTCGAATGTCATCTGTGCGCTCCTCTGAAGTTATTGAGAACATCTGTGCAAAGATTAAAGATGCATTTGGAGTAACGCCTCGCTTGCCTGACCCAATCGCAGAAACACCAGGTCTTACGGTACGAAATGTTAACCCTCATCGGTTAGGGTGCGATCGATGGCTTGCTATGCTTGGGGCTCGTGCCTTGTACCCGGATCAGGCCGTTATGATTGTGGATAGCGGGACAGCTCTGACTCTGGATGTTGTTGGGGCAAATGGTATCTTTCAAGGTGGGCTGATTTGCCCAGGGCTAAACACCATGCTTAGATCAGTGACTGAGTCAACAGATCTCTTGGTGCTGCCTGATGTTCCGAAGTTTGAAAGGGGGCTCGCCTTTCCCAGTTTACAGGCCATACAGAATGGCAGTTTAAGTATGGCTGCAGCACTTATAGAGAAGGAAGTAGAGCGTTATTCTGGCTCAATAAGGCTGTTGCTTTGCGGCGGCGATGCCCGCCTGTTAGCTGAATGCTTAACGATACCGGTGGAGTATTATAAAGACCTGGTGCTTGACGGTTTGGCTGTTGCCATACCCGCAGGGGAAGAAAAAGAAGAATGAAGATGCGCTACCTGTTTGTGGCTCTACTTATTTGTAACATCGGATACTTTGGCTACCAGCTGCTGACTTCTGAGAAACCAGACTCCTCAATTGCGAGGGTGGTTACTCCTCAGATGAAGGGCGAAACCATAAAACTGTTATCTGAAGCTATCACTGAAGGAAGTGCCAAGCGTGTTGAGCGAGTCGTGGTAGGTGATGATTCTGTAAGAATGCAAACTGCACTGTGCACACAAATTGGTGCGTTTCGGGCAAGAGACACTGCAGCACAGGTTCATCAGCGATTGATGGCAGCGTCTATTGGAAGTGAAATTCGACAGTTTAAGGTGCCAACTGCTCCGGACTATTGGGTTTATATTCCCCCACTTTCAAATAGAAGTGCTGCATTGAGGAAGTTAAAAGAGCTGCAGGCTCACAAAGTTGATAGCTTCATTGTTACAGAGGGCGAACTGACAAATGGTATCTCCCTGGGGTTATTTACCCGGGAAGATCTAGCCATTCAATTAAGGGATCGCCATTTGGCTAATGGCTATAACGTCAAGATGAAAGAGATGGACCGTTACCGTTTTGAATACTGGGTAGAAATCAGAAAAGAAGACAGAGAGTTGTTAAGTCACGCTTTATGGTCTTCTATTCATGAAAGGTACGGGTTTGCCGAAAAGAGCGATAATTTGTGTGACAGTGGTGTTGCAAGCCAGGAATAGTTTCAATAAAATGCGCCTCGCGCTGATGAGGCAGTTGTCACAAACGATAGGTGGTTACTAAAGCTCCTCCTTAAGTAGTCTTGAGGAAATGTTGCTGACTGTCTAAGAGTTTGAAAAGTGAAGATGATCTTCGCTTGACATTAAAAAGCCTCGAGATAAAATGGCGGCGCAAATGAGGTGGGGTTCCCGAGCGGCCAAAGGGATCAGACTGTAAATCTGACGCGAAAGCTTCGCTGGTTCGAATCCAGCCCCCACCACCAACTTTCCAAGGCTCAAAGCGCTATAGTCTTGTAGAGCGGCCCAAATGAGCTTGCTTGCTGTTTTGCTCAAAGAAGGGTTTGAAAGCGGGTATAGTTCAACGGTAGAACCTCAGCCTTCCAAGCTGATGATGCGGGTTCGATTCCCGCTACCCGCTCCAATTGCTTAAATGCAGCTCTTATAGCTCAGTCGGTAGAGCGCATCCTTGGTAAGGATGAGGTCACCGGTTCAAATCCGGTTAAGAGCTCCAGAATTTAACGGGGTAGACGCAAAGCGTCTACCCTGTTTGCGTATGTGCGGTTTACACATAGGTCTGGAAGGCCGCGCAGATCTAGAAAGCCTCAAAGCGGAGAGCGTAATGGCTAAGGAAAAGTTTGAACGTACGAAGCCGCACGTAAACGTCGGCACCATCGGT
>NZ_SMME01000359.1 GCF_009711465.1 Parendozoicomonas verongulae | reverse complement strand
AGTAAGGTATGGCCGAAGTCCGGACGAGACCTTCTTGTCCTCAAGGGTTGTAAGCCTCTCTATCGGTCACCAGCCCGGGCTTTCCATAACAGAACAATCCCCCCTGCCTGCCCCTTCAGAGCCGCGCTTTTTTGAAGTGGCGCAAATGCTGGTACACCGTTTCCATCACGAGCCTTTGCCTGGTCAGACACGGGCCGTCAACAAGATTGCCCGCCCTGTCCACGGGGCGATGCATCAGTGCCGGGCTGCCATGTGGATTCCTGTGTTGCTTTCAGTTCGTAAAGAGCTGAACGATCCTGAGGCTATCGCATTTCCAGCAGAGCAACTTTCTTACGTTATGTATGCAGCCATGCTCCATGACTCCGGCCGGTTGGGGGAGGGGGCAGACAGCCAGGAATGGGAGCAGAAGAGTGGCGAAAACTGTGAGGATTTTCTCCTGTCCATGGGCTGTCCTTCTGAGCTGGCGGCCCGTTGCAGAGACGCCATTATTAATAAAGATGGCCGCGTTACTCAGAAAAAAGATCTGATAACCCGGTTGATTCATGATGCGGACTGTCTTGAGATCATGCGGGTTCCGGAGGGGAATGTCTTCGATATTGGCGAATTGGATCTGTTTAAAGATTT
>NZ_SMME01000140.1 GCF_009711465.1 Parendozoicomonas verongulae | reverse complement strand
ACAATAGGAAAGATGAGTGACTTGGTCTGTGTCTTTCACAGCCATACTCTGAGCGTCGTATGCACCCACATCACAAGGC
This sequence comes from Parendozoicomonas verongulae, assembly GCF_009711465.1. Classification (GTDB taxonomy): domain Bacteria; phylum Pseudomonadota; class Gammaproteobacteria; order Pseudomonadales; family Endozoicomonadaceae; genus Sansalvadorimonas; species Sansalvadorimonas verongulae. Next base: position 210 of record NZ_SMME01000140.1, on the reverse strand, counting down.
TACTTTGCTATCTTTTTTGTTCTTTTTATGGGAATGATGGGAATGATCTTCAGGCTGAACTTTTTTGTCACCAGTCTCTGCATAGGGATCGGCCTGTCTTCATCTGGAACCTTTGCAGTAAAAGTCAAAAGTCAACCAATCTGCTCTATTCAATCACGATCACTTGATGTGGTCTCTACGGGCAACATTGCTATACAAACTACAGACAGC
>NZ_SMME01000354.1 GCF_009711465.1 Parendozoicomonas verongulae | reverse complement strand
GGTCATCCGTGGATCATGGCCAAGAGTCTGAAAAACCTTTGTACAATTTATATGTGGCACAGGAAGCTGCTCATAGTTTGTCCTGCTGTCCAGTGTTGTTATGTAAGGCTGTGACAACTGAGCCTGTGTATCCATAACATCTGCTGGCTGGGTACTGACCTTCGGCGCCTTCTGACAATAGCTGGCAACAGGCAGATTGAAAACATTCCGGAGTTTCTGCCAGCAGGCCGGCCAGTTGATCCCGGTGTCAAAGTCCATAGCCTCCATCAGTCTCGCTGCTTCGGCCAGATAAGGTTGATTGACTTTTATCGCCAGCGTCATGGTCTGAAGCGTGTCCAGAGGAAAAACCTGCTCTGCACGAACACCCGTGTTGCCATAGAATCGTGTAAACCAGCACTGTTGCCATAGGCGATATACAGCACTCTCAAGGGGACCGGTGGATTTTGACAGCTCCCGTGGCATTCCCGAGTCACTCCACCGGGCTTCAGCCAGTCGCCTGATAATCTCGGCTTTGACCTCATCGTCATTCAGGTGTTCCTTCACAGTCACTTCATGGGTGGTGTGGTTTATAGTAGTGGTTTGTCCACGCTTCACCTGCCACGGGCACGGAAGGGAGCGC
>NZ_SMME01000267.1 GCF_009711465.1 Parendozoicomonas verongulae | reverse complement strand
TTGCAGGAGTAGATAATAAAAGGACAACAAACATCAGGCCTGCTATTTCCCTTGAATATACAGCTGCAAGCTCCCAGGCAGCCAGCTCTGGACAGGTTGGACCCGATTATTCAGGTTTCACCAGCCCTCTTTCTGGTTCTCGCCGGGCCAAAAGAAGAGTGAAGTCAGGCAGTGATAATTCTAAAACTATGGAAGTTGTAGAACAGTCATCACTGGAACAACACTTGGCCACCATCGGTCTGGGCGATTATGTGATAACTGAAGTTCCCAGAGATAACCAATGCTGGAAACATGTATTGCGCCTCCAGGCTAACGATTTTTTTGGTTACACCCAAGGGGTAAAGGAGTTCTTACTTGATTCTCTGGATAGCTTGACAAGAGAGCAATCAGACATTTTCACGGAGAAACAAAAATCAACTCTGAATCAGGAGCTGCTATCGGATGAACTGC
>NZ_SMME01000371.1:209-670 GCF_009711465.1 Parendozoicomonas verongulae | reverse complement strand
GATTAACTCTCACCGCCTCAGCGCCTGCACTACATCTGGCTATTGAAACAGGTGCTTTAACATGGATCAGGGATAAGGCAAATATTTGTCATGTGTCTCCGGATGAGGAAGCTCATGCTCACATCCGCTGCTCCCCACTTCCTTCGAGGGACCTGTTTTCTTCCCGGTTTCCGCATTTAAATACCAGGGCACGTGACCATTACAGAGAGCTTCAGGTTCGAACTGTCGATGATACACCTGCGAATTTCTGTGGTATGTATACGTTAACAGTCCACACAAGGGACAGGCCCTATGTCTGTGACCAGGACGGGTGCAAAAGAGCATTTACCAGATCCGGTGATCTCACCAAACACAAGCGTATCCACACAGGCGAAAAACCCTTCGTCTGTGATTTTGACGGATGCAGCAGAGCGTTTAGCGCATCTGGTAACCTCACCGTCCACAAGCGCACCCACACAGGC
>NZ_SMME01000371.1:0-199 GCF_009711465.1 Parendozoicomonas verongulae | reverse complement strand
TGTGATTTTGACGGATGCAGCAAAGCGTTTGTCGCATCCGGTAACCTCACCGCCCACAAGCGCATCCATACAGGGGACAGGCCCTTCGTCTGTGATCAGTGTAACCAGTCTTTCACCCAATCCAGTCATCTCAACACACACAAGCGCAACCTGCACAAGAGAAAAGATAAGTGACCCAGTCTGTCCTTTTCACCAGCAT
>NZ_SMME01000746.1:8529-8796 GCF_009711465.1 Parendozoicomonas verongulae | reverse complement strand
TATGGCTGCCTGGCCTGGCAAAAGGATGCTCACGACAGCGTCAAACAGGCGGAAGAGGGTATGTCCCGGACATTCCATGATCTGGGGGTATGGAGCAGCCTTGGGGTATTACACAGTTCAACAGCAGCCCTGTTCCACAACTTTGCGGGAAACAGGGCGGAAATTTTACTACCGGAGTTATTCACAACCGCCCATTCACCTATCAATGCCTTTCCTGGCAGCATCGGTTACTGGGATACCAAGGTCACAGATCAGTCAGACTGGGGA
>NZ_SMME01000746.1:0-8308 GCF_009711465.1 Parendozoicomonas verongulae | reverse complement strand
AGACACCCATTTCACCAGTTTTCTACAGAATCTTCTGGGGGATGAGACCCGATTAGGAGACCTGTTTCCGAATACCCCATGCTGTAAAAAGTGGCTCGACAGCACCGCCAGGGAGATTCTTTACTGGAGTGCCGTTCAGAATCGCCAAGGTCAGGAGTGTTTTGCCAGGCACCTGCGAGATACCGGGCGCCCCTGTCCGAAACTCTACCCTGATCACCCCTTACATTATCGCACTTATCCCGATGATTTCACCGGCAGTCAGGGCCGGGATCACCTGGGCTTAACCAGCTTTAAAATGCCGCTGTTTTTCCTGATCCGGGGTTTCTACCTGTTGGCTTATAAATTGGCAGACCGGCTGGAAGGGCCTGACGATACTTCACAGTGAACGGGCCGGTACAGCTGCTGCACCTTCTTCCCTTAAATGCGCCCCTGATGAAAATCCTTCTCCGCCGCAGTTACCTTTTCCAGATAACGACGGGATTCCTGACGGGGGTGACGCCTGGTCAGTGCCCAATAAACCTGAGAGGGTTCCAACCGGTTAATTTTATCAACCGCCCGTGTGCGGTTCTTGTCAAAGGTGCGCAGTACATTGCCCGCACCACCGTTATAGGCGGAAATAATAGCGTAGCGACGGGAGAGCGGATTTGTGATGCCCTTCAGATACACTGTATCGAGAATATGCAGATAGCCGGTACCTACATCAATATTATTTGCAGGCTGGAACAGGTAGTTGCGGGTTGGCTTATCCCGGCGTTTCTTCAAACGCTGGAATACATCATGCCCGGCGGTTCTGGGCACAACCTGCATCAAACCATAGGCATTGGCCCAGCTTACGGCGAAGGGGTTAAAACTGCTTTCTGTGCGGATAATGCCGTAAATCAAGCTCTCATCTACCCGGTACTTTTGTGAGTACTTGCGCACAAGGCTGGCGTACTGATAATGGCCGGCAGACTGTTGCTGGTGCACCATATCAAAGTCCACCGCGTACACCGTGCCTTTGCTGGTACTTTTGCGAGAGAGGTTGTGCTGCATCAGGTAATCCGCATAATTTCCGGCCCTCCACTCCCAGCGAATGGGGTTGCCGTAGTTATCCAGAACCTGCTTATAAAGCACTGGCTCTTTGCCGAGAACAATATCCGAGGCGCTGAACAGATCAACCTGTTCAGGGTCATCAGGGGTCAGCAGCGTGACCACAATGGCACGACGCAAGTCCTTTCGATCCAGTGTTTCTACACGCACCTTGCGCTTGTCAAAGTTCACCATCACACGGGTACGATAGTCGTTGGAGTATTTCACGTACTCCTTGGTGCCAGAGCTTTTGGTGTCACCCCAGTTCACTTCCACCCGCTGGGCCAGCATGTGGATCAAGGCTTCAAAACCCAATTCATCCAGACTTTCCGGCTGTGGCTGTATGTATGACTTGGTATGGGAAACACTTCGGGAGGGTGTTGCCGTGCGGTCATACACCAGAGGAGCGGGCGGTGTGCTGCATCCGGCTATCCATAAAAACAGGGGAAATAAAACGAGGAACCGACCCATGCAGCAGGAACATCCTTGTGAATTTTTGGGAGTCAAGAGGTAAGACAGACAAGCGTATCAAATACGTAAGCACTCAGGGAAACACATTCTTTCCCCAAACACCTTTTAAACACAGGGGGAGCATTTCTGGCTTGATAGCCATCGATAACACTCCTGTGACATCAGGCCTGCTAGTCAGGTTAATCATCAGAGATCTTGGTTTTCGGGTCGGATATCTGAGCGATAGACATTATCATTCCACTGTCTTTTTCCCGGACGATAAACAGATAAGGCCTGTTAACGTAGACCAGTTTTTGCTGGGGGGCAGGTCCAAGACTTCCCCCCATTGATGTGGCTGCTGCGAACCGGGTTCCCTCCTCGTCAGTTTCCATCACAACCTTATGTTGCACAAAATCAACAGTGAATGGTCTTTTATCCGTTAACCGGCTCAGGTCTGGATTAGCCAATATACCACTGGGAAAGCCAAGAGTGGTTTTCAAGTCAATGGTCTGGCTCAGCTTGAATTTAGGCATCATCAACACCAGTTCCTGAGTGAATGGAGCCATGTTGTTCAGAAGGCCTTCCAGGGTGGGGGAATCTATGTCTGCAGGAGTTGTATGCTCTGGTGGTAAGAGAACAATGGCCTCATATCGCCTACCTTGATAGGGTATTGATACACCCTGCCAGTTGTTGTGGCAGACATATCCCATACCTTCACTATCAACTCTACTCCCCTTGGACGTTTTTTTTATCATCGGAACCGACCGCTGGCTACCGGGAGTCGTAAACAGACCGTATGTCGAATCAAACTGGGTCAGCCAGTCTCCTTTAAAATAGCAGGCATTACACATGACAAAAGACGTTGAGGGAAGAATCATATCTCGATCCAAAACACTATTAATCATGCTGTGGGTATGATGGTAAACCTCCTGATTAACTGTGCGTATGGCTTCTGTGCATCTTTGAGTATGACTGAACGCAACAAACCTTATCTTTGCCCCATTATTCCTGAGAATAGGACTGTTCAGGAAATCGTTTTTGGCGTTAAGTGCTGTGTCCAGAAGTATATAGTTCACACTGTTAAACGCTGCCCCTCCCACGCCCCCGCTTTCTGCTTTCAGGCTGTCAAGAAAACAGGACAAAATGTCCCCTGTATTTCCCAGTGCGCCCAATAATCTGTCATGGGTCTCCCCTGATGCCCCTTGTGCAAACATAAGCAACAATGTAATTACGCTGTGCGTACATAAGACATAATTGCCATATTGCCCCCCTTCGCTGCTAATAGCCATTTGGAACAGATTCAACCCTGTCTGGTTAAGCGTTTTGACCAGCTGATGAACTGTCAGTACCGGTTGCGGTACAGCAGCAGGCGTGGGATTACTAAAACCGGCAGGCGTGGGATTGCTAAAACCGGCAGGCGTGGGATTGCCAAAACCTGCAGGCCCTGGATTAGTAAAACTAAAGGAAGGGGAGCTCCAGGGAACGGTTGTGTCCGTACCCATGTCCGTGTTCATACCCATAATACCCTGTCTTTCCAGGGTATTTGGAGTCGGTGCCGGGGGGGGAAACAGGCTGGCTTCTGCTTGCTCTGACAATTGCGCCGGTGAGTTGTAATGGTTTATATGGGCCAAAATATTTAGAAGCCCCACCATATTTCCGGAGTGCAGGCCAAATGGATAATGGGTTCTTATAAACTCTCTGGCTAAAGGGTTCTGCCCTAATAACTGGGCAGTCACTGTATCCATATATGCATCCATAAGAGTAACTTCCCTGCTGGAACCCGCTCCTTTCTCAGTGGGTATAGGTTGGGCACACACTACGAGGGCAGAAAGTCCTGGCATCACACCACTTACTCCATGGGGAAGTCCTTTAGGTTCCTCTCCTGCCCAGCTCAGAGAACCTTGCAATAAACTGGCAAACACCAACAACCACAAAAGCCTAAAAAAAGACATAAAATACCAACTCTGCCATTAAGCCCACCGCCAAGTGACCCAAGTGGGCTCAAAAGGTTAGCATGGACTCCCGGTTATGCCGCATGAACTGTGTTACCGCGATGGCTGGCTCCTTGATGAACAGACCACCTCTCCCATAAAATGCTTTTTTCTTGCGCCCCAACCCTAAGTGGTGAATTGAGTGTCAAATATTCTGCTGTACGTTTTGATTGCCATCGCGGTCGTCTTTGGCCTTTGGCATTTCAACCAGAAAAAACAACTGGGTCAGGAGGCGCTGACTGCTGGTCAGGCGTTCCTTGCCAGTAATAAAAATAAAGAAGGTGTACACACCACTGAGTCTGGCCTGCAGTACAAAATTCTTCACAAAGGCGAAGGTGGCCCTGTGCCTTCTGCCACTAGCAAAGTCAAGGTTCACTACCATGGCACGCTGGTGAACGGTAAGGTGTTTGACAGTTCTGTTGATCGTGGGCAGCCTATCAGCTTTGGTTTGAATCAGGTTATCCCTGGCTGGACAGAAGGTTTGCAGCTGATGTCTGTAGGCGACAAATACCGTTTGTTTATTCCGGCCAGTCTGGCCTATGGAAGCCAGAGCATGGGAGGTATCCCTGCCAACTCCACCCTGATTTTTGATGTTGAACTGTTGGGTATTGAACCTTAAGTACCCTTTATAATTGCCACTAAAAATAAGCGGGGTGTATCCATTCACCTGTAGCATCGGGATATGTTACAACCCTGCTGTATTTCTATTTAATGAATGGTCGTCAATGGAAACAACTCTCCAACAAGTACAATCTTATCTGCGGGACACCTTCACGTTCTTCCGCAGCAATATGGCCTCGCTGGCCCTTATTGTTATTCCCTATGCGCTGTTGAGTGAGGTGCTCCTTCGCCTGGTGGTGCGCTCAATGCCAATGGGTGAACAACTCTATGCTGGGGTAATAACCGAACTGGCCCTGTACCCTATCGTGCACAGTGTACTCATTCTTTACATGGCAGCTGTTATTGGAGGTCAACGCCGCTCCGTGGGTGAGTGCTATACCTACTCGGTGTCGTTCTGGCCGCGCATGATGCTGCTTACCATGCTGTCTACTATCGCCATTATGGCTGGCCTGTCTCTGTTTGTTATCCCGGGGCTGATTATTGTAGTTCGGCTGTCTCTGTCGGATATGTACTGTATGCTGGAACGCACTTCCGTTACCGACAGCATTCGCAAAAGCCTGCTTCACACAGGGTCTCGCACGTGGGTGATCTTCCTTGGTCTGGCTTTCCTGTTCCCGATGGTCACCATGGCTTCTCTGGTTATGGCACAGGCCTCTGCAAATCTTAATAACCCGCTGATCAGTGTCATCATTACCATGGTGCAGGCACTGCTACAAACGCTGTACCCAATTTACCTGTATCGCATTTACAGCAGTATTCCTAAACAGACAGCCTCCTGAATACTCCCCGCATTCACGGCATGTGTTCATGCCGTGAATCTCTTATCCACAAAAATGAACATCACAGGGGCGAGGAGTTTAGCAGCCACTTTTCCAGTGCCCTTTTGAGGTATTTACAGCACTTAACGTTTTGGTGCATGCACAACCTTTAATGTCAGCTGCCTTAGCTGTTCATCCAATACATCCGTATCTTCCCTCTTTCCTCTTGCAGGAGGATTATAAATAAAGCCAGCGTCCATGCGCCTAGACTCCAATACCTGACCAAGGCAGGCAGCCGCAGGTAACTCTGGCGAAAAGTTATGCAAGCCCCTCAGCCCTCCTGCCACCAGTGTCTGAACATAGGGAGAAAGGCTACGATCGGCCGGGGCATGCCTCACCAGTTTCATTTCAGGGAAAAGGTGTATAGCACTCCACATAGAAAGGGCATAGTCGGTGTACAACTTCTGACCGGCCAGTTCAGGAATACGACCCAGCCAGCGGAACAGGTAAGTCGTATCGCCCCCTCCTCCTTCCACAGACTTCAAGGTTTCTTCCAGTGGAAAAATCAACCGGGGCATTTCCAGCAGCGCCATATAGGCATCAGCTGCCATCGCGGAGTCTTTCTGTGCCACTGTGTCGAAAACAGATAACAGGTACTTCACACTCGCATCAGCTTTTGTCTCTTCTCCATCTTTTGAAGACAAACTAGCAATGTGCTCATTATCAACTGTCTGACAGAATGCAGGTCGCTTCACGGCAGGATAAAAAGGTCTTGATAACCGATAGAGCAGGGATCTCTGCCTATAGAGGGCATGTATCATAGCATTAGCCTGCAAGGTATAGGCCCCATCGGGTGCACCCCACACTGTCGCTAACCGTGCCTTCAGGGCGGCGACCAGATTATCAGCCCCCAACTTTCTCCCTCTGGCTGCGATGCTTGGCAGCATACTTTGTTTCATCCATACATCGTCATGGCCCCTTTCCTCTGTTTTAAAAGCCTGCATGTAATTGCGGGCCCACCACAATTTGAGTTGTTCATCTTCATAAAATTGAAGCAGCACATACGTGACAGGAAACCTCATACTTAATTTCTGACGCAGTTTATTCCTCACCTTAGGAAACAGAGCTCTGAGTGCCTCAATGCCTTTATAACGAAGAATATTCTGCATAACTGTAATGGTATGATCAGAATAAACGCCCCCCATAATCTCATGAGCGGCTGTCGTGCCACTCCCGTACTCAATAGTCTGAGCATCGTTCCAAAAGTGCAGGATCGCTGAAACAAGCTTGCTTTTATTTTCCAGTGGCACCATGGTGACAAAAGACAGTGAGGCAAAAAGAATCCTCATATTTCTGGCCACCCTGTCTTGCGGGATATGTTTCTTTTCTATCTGGAACTGGCAAAATTTATCCATAGCCGTTAGTACACCAGCAGTAAACAACCACTTCGCCAGTTCTTTCGGTTGAATGATATATTCCCCCGAACGTTTATTCCGCAGGGCTTCATCCAAATAGGGAAAAAACTCTTTCAGGTTACTTTCATTGATATCCAGGATATTCTTAGCATCTTCATGAATCCCTGGCGGCAGGGTCGAGAACCAGTCCATCCCCGGTGGTAATTGCTCCATCTCGGAGCCTGTTGCATACATAGCCATAGTGCGGAAGAACACGCCCATCTGCTGGTTAGATAACGAGGCTGAACCAGGATGCGGCTGGGCCTGCCTGTACATAGAGGGCACACTGGGATGCTGAGCCAGCCCAACGCCTTGCGTTAACGAGGGGCGCACCGAATGGGGCGCCGGTTCCGGCAGAGAACCCAGGCTTAAAACCACCAGCTGGCCAGAATCCAGACTATGATTACTGCTCATTGAGACAAACTCTTGCAGGTCTTGCAGGATGGATAAATCATCCATCTCTTCGGCTGCGTGAGCGTTCAGAATCACTTCCATGAGCAGTAACCCCGCCAGTACTCTTGCCAGTATTCCTCCAATCCATGTTGTGGCTCCCATAACACGTCTCCCGCTCAGGATGAGAAGCACACCTTAGACCACAAAAAAAACTGTGTGAAAAATTCTTGTGAATTGGAAAACCCCGTCAATACTGTGGAGCCCACGCATGGAAGAGGGGAAGAACATGTGGCTAAAAGAAAACTGTCCGATTCAACACTTGCGTCGGTTACTCTACTGCACTTTGCTCCTGGCCAGCTTCTTAGCCCATGGAGGTATAACAAGGTCGCTGACGGTCTCTCCGTCGTGGGAGGGCGCGACAGAAAACAGCCAATTTGCTGTGCATTTCAGTGAACAGGAAGGTATTCAGCTTTTAGGGGAGGCCTCCCAGCAACCCTCTCTGTTGCCCCTCTACTCCCTCGAGAGTCCACTGCTGATTCTTGGGTTCGGAGAGAGTACCCTCTACATGTATTCGGTTTTCGAAGCGAATGGCAAGCTGGATACCAAAGAGCTGGACCAGTGGCAATTGCAGGACCCTCTTTTTCCAGGGTACCAAAACAGCATAATTCTGTTCTTTGAATCCTATAGGGGTGGGCTCTATTTTTCACATATTTCCCCTCTCCCCCCCACTGCAGACACCTTTGCCAACGATGCAGCTTCCTTTGTACTGGATGACCAGTCGCTGGATAAAATTATTACTCAATATATGGCGCAGGAAAAATCGCGGGATTTGCTTCGACGAGCAAGAGCAATGTTCTACAGTGAGCCGGACGGTTATACAAGAGTCTCCTCCCTTGTTTTCTGGGATGATATTTTGATGCACAACGACTTACCGCCTTCCGAATTCATAATGCCCCCTTTGGTCAAAGGGCCGCTTATAAGGGGAGAATCAATCACCCGTCAGGTACAAGCAGAAGCAAAAGATATCCGCAAAGATACCTTGGAAAAGACTGCAGTCATCAAGAGGCAGATCACCAGAAAAATTGAAGAATTTGATACGCTGACACAGCACTTATCATCTGATGGTGCTCAGCAGTTTCTGTCAACAGAGGTGCCCCCTGTTGAAGGGGAAGACGAAATAGATGTGTTAATAGAAATACTGGAGAGGATGGGCACCAGCCCTGAAGTCAGCCTACCGCTTTATTCTCTGAAAGATTATAGAGGCAAGGCGAAAGCATACAAAGAGATCATTGCCCAACGAAAAGAAACGGTTCAGCAACAGGTCTTTGAAACACAACAAGCCCCTCCTCCTGTTTTTCAACTTCCCCCCTGGGAATCTACGTTAACCCCAAAACCGGATGAGGGCTCGTTACCCCCCTTAGAGTCTCAGGTACTCACCATGGACACAGCGGTCTTGCAGGTGCGGGAAGGATCCCTCTCCCCCCCCAGTTCAGTGATACAGCCTGCACCCGCAGTGGTAATGGGCAGCCTTTCCCCACCGACTCCCATAGCAGGGAAAGGCAACATCCCCAGT
>NZ_SMME01000091.1 GCF_009711465.1 Parendozoicomonas verongulae | reverse complement strand
AACTGTCATCGTAAGGCATCGTCAGTCCAGCGACATTGATCCTGCGCCCCAGGAACCAATCCCCCTTACGGTAATGGTCACCATAAATAAAGAGATCCGCAAATACCTGGCTTGATCCGGGCAGCTCAAATAAATGATCAACCGGCTCAAGTGCGTGGCCAATTTCATGAAGCAGAAGGTCAAAAACCACGGAATCATTCGGATCAATCCATCGGAATGGATTATCAAAACCAAGCCAGCGCAGCATAA
>NZ_SMME01000527.1 GCF_009711465.1 Parendozoicomonas verongulae | reverse complement strand
TTCAAAACCGGAGGGAATAGCATTACTGGCAATAAACACACTGCCATCGGCTCCCAATACCAGCGACGAGACCAGTAATAACAGCCAGAATCCCCAAGAATATTTCATTGCAGTATTAGTAAGGTGCGACAGTCAGTGTAATACTATCGGTATAAACTCCTGGTTGGGCTCCATTGATTACAGTAGGAGTAATCTGTAAACCAAAATTCCCATCGGTACATGTTGCGTTTGCCGGGTCATCCCAGTTGGGATTGTTCTGTGCCACTATCGTTGAAGATCGTATTCCATTACCACTATTGCCCGCTCCCCATGTCGCTCCAGGTGTGCCATCTGTACTGGTCTGCATCAAGGCAAGAGTGTAATCAACACCAGCAACCCCACTAACAGTGTTCATCTGAAAGTTGTTTCTTGAGTCTGCAATAACTGTGAATCTTTCAGTATTTGTATATATACAAATACTCTTATCAACTGGGCCTGTGTTATCGTTAGGAATGGTAAGGTCTTCCATCCCAAAGATTCTTGCCTTAGCTTCATTAAACAATGTTACTTCAAAGGATCCTTGAGAAGACCCGATAGGGTCAACCTGACCGTCAATCTGTCCCAACTGTCCGTCAGAAGCAGCCATAGCTCCGCCAGATACTCCGGCGATAACAGCAGCGGCCAAGGCTTTACGCATTATCGTTTTCATTTTGAATACCTCTTTTATTTTCTCTTTTTATTACACTTTATTTGCCCATTGCCAGGCCGGCTTCACCGTAGGTAGAGTGCTCACCACAGGTAACGCCCAAACAACAGAGAAATAAGCATTAGTAATGTGTTCTTTCTGTTTATGGTGTTATTCAATTTTACATAACGCAAAAGCTATACCAGCAAACTCGAAAACCAAAGGAATCAACAAAACGAAAACCACTTTATAAATTTCAAACAAACGTGGCCTGCTGTTGTTATCAACAACCATCCTTGAAACTGTTACCAACTGCCCTTTTGCATCACACAACAAATGCTGGTTTGGTCGACATCAGTAAATCATACTTATTTATTAACCGGGTCTGATATACCAGTGTATATGCTATATGCCAGTACTCTTTTCTTATTAAATTTTACTTGGCGCACTAAACACACCAAGGATATCAATAGCTTAAATCGTACCAAGACCGCGCCACGAAAACGACAACTGTTTCACATCTTTTACAAAAAGGACGCCCCCTCATTG
>NZ_SMME01000033.1 GCF_009711465.1 Parendozoicomonas verongulae | reverse complement strand
AGCAGTACGAGAGTAATGGCCAGACCTGTTCTCTGCCAGACCATGTTCAATTTTACCGGGCCAGTGTCGGTGAGGGAGAACTGGCCAGTTTGTATGAGTCATCCGTTGAACGGGTGACCAGCCCCCCCAAAAAAACCATCGTTGTGAATCCATGTACTATCAGGGAATGGCTGAATCCCGTCACGATCAATGAAGCGGGTTACAGCGTTCTTAA
>NZ_SMME01000552.1 GCF_009711465.1 Parendozoicomonas verongulae | reverse complement strand
ATAGCTGGGACGATGGCGAGTAACCGTACTTAAATCGGGTAAGGGCTGACTTTTCTTCAATCCTCCCCACACCACCCGGCGTGCGGGTCCGCACCGGGGCGGTTCACCGAGAATGGTGAAACCTGATCCATAACTCTTTCAATATCGTGGTTCAAAGTTGGGGTAACTGCTCAAAAAGTGTAGCCAAAAGTGCACTTTCGCAGAGGGCACCCCTTGATTTTACTGGGCTGGAGCTGACTGATCTGGAAAATTGCCTACGAATTCTGAGCAGTTACAAGTCGGGGACAGGCTCTGTCGCCCAAACCGAGTAAGGGCAGGGTCTGAAGGAAGTCCAACGCAAAATCGCGGGGCGACGAACAGGAACCCAATATGAGGTGTGACGTATTTAGGGCCAGTGGGTACGTGACCATTAAGCCTCCCTCTGTAGAAGGGGTGCCTTTACAAATTGTAAACACGGCAAAGAAATTCAAAAACTTTTCTGCCAGAGTTGATAGAAAAACAATAAACATTATTCCGCACAGTTGTACTGCTCTCGGCTATCTTACGACAAAAAGCAAACCAAGCACTACTCACAGCCCCTCCCCCCAAAACCCACATAAGTTACACCCACCCCATATCCCGATATAATCCCCTCCAAAATACCTACACCGTCAAGCAGTAAGACCAACAAAACCATGCTAAAAAAATCCCACATCCTGCTAAGGGAGCACTGGACAGAGTCCCTCTGTCAACAAACTACTCAGCAACCCAGATCACACCACCTACAACAAAAACGGCTAGACCTGCGGCCACTTCTGGAACCTCAATACAGATGACTGAGGCTTACGTAGGCCAGGCAGAACAGGAAACTGTTGTAAGTGCCAGAGGCCTGATTGACCAATGGCCAGAGTATGTAGATATGGATGATGAAGAAATTATTGAAATGCTTTGTGAAGATGAAGTGTGCGAGTTTGATATGGTACAAATTCAGGCCAAGTGAAAAGGTTCTGACTTTATGATTGGCCTTTATGAAAGCCACAAAGTGCCTGCTCGTATTTATACCGCATAGACGTCAAATACGGTTTACACTCTGTATGTACTCTTCCTCTGGTTCGCTTCTAGCTACGGCCACATTACCTCTTGTACACATACAGAGGTGAAGCAGGATAACCACGCTAAAGGACTTATTCCCATATTAAGACCCAGTAATGGTTTTAGAATAGTTGTTAACTGTCGCTAAAGGCTATTGATCGCGCGAAATTAGTAAGCGATGAGAGAAAGATATATCCAAGTCAGCATTGTAAAGGGAGGCTCTATTCACAACACAAACGGCTAGAGCCAACGCTTCAATCTTACGTAGTAAGTCAGGGAAAACGCACGAAACCCCTTGATAT
>NZ_SMME01000192.1 GCF_009711465.1 Parendozoicomonas verongulae | reverse complement strand
CGTGAGCGTGGCCGGTGGCACCTATACCGACCAAGGCAACGGGGAGTTCGGGCATACCAGCGGCACCAACCCGTTTGACCGCATCACCATTGATTACGAGTCCGGGCAGATTGATCTGTACAAGACCACCGGCTCTTATACCTCCAGCGGCTCAGCCAGCTATCGCCCCGGGGCGGTGTTGACTGGCGACATGGTCTCGGCTGAACAGGAAATCACCATCCAGAACCGGGGCTTTAACTACACCTTCGACTTGGGCCACGAGGGCATGCCGGAGCCGGGCACCCTGATTGTGTCCTATCTGGCGCTGGGTAAATGGTACGACATACAAGACACCGGCAACGGTCAGATG
>NZ_SMME01000236.1 GCF_009711465.1 Parendozoicomonas verongulae | reverse complement strand
CAGGCTGAACTTTGTTGTCACCAGTCTCCGCATAATGATCAGCCTGTCTGCATTAGCCACCTATGCAGCAGAAGACAAGATCAGGCCTCTTCACCTTATTCCGTTACAGCCATTAGATGTGACATCAACAGGCAGCATTGTCATACACCCTGCGGACAGCACACATATCCACCCCCGTGAAACCACATCTTGCTCCGTCAAAAGGTCTGCCGGACACCACTTTGTACATTGCCGTGGGAAAAAACAAAGAACCCAATTAGCACTTACGGAATCAACGGCTGTACAACAGCTGGCAGTTGAAACGGGTGCCACAACATGGATCAGGAATCCATCTACCATTTGTCGTATGTCCAGTAACGATAAAACCTCTGATATCTTATGTACTCCTCCTTCCTCTCCTCCC
>NZ_SMME01000576.1:1024-1581 GCF_009711465.1 Parendozoicomonas verongulae | reverse complement strand
AAAGAAGAGCTGCTGGCGATAAAGGATGCCAGGGGCCAGAGACAGCGTGTCGAACTTATCACTAATTATTGTCAGAACTTCGAAGGGGGATCGACAACCAGTGATAAGAACCTGTTTTTTTTCCTGCTGAAAGAAAGGCAGGGAGCCTGCCGCCATCGTACTCCGGCATTCATCGCACTGTGCCGCTATTTCAATATTCCGGCAAGATCCGTTTCCAGTGGGGCGCATATCTTTCCTGAATACTCATTGGATAACGGGAACACATGGACAGCTCAGGATTTGGGCGGCGCACCAGTAGAATGGTCGATTCATACTCCCAACTTTCAGCTTGCCGTGTCCGGTATGACGCCGACTGGCCGCAATCAGTGGATGTCTCAGATATCCCCTGACATGAACCCTGACAGGATAGCTGAACTGGCAAAGGCTCTTGGGGGCAGTCAGGAAGAGCTTATCGAGTCGGTACAAAGTGGTACAGCATTACCGGCAAGTGTGATATCCGCTCCAGAAATCGACGATATTGTAAAAAAACTATGGGAGCAGGTGCCGGACAGTAATGC
>NZ_SMME01000576.1:652-944 GCF_009711465.1 Parendozoicomonas verongulae | reverse complement strand
CTTTGTCCTGGGGTGTGAGTTATTAAAAAGCAGGGTTAACGAGAATATCAAAAGTTGTTCTTTGTTGGGCAACTGGTTTGGTTCCCATAGTCCACTCGCTGTGACGGTAAATGGTTTGGTTCGTGCGGATCAACCTGTTGATATTGTGTTGCAAGAGCTTCTGGACTTACACGAAAAAATGGTCCAGAGAGGCTTAGCCAGACGCGACGACTGGCAATATTCCATAGTCAAGATACTCACTTGGGCCTGTAATCGCCTGGGCGCTCATTCACCTCAGGTTATAGCCATTACT
>NZ_SMME01000576.1:0-322 GCF_009711465.1 Parendozoicomonas verongulae | reverse complement strand
TGCCCATTTTTTTGGTAAAAAAAGAGACCACAACAGCTACATCAGGAAGATACTGGACGCGGCTTCACCCTTAACCCTGCCAGTGTATAGTGGGCACTCCCCCACACTGGAGGCGAACCTGAAAATAGATAATCTGACACCCGCCTGGACTGAGGAACCGGAAGGTGTTCCAGATATAGGCAGGTTGCTCATCGGTCTCCCTGCTTTTTCGGTATTCAAAACCAGAGCCAGTGGGCATCGTCCTGTCATTCTGTCTGGGGCTCCTCATTGGGAACATGCAGGTTTGGTGAAGAAAGCTAATGAACTCAGTGAGCATTATTGC
>NZ_SMME01000561.1 GCF_009711465.1 Parendozoicomonas verongulae | reverse complement strand
GAGTGCCTAAAAGAGAGCTTAAAACATGAAGATCGCAAGCGAATGTTTGGCTGGATAGAGAGTTCGCACTTATCCAAAATTAGTTTCACACCTGTTTCACACCTGTTTCACAATTGTGAAACGCCGAGACGATTTTGGGAAAATAAGGTGCGAAAATACGCCTCGTCAGATGTAAAAAAATCCCATCATCGAATGGATGACAGGATTTTTTTTGACGATGGCGGTGTTTCGGAAACCACAGTTCGCCCATGTCTACATAATCACCAAATCTAAGGCTACCCCAGCATCGGATATACAACGTAGACCAAATGACTCAAACGACCAAGTTCAGACGCCACACAGACTACCAAAAGGGCGAAATCATGGCAGTGCTGAGAGCGCCCAGACAGGACCGACTCACTATGCATTCACGCCTTTATCAAATTACGCTAGAACATCTAGCCCTTTATTCTTGACGAGGTTCAGAAGCTTCAAAGACGGCCCATTAGGTCGTTTCTGCCCAGACTCCCACTTCTGCACTGTAGAGGGACTGACGTTTAAAAACGCCGCAAAGACTGATTGGCTAGTTTTACACTTTAAGCGCAAACGCTTAATCTGCTGAGGGTCAAGCTCCTTCACCTGAGGGAGACACAGGGCATCAAATTCATGCATGGTAGTGACATCCATCACACCTGCGTCATAAAGCCCCTTAGCTGTTTCATGAACAGCATCTAGCAAATCACTCATTTGGAACCTCCACCAACTCTCCAGCATCCAATGCTTTTTTCAAAGCATGCTCCGTATACCCTAAAAATTCATTCGCCAACAGCCTGATTGCACGCTCTTCTCTGGGACTAATGTTTGCTTGCCTGTTTTTGGCAAAGCCAAACATGCAGAAAGCCCTATCACTCATCCGAAATGCAAGCAACGTTCGCACACTACCACGTTTGCCCTTACCAGGAAGAGGAACACGTTTCTTGTAAACTGAACCGCCGAGATCCGCATCAACCAGTCCCTGCTCCATTTCGTGAACAGCCTTCAAAAGAGTATCATCAGATAACGGGGGCTGGACATGGGACTCATGTATGTCTTTCTGAGTGTTTCCACCCCTGTACGTGCAAAATTTAAGCGCCCTAAATAACCAGCAAGACGATTGACTTGTCATTATCGCCATGCTGAGGTTAACTTACCCGCTCAGTTGATCACGGAAGCAAGGAGGTACACATGACATCACCATTAGTTGGAGTCGGTCTGTACAGCATCCAGGAAGCTTCCGGCTTAACGGGTATCCCCACCCAGAAGATCAGGCGGTGGATGTACGGTTATAAAGCGTCCAAGTCAGGAAAGCAGCCTCCTCTTTGGACATCCCCTGTCACTGAGTCTGTTGAAGACAGCATCAGCTTTCAGGATCTTCTCGAAATACGCTTCGTGTATGCATTCAGGAAGCATGGTGTTCCATTACAGGCAAT
>NZ_SMME01000531.1 GCF_009711465.1 Parendozoicomonas verongulae | reverse complement strand
CACTGGAAAGGGCAGTACGATGCCCGAGAGAGCCACACCCCCTGCCCCGTAGATCTAGATGAAGGTTTCCGCCTTCTGGAAACCAACCCTCAAAGAGCATTAACGGCAGCAGCGGCGTTATTAGCAAAACACATAGAAGACCCGCGTCACTATGCCCGTGTTGTGGAATTAAAAGCTCAGGCTCTATTTCGTCTTGACGATTTTGATGGGTGCATCAGATACGTCAATTCTCTTCCACAGGATTTGCAAAATATTCAAGGGGTGATGATGGCAAAAGCCCAGGCTTTACAGGCGAACGATCATCTCACTGAAGCATTGCCTCTTTTCCAGGCCCTTTATGAAAGGGACTCAGAATCTTTCGATGATAAAAAAACAATGGACTGGCTTTGGCCAAACACCTTCGACTTATGGGCGGTGCGGATAATCTGAAAGCAGCTCTGGACACCTACACCTGGCTGTGCACCCAGGTGGCGGACAGACGGACGGGGGGCCCCTGTAATGATATAGAGATCGAGCTGACTCTGGGTAAACACCTCCAGCTCATGGGGGGAATGGATAATCTGAGAACAGCTCTGAACATCTACACCCGACTCATACGGAGGACATTAAGAGACTCTGATTGCTGTTAACCCAAGAGCTGATCGCCCGATTCGCCTGTCTCGGGCAGGATGTTCTCTCTTCCCGTCTTTCTGCCAGAACATCAGCAACTTTTCAGCGCCCTGAAGTCGGGCCCGAAGATCTGGGCTGTCTTGGGAAGGCGTTAACACCGAAATCAGAACTGCAAGCTTTAGGTCTCAAAGAGCATGATTTCAGACAGCAATCAGCTGAAATCTTTGCTGACGCCAGCTCACTTGATCCCCATTGGCAAGAACTGCAGACAGGGACTCTACGGAGGTAACTAACTTCTCCTGAAGGCACGACCTGCACGGATACGGCCATCCCTTGATGCACAAAGATAGTCACCGACACGCTCTTTGGAAATCTCACCCATAGTGTGAACAACATGGTAACACGCCCGATCAGCACAAGCGCCTATCTCTGTCTGCCCTCATAACATAACTGACAGAACAAAAGAGAACTTTGAGAGTTAAGAATTATCCAACTGGCACCGGAATAAGTTTGTAATGGCATTAGGGGAAATATGTGCCTGTTATAGGCACGTAAGCTATGAAGGAGTCTAATAATGCAAGTAACAAGTGCGCCTGGCTCAGAAAGTACACAAATAGACCTTGGTAATG
>NZ_SMME01000588.1:1582-1724 GCF_009711465.1 Parendozoicomonas verongulae | reverse complement strand
TCACCGCCAGAGCAGCCGAGACGCCCTGTGTAAGGGGAGGCGAAACACCACCTGCCACTGCGGCATCACCTTCGATACGGTCAGTCAGCTTAACTCTCACCGTCGCGGCAGCAGCGACACTCGATGCAAGGGAAAGCAGAAT
>NZ_SMME01000588.1:0-1197 GCF_009711465.1 Parendozoicomonas verongulae | reverse complement strand
TGCTTAACTCTCACCGCCAGAACAGCAGCGGTACCCGCTGCAAGGAGAAATGGATCAAAAAGAAATAACACAGGATTTAAAAAGAACCTCTATGGCTTCAACAGATCAGACCCTGATCTTCCATGAAACGGTCCGGATCCATAATTTTACCGTGTTTGAAAATTGCCTCAGTCTGACTCTTCAACTAGCCTTTCGTGCTTGGGTTGAATCAGAGGTTATGCTCGTTGCAAAGGCTGGCAAATACCTCATATCTTTGGCTTATCCTGACCGTTGCTCCTGCTACTGTTATTGATGCGGGTACAGAGAAGCAGGTGAGTAACTGCACGCTTATTGTGCCAACAGGTGAAGGGGAGACCGATATCATCTCAACAGGCCGTATCCGCACGTCATCCCCCTTCGTTCAGCCTTTGGACGACACATTTTGTGTACCGGGTTCAGAAAATAGCCTGGTCTGCCAGGGGGTTGGGAGTCCATCCAGAATCAGGCTGCCACGCCAGGATAATGACCCCCATGGGCTGATATTTGAAGACTCTCTTTGCTTCGCAACTTCCGGAAAAGTTCATTCCCCGGCAGTGACAGATGGCGTGACAATAACAGGTGAATTCGTTGATGGACTTCCGCTGCCTTTTAACTCTGAAATCAACGCTTGGGAAATTCACTGTCGGAATGTTGTCAAACAAGAGATTGAAGAGGTTTATGAAACTGCATCAACAGTCCCAGGTGATTTGGACTACGATAGCCCTAAACCAGAAGTAGAAGTATTGAGCCAAAAAGAGAAGGGGACAGTGCGTCGAGGAAAGTGGAACACTACCTGCCCCTGCGGTACCTCCTTCGCTTCGGTCGGCCTGCTTAACTCTCACCGCCAGAGAAGCCGAGACGCCCGGTGCAGGGGGCAATGGAACACCACCTGCCCCTGCGGTACCACCTTCGCTTCTATCACCTTGCTTAACTCTCACCGCCAGAGCAGCAAGGACGCTCAATGCAAGGGGAAGCGGAACACCACCTGCCCCTGTGGCGCCACCTTCGATTCGGTCAGCCGGCTTAACTCTCACTGCCAGGGTAGCAGGGACGTCCGGTGCAAGGGGAGGCGAAACACCACTTGCCCATGCGGCGCCACCTTCGATTCGGTCAACCTGCTTAATTCTCACCGCCGGGGCAGTCGCGACACCCAATGCAGGGGAAAGCGGAACACCACCT
>NZ_SMME01000242.1 GCF_009711465.1 Parendozoicomonas verongulae | reverse complement strand
AGTAACGGCCCGAGCTCTGGTAGTAACGGCTCGAGCTCTGAGAGCTGGAAGGATCTAGAGAAAATTGCTGAACCTGTATCAAGCAAAAAGAGAGCATCTTCTGAAGTCGTAGAGCAAACAATCATCGCCCTCTGTAGCTATAAGCAACTTACTCTCGAGGAACTTAGCCAGCTTTTGGGACGCTCAATAGATGGATTGAGAGCAAATTATCTTAGACCCCTACTGAGATCCAAGAGAGTTAGGTATTTGTATCCGACCCACCCAAATCACCCCCAACAAGCGTACCTGGCTTCCAGGAGGCAGAAAGGGGAGGCTTAGCCTGGGTAATGGCGCTCAATAGAAAGGGATTGCACTACCCGTCCAGCGCCGCTCCCGGAAGACACAATGCTGGTGGACAGGCACAGGCCGACC
>NZ_SMME01000188.1 GCF_009711465.1 Parendozoicomonas verongulae | reverse complement strand
TGCTCATAGTTTGTCCTGTTGTCCAGTGTTGTTATGTCAGGTTGTGGCAACTGATCCTGTGTATCCATAACATCTGTTAGCTGAGTACTTTCCTCCGGCTCGCTCTGGCAATAGCTGACAACAGGCTGATTAAAAATATCCAGGAGTTCCTGCCAGCAGGCAGGCCAGTTGATCCCGGTTTCAAAGTCCATAGCCTCCATCACTCTCGCTGCTTCCGCCAGATAAGGCTGATTGAGTTTTATCGCCAAAGTCATGGTCTGAACCGCGTTCAGAGGAAAAATCTGCTCTGCACGAACACCCGTGTTGCCGTAGTCTCGTGTAAACCAGCACTGTTGCCAGAGGCG
>NZ_SMME01000648.1:2594-2731 GCF_009711465.1 Parendozoicomonas verongulae | reverse complement strand
TGGGATTTAAGCAGACTGGCCGAAGCGAAGCTGGCGCCGCAGGGGCAGGTGGTATTCCGCTTTCTCCGACATACTCCCCCCTTCTCTTTTTGACTCAATACTTCTACTGCTGATATAGGGCTATCGTAGTCTAAATT
>NZ_SMME01000648.1:1647-2337 GCF_009711465.1 Parendozoicomonas verongulae | reverse complement strand
TTCACCTGTTATTATCACGTCATCCGTCGCCTCAGCTCTCAGCCCAAGGGTTTCCTTGTCCTGGCGTGATAGCCTGATTCTGGATGGACTCCCTACCCCACGGCAGACCAGGCTATTTTCTGGACCCGATACACAAAATGTGTCGTCCAAAGGCTGAACGGTGGGCGATGACGTGCGGATACGGCCTGTTGAGATGATACCGGCCTCCCCTGATGGCAAAACAAGGGTGCAACTGCTCACCTGCTTATCCGTACCCGCATCAACAACAATAGCGGGAGCAACGGTCAAGATAAGCCAAAGATATGAGGCACTTGCCAGCCTTTGCAACGAGCATAATCTCTGATTCAACCCAGGCCACGAAAGGCTAGTCGATGAGTAAGGCCGGGGCAATTTTCAAACACGGTAAAATTATGGATCCGGACAGCTCCAGGGGAGGGGTTGTTCAATATCAACATCTTCCCAAGTCTGAACTGTTGAAGCCATAGCTGTTCTTTTTAAATTCCTCTCTTTTCCTTTCGAGCCATTCCCTTTGCACTGGGCGCCGCTGCGGCCTCGGCGGTGAGAGTAAAGCTGTTTGACCGTATCGAAGGTGATGCCGCAGGAGCAGGTGGTGTTCTGCTTTCCCTTGCACCGCACATCACTGCTGCTCCGACGGTGAGTATTAAGCAGGTTGGCTGAATCGAAGGTGGT
>NZ_SMME01000648.1:725-1637 GCF_009711465.1 Parendozoicomonas verongulae | reverse complement strand
AGGTGGTGTTCCGCTTCCCCTTACACCGGGTGTCCTTACTGGTCTGGCGGTGAGAGTTGAACTGGTTAACCGAATTGAAGGTGGTGCCGCAAGGGCAGGTGGTGTTCAACTTCCCCTTACACTGGGCGTCGCTACTGCCCCGGCGGTGGTATTTAAGCAGGTTGATCGAATCGAAGGTGGCACCGCAGGGGCAGGTAGTGCTCCGCTGTCCTCGGCATACTGCCCTTTCTTTATTTTGGCTCAATACTGATACTTCCAGTGTAGGGCTATCATAGTCAAAATCACTTGGGACTGTTGATACAGCTTCATAAACTTCTTCAATTTCTTGTTTAACAACTTTCCGGCAATGAATTTCCCAAGCGCGGATCTCAGAGTTAAAAGGCAGCGAAACCCATCAACAAATTCACCTGTTATTATCACGTCATCCGTCGCTGGCGGGGAATGAACTTTGCTGGACATTACGGAGCAGGTAGAGCCCTCTGCTATCAGCCCAAGGATTCCTTTGTCCTTACGTGACAGCCTGATTCTGGATAGACTCCCACCCCCCTGGCAGACCAGGCTATTTTCTGGACCCGATACACAAAATGTGTCGTCCAAAGGCTGAACAACGGGTGATAGCGTACGGATACGACCTGTTGTGATGATATCGGCCTCCCTTTCACCTGATGGCAAAACAAGCGTACAGCTACTTACCTGCTTGTCTGTACCCGCATCAACAACAGCGGGAGCAACGGTCAGGATAAGCCAAAGATATGAGGCATCAGCCTTTTCAACGAGCATAACCCCCGATCCCACTCAGGCACGAAAGGCTAGTCAATAAGTAAGATAGCGATTCTTTTTAAATCCCGTCTCCTTTCTTTTTGATTCGCTGTCTCTTGCACTGGGCGTCGCGGCTGCCCTTGCGGTGAGAAC
>NZ_SMME01000648.1:0-405 GCF_009711465.1 Parendozoicomonas verongulae | reverse complement strand
AGACTGACCGAACCAAAGTTGGCGCCACAAGGGCAGATGGTGTTCAGCTTCCCCTGCACTGGGCGTCGCTACTGACCGCGGTGAGAGTTAAGCAGGCTGACCGAAGCGAAGGTGATACCGCAGTGGCAGGTGGTGCTCTGCTTTCCCCTGCATTGGGCGTCGTAGGTGCTCCGGCGGTGAGAGTTAAGCAGACTGACCGTATCGAAGGTGGAGCCACAGGAGCAGGTGATATTCTGCTTCCACTTGCACCGGGCATCTCTGCTGCCCCGGCGGTGAGAGCTAAGCAGGTTGACCGAATCGAAGGTCGCGCCGCATGGGCAGGTCGTGTTCAGCTTCCCCTTGCACCGTGTATCTCGGCTGCCCTGACGGTGAGAATGAAGCAGACTGACCGAACCAAAGTTGGCG
>NZ_SMME01000859.1:600-60982 GCF_009711465.1 Parendozoicomonas verongulae | reverse complement strand
CCATACCCGATAGCGTTTGCCACAGGCTTTTCTGGGGGAGGTGACTTTGTGTCCCCATTGTCCATCGCTGGTGATCAGCACAAGGCCAGTGGTATCGGCATCCAGCCGGCCTGCGATTTGCAGGGTGTCTGCTTTAGGAAGGTCCAGCAAAGTGAGCACCGAGGCGTAGCCCGCTTCTCCCACATTGGAACAGACGGTATCTGCTGGTTTATTGAGCATGATGTAGTGCTCGCCACCGTGAACCAGAGGTTGGCCCAGCAAGCGTACATCGCAGCTGTCGCTGACGTGGTATCCCGAGTTTTTTACCACTTGGCCATTAATGGTGATGTCGCCACGGTGAAGGGCTTTTTTGGCAGTGGAGCGGGTGAGGTCGGTGCACTCACAGATAAAACGATCCAGACGCATAGTCAGGCAGGTCACAAAAGCTGGAAATGGGTGCGCATTATGAGGCCTGGGTATGGGTTTTGCTAATCCCTGGTGTGGCGACGGCGAAATGTTTCTCTGGCATAATGCTTTCTTTTCATATTCACGGGAACTGGAGCGGGAATGTTCAGACCCCTGCCGTTTTTTATTGGCCTGCGATACACGCGGGCTAAACGACGGAATCACTTTATTTCGTTTATTTCTGGGATGTCCATGGCTGGGCTGGTGCTTGGCGTGATGGTGCTGATCGTGGTGCTGTCGGTGATGAACGGCTTCGACCGGGAGCTGCGTCAGCGGATTTTAGGCATGGTTCCCCATGCCACCATTTCTGCCGCCGACGGTGAGCTCACCGACTGGCAGGATGTTAAGAAAACCGTTGAAGCCATTCCCGGTATTGAGGCCTCCGCCCCTTACATTGAAGGGCAGGGCATGCTCACTGCCCGCGGGGAGGTAAAAGGCACCATGCTTTACGGCATCAATCCGAAGCTGGAAGGTACAGTGTCCATTCTTCCTGACCACATGGTGGCAGGCAGCCTTGAGGATTTGCAACAGGGTAAGTTCCGCATTGTGCTGGGTGAGCTGCTTGCCCGTTCTCTTGGTGTCTCCGTAGGGGATATGGTGACTGTTGTGTTGCCGGATGCCTCTGTGAACCCTGCTGGTGTGTTCCCCCGCATGAAACGCTTCCGTGTATCTGGCCTGTTTGCTGTAGGTGCTGATCTGGATGCCTCTCTTGCTTATATCAATATTGATGATGCTGCACGGTTTATGCGTTACCAGAGTGGTGTGGAAGGGCTGCGGTTGAAAATGACCGATCTGTTTCAGGCTCCACGCCTGGCCTGGGATGCAGCCATGCAGTTGCCGGGGCGCTATTACGTGAGTGACTGGACCCGCACCCAGGGACGTCTGTTCCAGGCTATTCAGATGGAAAAGACAATGGTGGGCCTGCTGCTGACCCTGATTATCGCCGTGGCAGCTTTCAATATCGTGGCAACCCTTGTGATGGTGGTGACTGATAAGCAGGCGGATATCGCCATTCTGCGAACCTTTGGTGCCAAGCCAAGAACGATTATGGCGATCTTTATGGTGCAGGGTTCTGTGATTGGTGTGGTGGGCACATTGATGGGGACTGTTCTTGGTGTGATTGCTGCCTTGAATGTGGCGACGGTGGTGGGCTTTATCGAGAAGCTGTTTGGCATTCACTTCCTCAGCGCTGATGTGTATTTCATCAGCTATCTGCCTTCTGAGCTGCTGTGGTCCGATGTGATTACGGTGTGTGTGGCAAGCCTTGGCCTGAGCTTCCTGGCCACTCTTTATCCTTCCTGGCGTGCAGCCAAAACCCAACCGGCTGAGGCGCTGCGTTATGAGTGATGATTTGAATAATGTTGTGCTGGCTTGTGACGAACTGACCAAGGTTTACGACGAAGGCCCGGAAAAGCTGGTTGTCCTGAACGGCATCAATGTCAAAGTGCGCCGTGGTGAGCGGGTGGCTATTGTCGGCAGCTCCGGCTCCGGTAAAACCACTCTGCTGAATATGCTGGCGGGGCTGGATAATGTCTCCTCCGGCAGTGTAGCGATTTCCGGTCAGGATATGGCCTCTATGAGTGATGTGGAGCGGGGGGAGCTGCGTAATCGCCACTTGGGCTTCGTCTATCAGTTTCACCACCTGTTGCCGGAGTTTACCGCCCTGGAGAATACGGCCATGCCATTGATGCTGCGCAAGGGCTGTTCTGTATCCGAAGCACGAAATCGTGCTAAAGAGTTGCTGGAAATAGTGGGCCTTGGAAAGCGTTTGACTCACAAGCCTTCAGAGCTTTCCGGTGGGGAACGTCAGCGTGTGGCCATTGCCCGTGCACTGGTGGCAAAGCCGTCTCTGGTATTAATGGATGAGCCGACCGGTAACCTCGATATTCACACGGCTGAGCGTATTCAAAAGCTGATGCTGGAGCTGGCGGAAAAGGTGGACACGGCGTTTGTGGTGGTGACCCATGATCCGGAGCTGGCCGGTAAGATGGATCGGGTGTTGAAGCTGGTGGATGGGCAGTTGCTGGAAGAGTAAGGCTTCTGTCTCAGAGACAAAAAGGCCGCATTCTTTCGAGAGTGCGGCCTGTTTTGTTATCTGGTTTTAAAGATTCAGGGTTGCCGGATCAATGGCAATGCCCAGAGAGCGTTTGTCGATACGCTTCTCTTTGGTGGTTTCCTGGTAACGGAAGCAGACCAGATCACCCACATTTACATCGAGATTTTTTTCGGCGCTGAGGTACTTGTACTCTTCGCCTTCAACGGTCAGGGTGTGGATGTAGTAATCCGGCATGCCCAGCCAGTCGCTGTGTGGGCCGTCGGAAATCACATTTTCCAGTTTTCCCCGCCCCTGCAGCTTTGGCTTGCGACGGCTAAAGCCGCGGTTGCTTCTGTTCATGATGCGCTCGTTAATAACTTTGTTTCAGATAAAAGTACAGAATGGAGCCTTCTAGACGCTGGCAGAGCGGCTACGTCTTTTTTGCCGCTGCCTCCAGGCTCGGATAATATGCCAGCGCCAGAACAGGCGTATGCCTATGTAGCTGATAATGGCAAAAAACAGTCCTGTAAGGAAGGAGCCCAGATAGAGAGGCATCCAGATTCGGCTGAATTCTGTAGTGAACCACTCCACGCTCACCTCAAAGCCCGTATGGGCTGCGACGGGGGTTTGCAGAATAAAGCAGCCAATTTTATAGGTGCTGTACCACATGATAGGCATGGTCACTGGGTTGGTTATCCACACCAGAGCGACGGATACAGGCAGGTTGCACTGGATAATCAGCGCCAGACAGGCTGATACCACCATTTGAAAGGGTATAGGGATAAAGGCAACCAGAATCCCAACAAAAAACGCCGATGCAACCGACCGGCGATTCATATGCCAGAGATTGGGGTTAAGAATGTGGTCACCCAGAAACCTCAGAGATTTGTTATCCCTGATTTGGGCGGGGTCCGGTAAATACCGTTGAATCAATTTCCTTGCCATGCCGAATAGAGTAGGCCTGTTCCTTGATAATTCACAACGTTGCAGCAGCCTGCTAACTGAGCCTGCCTGAACAACAAAATAGTCTATGATTCAGGCTTTTCAGGCAGCACAGCAGTATGCCCTGAAATCTGTTTATTCTCCATACGTGACAGGTGCTTATGTGGCAGGTACTGGCCGCTTCGGCCGTGGGCATAATGGTTTCTCCCTGCCTGTTTACAGATTTCTCACCTGTCGCGGTGGCTGTGCTGGTGTTTTGCCTGTTGCTTCTGACATTGGTTGCCCGTAAATCGTTCCCTGCAGTGACGTGGATGACCTTGGTTGCACTGATAGTGGGGAGTGTTTATGGAGGCTGGAGCCAGCTGTATCGTTATCAGGGCTGGCTGCCGGAGAGTTGCAGCAATCAGAATGTGCTGATTACGGGTGAAATCGTTAATCTGCCTTCGATCAGGGAGGGGCGTGGGCGCTTTCAGTTTCTGGGAACTTTTAATCAGCACGAATCACATTTTAAAGGGCTGCTTTCCCTGAGTTGGTTTGACGCGCCGGAGTTGAAGCCAGGCCAGCAGTGGCAGCTGTGTGTGCGTTTAAAGCGTCCCCACGGTTTTGCCAGCCCCGGAACCTCTGATTATGAAACAGTTTTACTGCGGCAGGGCATAACGGCAACAGGCTATGTCCGTGATGGAGAGCAGGTGGAGAACCTCTTGCTGTCTGAAGCTCGTGGTGTTTCTGTTCTCGGCCTGCGCAATCGGTTAAGTCTTTGGCTGGCGGAGCACTTGTCTGAAAAAGGCGGTGGCATGGTGCGGGCACTGCTTCTCGGGGATACACGAGGTATGCCGCCCGAAGTTTGGGAATTGTTTCGTAAGACAGGCACCGTGCATCTGCTGGTGATTTCCGGACTGCATATCAGCTTGATTGCCCTGTTTGGCTGGGGTGTGGTGCGGCTTTTGGTGCTGGCTGGAGTGATTCCTGTTTACCGCGTGCCATTGCCGTATTTCTCTATGGCAGCAGGGTTGGGAATGGCTGTTCTCTATGGTTGTCTGGCCGGGTTTGGTCTGCCGGTGCAACGGGCACTGATTATGCTGGCTACCGGAGTGGTTGCCCTGGGTTTTGGTTTTCGTCTTCCCTTACTTACGGTTTATCTTCTTGCCCTGTGGCTGGTGCTTGTTATTGAGCCACTGGCGGTGACGGCTTATGGGTTCTGGCTCTCATTTCTGGCGGTGGCTGCGTTACTGTATGCCTTCAGTTATCGCAAAGGTTCTCTCAGGCTAAGCCGGGTGTTTTCGGCGCAGATTGTTGTGGCGCTTGCGCTGGCACCGGTACTGGCCTGTATGCATCAGCCTGTGAGCTGGCTTTCTCCACTAGTGAACCTTGTATCTATTCCTCTGGTGGGTACGCTGCTTATTCCGCTGATGTTTGTTGGATTAGGGCTTTCGGTGTTCTGGGAACCGGCAGGCATCGAAGTTCTCAAGGCTGTAGCGGTTGCTTTGGAGTGGTGGCAGAGAATGCTGCAGTGGTTTGTTGAGTTTGGCCCTGAGGGATTCAGTGTTCCAGTACCATCCCTATGGCAGTTGGCAATTGTTCTTACCGGTGTTTTACTACTGTTAACCCCACGGGCTTTGGGTTGGCGCTGGCTGGGGCTGGCCTGTTTTCTGCCATGGCTTTTTCCGAATATAAAAAAGCTGAATGAGGGCGAAGCAGACATCACTGTGCTGGATGTGGGGCAGGGGCTGGCGGTGGTAGTTCGTACTCGGGATCATACTTTGGTTTACGATACTGGTGATCGTTTCTCCCCCCACTTTACTGCGGCCGGTGCGGTGATTCTTCCTTATCTGAAGCAGGCTGAAATTATGGCACCTGATAAGGTTTTGGTTTCCCACAGTGACCGCGACCATATCGGCGGTCTTGATGTTCTGAAAGAGTATTTCCCTCATGCTGAGGTCATGGCACCGGACGATCAGGGTTTCGCATACTGTCTGCCTGGCTGGAAATGGCATTGGAATGGTGTGGAGTTTCTCACTCTTGGGGCAGGACAGGAGTTTGAGAGCCTGCCGGTTAATGACCGTTCCTGTGTGTTGAAGGTGTGTACCGGTGAACAGTGTGCACTGCTGGCGGGGGATATTACCCGCCGCCGTGAGAAACTGTTGGTGGAAGAGTATGGCAGTGAGTTAGAAGCCCAGCTTTTGATTGTGCCCCACCACGGCAGTGACACTTCTTCTTCCGATATTTTTCTCGACGTTGTGAAACCGGAGTATGGCGCAGTCTCGGCGGGTTTTTACAATCGTTTTCATCACCCATCAAAACGGGTTGTGGGGCGTTATAGGGAACGGCATGTGAAACTGCTGAATACGGCCGAAACGGGCACACAAACCTACCTGCTGGGGCACGCTGAAAGTATCACAGCGAAATGTTATCGGGGAGAGTCAGGAGGCTGGTGGCGGCGATTGTTGCCTGATGGTCGACAGCTTGAAAACTGTGAGCCTGTTCCGTCCCACGCTGGTAGACTGGCTCGGAGGTTGTGGTAAAGTGAGCGAAATTGCTTTTACAAGCCGATTCCCATCATAACAAGGTGTTACCACAGGTGTTCGAACTGTTTAAAGCTGGTGGCTGGTTGATGCTGCCGATTGTCCTCTGCTCTATGCTGGCTATGGCCATTGTTATCGAACGTTTCTGGGCTCTGCGAAGGGAAAAAGTTGCGCCTAAGAACCTTCTGCCCCAGGTATGGAAGTGGTTTAAGGATGGCGATCTGAATAATGACAAACTGAAAGAGCTGCGTCGGAACTCTCCTCTGGGGGAAATCATGGCTGCCGGACTGGCCAATGCACGCCATGGCCGTGAGATCATGAAAGAGAGTATCGATGAGGCTGCCAGTAAGGTGGTTCACGAGCTGGAGCGCTACCTGAATGCTCTGGGTACAGTAGCAGCTATTGCCCCACTGTTAGGTTTGTTGGGTACGGTGATTGGTATGATCGACGTATTCACCGTGATTATGCTGGAAGGCAGTGGCAATGCTGCGATTCTTGCGGGGGGTATTTCCAAGGCGCTGGTCACCACTGCAGCGGGCTTGAGTGTGGCGATTCCTGCAGTCATCTTCCATCGCTTTCTGGTACGTCGTGTGGACGAGCTGGTTGTTACCCTGGAACAGGATGCAACCCGATTGGTTGAAGTTGTACAGGGTGAGCGTCAGGTTGATTTCAAGGAGATGGGAAACGGTACGACCAAGAGTGCCGGTAAGAACACGTCTAACAAGGGTGTGAAGGCATGAGGTTTCGCCGCCAGCCTGTTCAGGAGGTGAGTGTAAACCTGACACCGCTGATTGACGTTGTCTTTCTGCTGCTGATCTTCTTTATGGTATCCACCACATTTACCAAGGAATCCCGGCTGGAAGTGGATTTGCCGGAAGCTGCGGAGGTGACCACTGCAGTGAAAGAACGGCGGGAAATCAGTATCGAGATCAGTCAGACCGGCGTGTATGCTATCTCTGGTCAGGTTCTGCCAGGTAACAGCCTTGAGGTTGTGAAGGCCGCTCTGGAGCGTGCTGCCAGTGGCGATACTACCCGTCCGGTGGTGTTAACGGCTGATGCCAAAACACCCCATGAGTCTGTGGTTGTCGCCATGGAGGCGGCGGGTGAGCTTGGATTTTCCAAACTCAGTATTGCTACCCAGCAGCCCGTAAAAAACACGCGTTGATTGATATTCGTCGCAACAGGTACTGATTTTTTTGTCCCGCTTTACACACGCACTTTCTGAAAAACTGGTTCAGGCCTGGTACAGACCTGAACTCAGTTTTGCTTTGCTACCTCTCCTTCCTCTGGCAGCCCTTGTTAAGCGTGAAGCCTCCAGGCGCTATCAAAACTTTCGGCAGTTTCCCCCATGGAAACCGCCGGTGCCTGTCATTGTGGTGGGTAATGTAACTGCTGGTGGCACCGGTAAAACGCCTATGGTGGCGGCGCTGGTAAAAAGGCTGGTTGCGGAAGGTTATCGGCCGGGTGTGATCAGCCGGGGTTATGCCTCTAACAAAAGCTCATCCCCTGTGCTGGTTGGCGTGGGAAGTGACCCGGAACAGTGTGGTGATGAACCGGTGATGCTGGCAGAACTGACTGGTGTGCCGGTAGTCGTGGATGCTGATCGCCAGCGGGCGGTGAGGCACCTGTTAGATGTGACGGACTGCAATCTGGTGATCAGTGATGATGGGCTTCAGCACTATCGCCTGCACCGGGATCTGGAGATCGCACTGGTGGATGGCACAAGAGGGCTCGGTAACGGTTACTGTCTGCCCGCAGGGCCGCTGCGGGAGTCCGGTGATCGATTACGGGATGTAGATTTGGTGGTGACCAATGGCCCCTGCCAGAGAGCATTGCCCGTTGACCCTGTTTTAATGACTCTTAAATCGTCACAGGTTCTACCCGTTGATGGTAAATCCCGTGACTTTACGGGTGGCAGTGGTGACGCTGTTCACGCAGTCGCCGGAATTGGTAACCCTCAACGTTTCTTCTCAACCCTGGAAAAGCAGGGCTTTACTGTGCATCCCCATGTTTTTCCCGATCATCACAGCTTTGTCGTTGATGATCTGTCGTCCCTTGGGGACGGAACCGTTATAATGACCGCCAAAGACGCAATCAAGTGTCGGCCCTTTGCCCGGGACAACTGGTGGTATCTCACAGTTGAGGCCCAGCTTCCGGAGTCCTTCTGGACTACAGTACTGGGCCGATTATCTAACCTCTGAATCCGGCTGTAACCGGTGCTTACTAGTGGTGATTTCATGGATAAAAAGCTATTTGAAATCCTGGCCTGCCCCCTGTGCAAAGGGGATTTGAAGCATGAATGCGAGCAGGATGAGTTAATCTGTCGCCCCTGTGGGCTGGCGTTTCCCGTTCAGGATGAGATTCCGGTGATGCTGGAATCTGAAGCGCGCACCCTGACCACCGATGAGCGCCTTTAAGGCCGGAACCCGTCTCTTTTTATGTCCTATACCGTAATTATTCCCGCCCGCTTCGCCTCCACACGCCTGCCAGGCAAACCTCTCGCTGATATTGGAGGCAAGCCCATGATTCAGCATGTGTGGGAACAAGCCTCCCGTAGCAAGGCTTCCCGCATCATTATCGCCACCGACGATAAACAGGTGCAGAGCGCTGCTGTGGGCTTTGGTGCCGAAGTGTGCATGACCCGCGCAGACCATCCCACGGGCACTGACCGCTTGCAGGAAGTGGTGACCCAATACAATTTCGCTGAAGATGACATTGTGGTGAATGTGCAGGGTGATGAGCCTCTGGTTCCTCCAGCGGTGATTGATCAGGTGGCTGAAAACCTGAAAGCTTGTGTGCAGGCATCGGTGGCAACGCTGTCTCACCGTATTACCGAAGCAGAGGAACTGTTTGACCCTAACGCTGTTAAGGTGGTATCCGATCAGACCGGTCTTGCTCTTTATTTCAGCCGTGCGCCCATGCCCTGGGATCGTGATCACTTTTCTGCAACCCGTGAAAGTGTGGGCAACAGTGCTTTGCATCAGCGTCATCTGGGTATTTATGCCTACCGCGTGGGTTTACTGAACCGCTTTGTCACTTGGGGAGAATCCCCTCTTGAAGTCACAGAAAGTCTGGAACAGTTGCGTATTCTTTGGAACGGTGATCGCATTCATGTAGCCGAAGCCTGTGAGATGCCTCCTGCTGGTGTGGATACTCAGGCTGATCTTGAGCGCGTTCGGGTTGTTTATGCATCCCGGCAGTGTGAAGAGGCTGTGGTGTGAAAAACGGCGGCTATCGAAAACGGGTATTGCTGATTTGTCTGGATAATATCTGTCGCTCTCCTCTGGCCCATGGTGTTTTACAGGCTAAGGTGGATCAAGCCGATCTGGTTGAAAAAGCAGCGGACATTTTGGTTGCCCGCCTCAGGGATGATGAATTGTGAATGTTAAAGTGGATCAATATGTTGATCTTAAACCCCATAACACCATGGGGATTTCCTGCTTTGCACGGTATCTGACCCGTGTCACTTCTGAACAACAACTCAGCGAAGTGCTGCTATGGGCGAAGGCTGAAAATCTACCGGTTTGCCCTTTGGGTGAAGGCAGTAATGTGGTGTTCAGTGGCGACTACGAAGGTTTGGTGATTCTTGTCGCCATAACCGGCTGTGAAACTACAGAGAGTAACGGCCGTGTTCTGGTGAAAGCCGGTGCCGGTGAAAACTGGCACGGTTTTGTGCGCTGGGCTCTGGATCAGGGATTGTATGGTATTGAAAATCTTTCCCTGATTCCCGGTTGTGTGGGTGCGGCTCCTATTCAGAATATCGGTGCCTATGGCGTCGAAATCAAAGATGTTTTTCACTCACTGCAAGCTATGGATGTGACCACTGGGGAAGTGATTTCTCTGGATGCTGACGCGTGCCAGTTTGGCTACCGGGATTCGGTGTTCAAGGGTGAATTGCGGGATCGCTACGTGATCACTTCTGTAACCCTTTCTCTGTCAAAAGTCTTTGAATCATGCCTCGGTTACGGCCATCTTCAGAAAGAGGTTTTGCAGGAGGCAGGAGATCAGCCTGTTACCGGGCAGCTGGTGAGTGATGTCATCTGCCGTATTCGTAATGCCAAGCTGCCTTCTCCTGAGCACTTGGGTAATGCGGGTAGCTTCTTCAAAAACCCGGTGATTTGTGATGGTCACTATAAGGAACTGTTAAAAACAGAGCCGGATATCGTACTGTTTCCTGCTGGAAACGGGCGCTGGAAGCTGGCAGCTGGCTGGGTGATTGAGCATTGTGGGTTTAAAGGCGTTGTTCGTGAATCCGGAGCGGGTGTTTATAAGCATCAGGCCCTTGTGCTGGTGAATCATGGTTCAGCTGATGGGCAGGCTATTCTCGCTCTGGCTGAAGAGATTCAACAGGCTGTACGTGAGCGTTTTGGAGTATTGCTTGAGAGGGAACCCCGAGTCTATTAGATTTCTTGCCTATAAAAAAAGCCCCGCCAACGTGAGTTAGCGGGGCTTTTTTGCCTCAGTAGAGATTACTGAGCAGGGTTGAAAGGTTCGTCAGTCGTTTTGGTTGCTGGCTTTTCTTCAGCGGGTGCTGCGGGAGCAGCGTTAGCTTCTGTCTTAGCAGCTTCCTGTTGAACAGGTGCTTCCTTGGTGGGAGCAGGGGCAGGCTCAGGCTTAACTGGCGCGCTCTCAGCTTTTGCAGGTGCCGGAGCCGCTGCAGGTGCAGGCTTCTCTTCTGCAGCCGGTGCTGGAGTGGCAGCAGGCTTGGGCACTTCCACAGGCTTGGCTGCTTCCACTGGCTTAGGTGCTTCCGCAGCAGCCTTGGCCTTTGCTTCTTCTTCCAGACGACGGCGACGAATCTCACGAGGGTCGTTGGCGGCACGGGATGCGCGACGGCGACGGCGTGGAGCTGGCTCAGCCTCGGTTTCTGCTTTTTCAGAAGCAGCCTTTTCAGGAGCTTTCTCTGCAACAGTTTTTTCTACAGCAGGTGCCTTTTTCTCTTCCACTTTTGGTGCAGGAGTTGCGGCCGCAGCAGGCTTCTCTGCCTTAGCTTCAGAGGCTTCTGTCTCAGGCGCTTTTGTGGGAGCGGCTTCTACAGGCCTGGCCTCTTGTACAGCTTCTGGCTTTTCCGCAGGAGCTGGCCTGGTGTCCTGTTGAGGTGCAGCGGTTTTTTCCTGCTTTTCCTGTACGGGAGTCTGTGGCTTGGCAGCCGCGGGTTTTTCAGCTGGGGCAGCTGCAGGAGCGGCTGGCTGAGGCTTACTTTCTGTCTTTTCGACAGGAGCTTCAGTTTTTGCAGGCCTGGTTTCAGCAGGTTTGGCGGCATCAGCCTTGGTTGGAGCTTCTCTCTGTGGCTTCTGCTGTGCAGGTGCTGGCTGCTCGACAGGCTTCTGATGCTGGCTTTCCTGTTGAACAGGTACGGCAGCTTCCTGAGTTTTCTGTGCTTCAACAGGGGCGCGATCCCGCTGGGATGGACGGTTGTTGCGGCGACGGTTCTGTAGGTTGCGTGGGCGACGGCGCCTCTCTTCCTGATCACCGGTGGCAGTGTTTTGCTGCGGACGGTTCATGGATTCAGAGGTACTGGCTTCGTTCTGACGTTCGTCTTGCTGCTGACGGCGGTCATCACGACGACGATCGCGGCGCTCCTGCTGATCGCCACGCTGTTCGTTGCGACGCTGAGGTTGGCGACGGTTCTGACGCTCTTCCTGCTGGCCATCACGTTGTTCGTTGCGTTGCTCGTTACGAGCATTGCGCTGCTCGTTACGGGTGTTGCGATCATCACGACGGCGGTCGTTGCTACGTCCGCGATCATTGCGACGGTTGTCTCGACCTTCACCGCGGCTGTCACGGCCTTCGTTGCGGTTGCTGCCTTGACGACGAGGCTTGTCCTGACGCTGTTGCCTGGCCTTTGGCTCAGGTTTCACTTCCTCTTCAGGAGCTGAGAACAGGTTGCCGAAGGTTTTGGCAATCGCTTTCAGCAGGCCGCCACCAGACTCTTGTGGAGCCGCCTGGGAAGTGGGTTTGCGGGCAGGGGCAGGCTGGTTGGGGGTAATGTTGCTGACAGCGGCCTTGGGAGTCTTCTGAAGTTCCTTGTCCTGCAGGTATTCCTGAGCTTCTGGTTGGATTTCATTACTGATTTCCAGACTGCTGGCAGGGATTTCACCGACATGATCATCACGCAGACGCTGTACTTCGAAGTGTGGTGTTTCCATGTGAGGGTTAGGAATCACCAGTACACGGGTGTTGCTGCGCTTCTCAATGCGGCTGATCATGTCACGCTTTTCATTCAGCATGAATGTGCCGACGGCTACAGGGACTGTGGTGCGGATTTCAGATGTACGCTCTTTGAGTGCTTCCTCTTCAACCAGACGCAGAATCGACAGTGCCAGAGAGTGAATGTCACGGATGGTGCCCTGACCGTTACAGCGTGGGCAAACGATGCCACTGGTTTCACCCAGAGAAGGGCGCAGGCGCTGGCGGGACATTTCCAGCAGGCCGAAACGGGAGATGCGACCCAGCTGAACGCGGGCACGATCCATCTGTAAGGCTTCGCGCATCTTGTTTTCAACGTCGCGCTGGTTCTTGTTGGCGCTCATGTCGATAAAGTCGATCACGATCAGGCCGCCAATATCACGCAGACGCAGCTGGCGGGCGATTTCTTCTGCCGCTTCCAGGTTGGTGTTGCGTGCGGTTTCTTCGATATCACCGCCACGGGTTGCGCGAGCGGAGTTGATGTCGATAGAGACCAGAGCTTCGGTAGGATCGATAACGATGGAACCACCGGAAGGCAGTTTCACTTCGCGTTGAAATGCAGATTCGATCTGGCTTTCAATCTGGAAACGGTTGAACAGAGGTACTTCATCCTGGTAAAGCTTCACACGGTTCTGGTACTGAGGCATGACCTGAGAGATAAACTCCAGAGCTTCTTTATGAACCACTGGGTTGTCCACCAGAACTTCGCCGATGTCCTGACGCAGGTAGTCACGAACTGCGCGGATAGTGACGTTGCTTTCCTGATAAACAAGGAAGGGAGCAGGGCGGTTCTGGGTAGCGTCCTTGATGGAGTTCCACACTTTCAGCAGGTAATTGAGATCCCATTGCAGGTCGGCGGCGTCACGGCCCAGGCCAGCGGTACGCACAATGACACCCATTTCGGATGGGATATCCAGTTGGGCCAGAGCTTCGCGAAGCTGGGTGCGCTCGTCACCTTCAATGCGGCGAGAGATACCACCGGCACGAGGGTTGTTAGGCATCAGCACCAGGTAACGACCAGCCAGACTTATCAGAGTGGTAAGGGCTGCGCCTTTGTTGCCGCGCTCTTCTTTGTCCACCTGAACAATGACTTCCTGGCCTTCCTTAATAACATCACGGATGCTGGGACGGCCGGAACCCGGGTTGCCGGTAAAGTATTCGCGGGAGATTTCCTTGAGAGGGAGGAAGCCATGTCGCTCGGAGCCGAAGTCTACGAAAGCCGCTTCAAGGCTGGGCTCTACGCGGGTAATTTTACCTTTGTAGATGTTGGCTTTCTTCTGTTCTCGTGCTCCAGACTCAATATCGAGATCATAAAGCTTTTGGCCATCGACCAGTGCAACACGCAGCTCTTCCTGCTGAGTTGCATTGATTAGCATTCTTTTCATGCAAATCCGGTTCTATCTGTTAGGCCATCCTCTTCATGCCTGGTGCGTCCTATTATTCATTCTTCTTTTCATCCTGAAGCTGTGGGGTGTGTTCGTTTTACGAACTCCACACAACAGGGAATGCCCTGAGCGCTTTCGGCTCAGGGGCTAATCTCGCCTTGGGCGAACCAGGGTTCAGGTCTTACCTGTTGCCGAGTTTTAAAGCCTTTACATGATCTGGGCGTTTCTCAGCAGGGATCGAGTGCCTGAACCCTTGACTACTTGAATTTGTAATAGGAGCGTCCAGTCAATCTGGATAGCGCTGGTTAACTCGCAGTGCAGAGTCTCTTTCTATCTCTCTGCGCCATTCTGTAAATGTGCCTTAGGGGCATGTCCGACAGAGATAACTGATGGATCATCCGGTCAGGCGCGCCGTACAGGGCACTGGTCTGTTGGACTGCCATAAGGGCAATTTTCTCCATGACCTTAGTGCAAAAATACGGACTTCTTATCACTTTGTTACCTATTTCTGCTGTGATTGCCTGCAGCTTTTATGTAGCGCACGTTCAGCTCACAGCAGTATTGGAAATATATCAGCTATTCCTAAGTGCTTCAAACTGCAGGAAAACTGTTACCATTGGCGGATGAGAAATGAAGTTTTTAAATCCGGCCGTCCGGATGTACGAAAATCCCCTGAGCGCCCTCGCAAAACGTCTGATACAGGTAGCCCGGCTGTTCGCTTTATCGCTGTTGATGAGGATCAGGCAGGTCAGCGCCTCGACAATTTTTTGCGTTACGTTCTGAAGGGCGTCCCCAAAACCCGTATCTACCGTATAATCCGAAAAGGTGAGGTGCGGGTGAACAAGGGCCGTGCCAAGGCGGAAACCAAGCTCCAGAGTGGCGATGTAGTACGTGTACCCCCAGTTCGGGTGTCCGAAGCGAAAATGCCGGTGGCTCCTGGTATGGATGTGGCGAGAAAGCTGGAGGCTGCCATCTTGTTTGAGGATGATTCCCTTCTGGTGCTTAATAAGCCCAGTGGCCTGGCGGTTCATGGCGGTAGCGGTGTCACTCTCGGTGTTATTGAGGCTTTGCGGCAGTTACGCCCGGATTGCCGTTTTCTGGAGCTTGTGCATCGCATTGATCGGGATACCTCCGGCTGTCTTCTGGTTGCCAAGAAAAGAAGCATGCTGCGTCATCTCCATGCCCAGATTCGTGAACATCACATGCTGAAGGTTTATAACGCACTGGTAGATGGTCGCTGGCCAGCCCGCAAGACAGCAGTGTCGGCGCCTTTGCAAAAGAATGTGCTGCAATCCGGTGAGCGGATGGTGAGCGTACATCCTGATGGCAAAGCATCCCGTACCCGTTTTAAGGTGCTGCAGCGCTATGGAGAGTCCACCCTGATTGAGGCAAGCCTTGAGACAGGGCGCACCCACCAGATTCGTGTGCACACTCTTCATGCCGGGCATCCGATTCTGGGTGACTCCAAGTATGGTTATGAGCGCACAGCACAACTTGCAGAGCAGGCAGGGCTGAAACGCCTTTTTCTGCATGCGGCAAAGGTGGGTATTAACCTTCCTGATGGCAGCTATCGAGAATTTGATGCGCCCCTGCCTGATGAGTTGGTGGAGGTGCTCAACGGATTGCCACAGGTCTGATATATTCAGGATTGCACCCGAATAAAAAGCATCGGGAGAATAATAAATGTCCGATAACCAGGATGGTGGAAAATCCATGGCTTCAGAAGATCGTGAGTT
Source organism: Parendozoicomonas verongulae (assembly GCF_009711465.1). GTDB lineage: Bacteria > Pseudomonadota > Gammaproteobacteria > Pseudomonadales > Endozoicomonadaceae > Sansalvadorimonas > Sansalvadorimonas verongulae. Next base: position 45,729 of record NZ_SMME01000859.1, on the reverse strand, counting down.
AATTGAAAAGCTGCTGTTCAGTGCTGCACAGGAGCAGCGTCGTGCAAGACGCTGGAGTATATTTTTCCGATTTCTGTTCTTTATCTGGCTGTTTGCAGCTATCGCTTCTGTGGCCTTCTCTCTGAAAGGAGGGAAGCCCGCCCCGAGCGAATACGTAGCGCTGATTGATATCTCCGGCCCCATTGCGGCAGGTAAACCTGCCAGTGCGGACACTATCGTGACAGGTCTGCGACGTGCTTTTGAAGATGAAAAGGTTAAAGGTGTCATCCTGCGTATTAACAGCCCTGGGGGCAGTCCGGTGCAGGCCAGTTATGTGTACGATGAAGTCAATCGTCTGAAGGCTACCCGTGACGACCTGAAGGTTTATGGTGTGATTGCAGATGTGGGCGCTTCAGCTGCTTATTATATGGCAGCGGCTACAGATGAGATTTATGCGGATCGTGGTTCGGTTGTTGGCTCTATCGGTGCCTACATGGCTACCTTCGGATTTGAAGGTGTTATGGAAAAGGTGGGGGTGACTCGCCGCTTCTATGCCTCTGGCGAGCATAAGTCTTTGAGTGATCCATTCCAGCCGGAAGATCCTGAAATTGCCCAGCACCTGCGTGGTACGGTGCGCAATATTCATGAGCAGTTTATTGAGAAGGTGAAAGAAGGGCGTGGTGATCGCCTGAAAGATGATCCTGAAATTTTCTCAGGTCTGATCTGGACGGGGCAGCAGGCCCTTGAGCTTGGTTTAGTTGATGGGCTTGGCAGTTCAGGTTATGTGGCCCGCGAGGTGATCGGAGTGGAAGAGATTGTTGATTTCACTTCCAAGCCAAGTGTCGTTGAACGTTTTGCCCGCCAGATAGGGGCGAGTGCTGCCGAGACTCTTGGCGTTCAGCTGGGTCTTGAGGGGCCGGTTGTTCGCTGATTGTTTGTTGGATAACACGGCTGTGGCTTTTGGGTCGCAGCCCTGTTTTGCCTACGGTCAGTGAGTTGTCAGGGCAGGTTGATACCTCGCTGCCGCAAAAGCTTACACAACGTAATCAGCGGTAACCCTTCCAGTGCTGTTGGGTCACTTCCTTCCATCTCTTCAAACAGACTTATACCCAGCTGCTCCCACTTAAAACTTCCGGCACAATCCAGAGGATTATCTGCCTGAATGTACCGTGTGATTTCACTATCGCTTAACGAACGGAATTTGACCTTGTAAGGAACGACACAGGTTTTAGGTTTGTTCTGGCTGGGAATGATAATCGTGATGCTGGTCAGAAACTCAACCGTTCGTTCACTGGATTCCTTGAGCTGTCTAAAGGCACTTTCTTCTGTTCCCGGTTTGCCCAGAATGGTTTGGCCTAGCACGGCAACCTGATCAGAAGCGATAATCAGGCTGTCAGGGTTGTCCCTGGCAACAGCCTGTGCCTTTTCTTCACTAAGCCTGCCTGCAAGTTGACTGGGTGTTTCTCCGGGGCGTGGAGTTTCATCAATGTCCGGGCTGATGCAGGCAAATGTGAGATTGAGGCGCTTAAGCAGTCGTTTGCGATAAGGAGAGCCGGACGCCAGAATGATCTTCATGGTGATTTTTTGAAGCTTTGTCTGGTATGTTAGGAAAGTTTCGCCATAGAGTGGCATATAAAATAGCGATTGTGCACTAGTCTATAGGGTCAATCCGGTGCGTGGAAATCATGTATTGCATCTTTACACCGAGTTTTGATGTCCCTATTATTGCGCGCTTATGTTTAACGGACAGTTACCCAAGCATATTTCACCCCGCAAGCTGGCTTATCAAAGTGCCGAGCTGCAGGGTGTTTTGCCTGTAGCCTCATGCCCCAGGCTCAAAGACATGCTTGCTGATGATCGGGCTGAAATCAGTGTTAACCTGCGCTTTGAGGTGGACGAACAGCGTCGGCCTCTGGTAACAGGTGAACTGGAAGCAACCCTCTCCATGGTTTGTCAGCGTTGTCTTGATGTGGCTGAGATTCAGTTTGTTGCCTGTGTCAACATGGCAGTCGTACGGAACGATGAGCAGGCCCGGAATTTACCGGCCAATCTCGATCCGCTGTTTGTGGAAGACGAAGCTGTTGAGTTGTTGCCCCTTCTTGAGGAAGAGGTGATTCTTAATATGCCAGCGTTCGCTTACCACGAGAACGATACCTGCCATAGCAACCAGGAAACATACAGCACTCTGCCGGAAGGCGGTGCTGATGAGTTGGATGTCGAAGACGTCCAGCGCCCCAACCCGTTCAGTGTGCTGGCCGGCTTGAAAACCGGCAAGTGATTTTTAGGAGATTATTCCAATGGCAGTTCAAAAAAATCGTAAGACTCGCTCCAAGCGTGACATGCGTCGTTCCCACGACGCTCTGACCGCTCCTTCTCTGTCTGTAGATGCGGCTTCCGGTGAAACTCACCGCCGTCATCACGTGACTGCAGACGGCTTCTACCGTGGTCAGAAAGTTATCGCTGACAAAGGCGAGTAATTCACGCTTTGGGTCCTGTGAAGACCATTGCGCTGGATATGATGAGTGGGGACTGCGGTCCCCATTCTCGTATTCAGGCTGCGCAGGAAGCGCTTGTCAGGCATCCGGATTTACATCTGGTGCTTGTCGGGGATGCCTCTTTCATTCGTGTAAGCCTGAAAGAGAATAATTTCCCCTCCGATAACGATGGCAGAGTCACCGTCGTGCATGCGGGTCAGACCGTGACTATGGAGGATCGCCCCTCTCTGGCTCTGCGCCGTAAACAGGACTCCTCCATGTGGCTTGCCCTTGAGCAGGTTGCTATGGGTATGTCTCAGGCCTGTGTCAGTGCCGGCAATACCGGAGCGCTAATGGCTATGGGGCGCCATCTCCTGAAAACCCTTCCCGGAATTGATCGCCCCGCACTGGTTGGGCAGGTGCCGTCTGCATCTGGCCAGACCCTGTTGCTTGATCTGGGGGCGAATGTCGACAGTTCTTCTGACCAGCTTCTCCAGTTTGCCGTGCTTGGCTCGTTAATGATGAGTGAGGTGCATGGTATTGCCCAGCCTCGTGTGGGGCTGTTGAATGTGGGTGAAGAGGATATAAAAGGCTGTGAGCGGGTGCGCCTTGCGGGGCAGCTGCTGGAATCTCATGAAAGCCTGAACTATTTCGGCTATGTGGAGGGGACTGATCTGTTCTCTGGCCGTGTGGATGTGGTTGTGTGTGATGGCTATCCGGGGAATGTGGCCTTGAAAGCCAGTGAAGGGGCCGTCCGTCTGGTTGTATCCAGGCTGCTTCAGGGAGAAGGTTTGTCCTGGAGGGGCAGGCTGCTGCTAAAGCTTGTGCGTCCGTTTGTTAAAGGGTTGTCCTCTGCAATAGATCCATCCCAGTTTAATGGCGCCACTCTGCTGGGTTTGCAGGGTGTGGTCGTTAAGAGCCATGGCGCTTCAGATAAGCGACAGTTTGGGTATGCAATAGATCAGGCTGTGAAGGCTGTGGAGCAATCCGCTGTGCTGCATATAAACGAGCGGTTAGAGTTGATGCTCTAGCTATCGGCACAGGAATGTCACCTTTCTGTTACCTTGCAGCAATGTCTGTGCAACATATTTTTACCGACTGTCGACTTCGATTTCCCTATAATGAGTACCCGATCATGTAGACGCCGATGTCTTCATATTTGATGCTCAACCTTTTCAGTAACAGGATTTTCAGAACCAATGAGTTCCAGTACTGCTTTTATCTTCCCAGGGCAGGGTTCCCAAAAGGTGGGTATGCTGGCCGAAATTGCGGCTCAGGAAGCCATTGTCAACGACACGCTGGTGGAAGCCAGCGATATTTTAGGTTTCGATCTGCGAGGGATGATTCTCGAAGGCCCCGCAGACGCATTGAACTCTACAGAAAACACCCAGCCAGCGTTGCTGACGTCCAGTGTTGCCCTGTGGCGCCTGTGGCAGGCCCGTGGTGGTGCACAGCCGGAGTTTGTGGCAGGCCATAGCCTGGGTGAATACTCTGCGCTGGTTGCGGGGGGAGTGTTGAGCTTTGCTGATGCTGTACATCTGGTGCGTAACCGGGGTATCTATATGCAGGAAGCTGTTCCTCCGGGTGAGGGTGCCATGGCTGCAGTGCTGGGGCTGGACGATGAAAAGGTTATCGAACTGTGCCAGGACACTGCACAAGACGGTGAGGTTCTCTCGGCCGTTAACTTTAATGCTCCCGGTCAGGTGGTCATCGCAGGCTCTGCAGTTGCGGTTGAGCGTGCGGCTACCGTATTTGCTGAGGCTGGTGCCCGTAAGGTGATGCCCCTGCCTGTCAGTGTGCCTTCCCACTGTGCCCTGATGAAGCCCGCGGCCGAACGTCTGGCAAAAGATCTTGACTCTATTATGCTGTCTGCGCCATCTATATCGGTTGTGCAGAATGTGACGGCAAGCGTAGCGAATGATGTCAATGTGATCCGTACGAATCTGGTGAGTCAGCTGAGTCAGCCTGTACGTTGGGTGGAATCTGTGCGCTATATGGTTTCGAATGGTGTAGCGGGGTTTAACGAATGTGGCCCTGGCAAAGTGCTGGCAGGGCTTGGGAAGCGAATTGAGCGTTCTGTGCCGGTTGTCGGGATGGAAAATCTTTCAGCCTTACCTGACGCATAACATGTGCAGAAAAGCTGATCTGAGTTAATGGGAGGATTCATAGGCATGCAGCAGGATAATGCTGGTCTGTCTGGAAAGGTGGCTTTGGTCACAGGTGCCAGCCGGGGGATTGGTCGTGCTATTGCGCTGCGGCTGGGGGCTGCAGGCGCAACGGTCATTGGTACTGCAACCAGTGAGTCTGGTGCGGCTGCGATAGCTGAAGTTTTATCTCACAATGGTGTGGCGGGCACAGGTATGTGTTTGGATGTTTCCAGCCCGGAATCCATCATTGCCGTTGTAAAAGAGATTGCTGAAAAATTTGGCGCCCCGACAATTCTGGTGAATAATGCAGGGATTACCCGGGATAATATCCTGATGCGCATGAAGGATGATGAATGGGACAGTGTGATCAACACGAATCTCAGTTCCATCTATCGCATGAGTAAGGCGTGTGTTCGTGGCATGACGAAGGCACGCTGGGGTCGGATTATTAACATCAGCTCCGTTGTTGGTTCCATGGGGAATGCCGGCCAGTCCAACTACGCTGCCGCGAAGGCAGGCCTTGAGGGTTACACTCGCTCTCTGGCCCGTGAACTGGGTAGCCGTCAGATTACCGTAAATGCGGTTGCCCCAGGATTTATCGATACAGATATGACCCGGGGTTTACCAGAAGAACATCGTTTGAATCTGCTGGCTCAAGTTCCTCTTGGGCGTCTGGGTGATCCGAAGGAAATTGCTGGTGTCGTGGCGTTTTTGGCGGGCGACGAAGGTGCTTACGTAACGGGTGAGACCTTGCACGTAAATGGCGGAATGTATATGGGGTGATACTTGGCGTATGCATAGGTGCATAACTAAGGTATCACGCTATAGACTCGCATTGATAAGTTTGATTGAATTAGCCGCTTGAAATTCATTCAAGCGTTTATATACACTACTCTTTCGCAGTTCAGTCTGCATGGAATAGATAGGAGCGAAGCAAGGCATGAGTACTATTGAAGAACGCGTCAAGAAGATTGTTTGCGAGCAACTTGGCGTTAAGGAAGAGGAAGTAAGCAATGAGTCTTCCTTTGTTGAAGATCTCGGCGCCGACTCCCTTGACACGGTAGAACTCGTGATGGCTCTGGAAGAAGAGTTCGAAACCGAGATTCCCGATGAGGAAGCTGAAAAGATTACTACTGTGCAGGAAGCTATCGATTACGTAGTTGCTCACCAGTAATCATTTTCACGTCATCCTTTGACGAGAATTCCAAAGAGGCCGCACATGACCAGCTCTTAACTGACTGGAAACAGTGCGGCCTTTCTTTATTTGGGTGAGGAGACCAGGGCACCATAGCCCTGCTGCAACAGGATATTGCAGGAGAAAAAAATGAACCGCAAACGTGTTGTTATTACCGGCGTGGGGGCTATTACACCACTGGCATCAGGTTTCCAGGCAACCTGGGATAAACTTTTAGAAGGGCAGAGCGGTATTGGCCTGATAGAGCACTTCGATACATCCTCTTATCCCGTGAAAATCTGCGGGGCTGTTAACGACTTTCAGGTGGCTGACTGGCTTAATCCCAAAGATGCCCGCAAGATGGATCTGTTTCTTCAATATGGTCTGGCGGCTTCTATCGAGGCCATACAGAATGCTGGCCTTGAGGTTGATGAGGCCCTCAGCCCCAGAGCGGGCGTTGCCTTTGGTTCTGGTATTGGCGGTATCACCACTATTGAGGAGACTGTTTCCCTGCTGGAGAAAAAAGGTCCTCGCCGTGTTTCACCCTTTTTTATTCCTTCTTCTATCACCAATATGGTAGCGGGTTGGCTTTCTATGCAGTACAACCTCCGGGGCCCTAACTTTGCCCTCACAACGGCTTGTACGACAGGGACTCACTGTATCGGTATGGCTGCCAGGACTATTGCCTGGGGTGATGCGGATGTCATGATTGCCGGCGGTTCAGAGAAGGGCTCTGCGGAAGTAGGTATTGCTGGTTTCTCTGCGGCTCGTGCGCTCTCTTCCCGTAATTGTGAGCCTGAGAAGGCAAGCCGCCCCTGGGATAAAGACCGTGATGGCTTTGTATTGTCCGATGGTGCTGCCGCTGTCGTGCTGGAATCACTGGAGCATGCTCAAAAGCGTGGTGCTAACATTCTTGCGGAAGTCAGTGGGTTTGCCATGAGTGGCGATGCCTATCATATGACGTCTCCACCAGAAGACGGCCATGGTGCTATGCAATCCATGACCGGAGCTTTGAAAGATGCAGGCCTGAATGTTGATCAAGTGGACTATATCAATGCCCACGGTACGTCGACCCCTGCAGGGGACGTGGTGGAATCCCGGGCAGTTGAGCGGGTGTTTGGTGATCATGCACAGCATCTGGCGATGAGTTCTACCAAGTCCATGACCGGCCATCTTCTTGGTGCTGCCGGGGCATTGGAGGCAGTATTGGTAGCGCAGTCCATCCACGAGCAAGTGGCTTTGCCCACTATCAATCTTGATAATCCTGATGAGGGCTGTGTGCTGGATTATGTGCCACACAGCTCACGCTGTATGCGCATTGAACATGCGCTTTCCAACTCATTTGGTTTTGGCGGATCCAATGCCACGCTGGCGTTTTCCCGTTATAAATAGCGTGCAATACACTGCAATAGGCTGATATTTTGAGCGTGTCTCTTCCTCTGTTTCTGGTGGATGGTGAGCCGGCTGATGTTGTACCGGTCTCTGATCGAGGTTTTCAATATGGAGATGGTGTTTTTGAAACGATTCGGGTCGTAAATGGGCGGCTGCCGCTGAAGTTATTGCACTTTCGTCGTTTACAGAGGGGGTGCGACCGTCTTCGTTTGCCTTTGCAGATGCCAGCGCTTGAGCAGCAGGTGGAACGCTTTATCCAGGGTTGTGAAGATGGTGTGCTCAAAATTACTGTCACCCGTGGCAGTGGTGGGCGAGGATACAATCCGCTCGGAGCAAAGGGGCGCACTGTTTTAGGTTTATTTCCCAGAACGCCGGCCGCTAATGATTGGGTGAACGACGGTGTAAGAGTGAAGGTATGCGAAACCCGTCTCGGTCATTCTCCAACTCTGGCAGGCTTGAAACACCTGAATCGTCTCGAACAGGTGCTTGCCCGTGGGGAGTTTACTACCCAGGATTTTGCAGAAGGCATGGTGCTTGATATTCACGACAATGTGATAGAAGGCACTATGAGTAATGTTTTTCTGGTAGCATCAGGAGATGTCCTTGTACCTGATCTTTCCCTGTGTGGGGTAGAAGGGGTCATGCGGCAGTGGTTGATTGATTCTTTCTCTCAGAATGTATTATTTCGTGTAGGTCAGTACACATTGGATGATGTGCGGCAAGCCGACGAAGTATTTTTTGCCAATAGTGTGATGGGAATATGGCCTGTGCGCGAATGTGCTGGCCGAACATGGCTTCCCGGTCCGGTGACCCGAAAGTTTCGAAAAGAGGTAGTTCAGCTCTTTAATGATTAAACGTGTTCTTCAAATCGTTTCTCTTTTGATAGTACTGGCTGTTGCTTCTGTAGCTGGTGCCTATGCTTATGTTTCCTCCTGGCTGAAAAAGCCTGTTGTTGATACTGATACCCAGTTTGTAGTTGAGCGTGGGGAGAATTTCTCCGGTGTTGTTCATCGCTTAACGGAAGAAGGTTTGGTCGACCAGCCTCTGCTGTTAAAGGCTTATGGTCGTTTAACAGGCAAAGATACAGGCCTTGTGGCAGGTGAATATAATATTGAGTCAGGTTCAACGGTGGTTGCTCTGGTTGACCATCTCTCCTCAGGAAATGTGATTCAGCATGCGGTGACTCTGGTAGAAGGAAAAACTCTGGCAGAGAATCTTCAGGACTGGTCGGACACCCGACTGGAAAAAGTGCTGGCAGCAGATGATGGCAAGCTTGAGGCGATTTTAAAAATTAGTGCGCCGTCTCCCGAAGGGTTGTTTTTCTCCGACACGTATTATTTCGAAGCCGGTGATACCGAGCTTTCCATTCTCCGCCGCGCCCATCAGCGTCTGCTGGATGTGCTGAATGATGAGTGGAAAGGGCGCCAGGAGGGACTTCCCTATAAAACACCTTATGAGGCACTGGTGCTCGCGTCTGTTATTGAACGGGAAACAGCTGTACCTGCAGAGCGGTCAGTTATTGCTGGGGTATTTGTGCGCAGATTGCAAAAAGGCATGCGTCTGCAAAGTGATCCAACGGTGATTTATGGTATGGGCAGTGCTTATGACGGCCGTATTCGTCGAAGGGATTTGAATACGCATACCCCCTACAATACATACCGTATTAATGGTTTGCCGCCCACACCGATTGCATCTGTTGGACGTGAATCTATCCATGCCGCGCTCCACCCGGCCGATGGAAAGGCGCTATATTTCGTAGCTCGTGGCGATGGCTCTCACAAATTCTCTACAACGCTCGCAGAACACAATAGAGCTGTGAGAAAATACCAGTTGAACAGGCGTGATGATTACCGGAGTACGCCTTTACCTGTTGCCAATGAGGCAACGGTGCAAAATTAGAGACAGGAAGAGATATGTCTGACTTGGGACATAACAGCGCAAATGCTGATTACCCCGGATTTTTCCTCACAGTTGAAGGTGGGGAAGGTGCGGGAAAAACAACCAGCATTGAATTTATTTCTACCTGGCTGAAAGAGAGGAATATCGACTTTATCCAGACCCGTGAACCCGGTGGCACACCGTTCGCGGAGCGTATCCGCGAATTGCTGTTGGCACCTGGTGATGAGAAAGTTGCGGATATGACCGAGCTGCTGCTGATGTTCGCAGCCCGTGCCCAGCATATCGAGTCTGTGATTAAACCAGCTTTGGCGGCTGGCAAGCTGGTGCTGTCTGACCGGTTTACCGATGCCAGCTTTGCCTATCAGGGAGCGGGGCGTGGTTTGAGCCTTAAGGCTCTTTCTACATTGGAGTCTCTTGTTCAGGGTGAGCTTCGCCCGGATATGACATTGCTGCTGGACCTGCCAGTGGAAGTGGGTATGGCCCGGGCATCGGGTCGTGGTGAGCTGGATCGTATCGAACAGGAAAAAACAGATTTCTTCGTGCGTGTGCGTCAGGGCTACCTGGCCCGCGCTGACGACGAACCCCAGCGGTTTGAGATTGTGGATGCATCCCAGTCTATCGAGAACGTACAGGTGGCCATAGCCGAAGTACTTGGCAAGCGAGTCAATCATGGCTGATCTGCATCAGCCTATGACCTGGCACGGGGGTAACTGGCAACAGTTGTCCCAGCGCCTTGCGGATAACCAGCTTCCCCATGCTTTGTTACTGCGTGGGCAGTCTGGCGTTGGCAAACGGGAGTTTGCACTGGCTTTTGCCCAGTATGTACTGTGTCAGGAGAAAACGTCCGGCATGGCCTGTGGACGTTGCCGGAACTGTCAGTTGAATAAGGCGAGAACTCACCCCGACCTTCTGCTCATTGAGCCTGAAGAGCGGGGCAAGCAGATCAAGGTGGCACAGGTGCGCGCCATGATTGAGTTTACCGAGAAAACCCCACAACAGGGTGGTTTTCGTGTTGTCGTTCTGTGTCCGGCTGAAGCCATGAACATCAGCTCAGCTAACGCACTGCTGAAGTGTCTGGAAGAACCCGGCCGTGATACCTTGATGCTATTGGTCAGCCAGCAGGTAAGCAGCCTGCTGCCTACAATTCGCAGCCGTTGTCAGCAGGTACTGTTCTCACGCCCTTCCACGGAAGATGCCTTACTCTGGCTGAAGAAACATGTGCCGGAAGATGAGAAAGCCAGAATCCTACTACAACTTGCGGCTGGTGAGCCTTCCACGGCTTTGCGCTATGAGCAGGAAGGCCTGCTTGAACAGCGAGAGGCTATGAAATCCGGCCTGGCAGGTCTTAGCCGAGGCAAGCTGACACCGGCGGAGTTGGCACTGAACTGGCAGGCTTATGATCAGGTTATTGTGCTGGAATGGCTGTGTCTGTGGGTGCAGGAGATGATCCGCTACTCCACTACGGGGCAGAATAAGTATCTGGAAACAGATGATATGGCGAAAATGTTCCGGTATATCGGTGATCGTGCGGGTAGCCGCAGGCTGCTGAATACACTGCAATGGCTTCTAGAGCAACGGGCCATTGTGCAATCTCAGGTGACTTTGAATAAACAACTGCTGATTGAAGCGGTTCTGGGTCGCTGGCTCGCGTTAACCGTATAGAATGTAAATAAGACAGTTTTTAAGAACGACGATTGAGAAGAATAACGGGGGAGTCTTTATGGCAGGGCTGGGCGGTGCGAAAGCTAATATTTTTTCTGTGGTCATTCAAGATGAAGCTGTACTTTATTCGTCCTATATGCCTTTTCTGAAGGGGGGAGGGCTATTTATTCCAACAAAAAAAACCTACAAAGTCGGGGATGAAGTGTTCCTTCGCCTGACCTTGATGGATGAGCCGGGCAAACTGCCTGTGGCCGGCCGGGTAGCCTGGGTGACCCCCAAAGGTGCTCATGGTAACTTCAAACAGGGTATTGGTATTCAGTTCACGGACTCAGATGATCTGGTTCGTGGAAAAATCGAAACTTATCTGGCCGGCACAATCAGTTCCGAGCGCCCGACCAGTACAATGTAAGCTATTTAGAATCTTCATGTTTGTAGACTCCCACTGTCATCTCGATCGACTGGATCTTGCTCCCTATAACGGAGATATAAGGGCAGCCATTGCCGCTGCCAATGAAGCAGGGGTGAATGGAATCCTTTGCGTTTGTATCGATATGGAGAACTTCCCCGCTGTTTTGAAGCTGGCTCAGCAGAATAATGTCTGGGCCTCCGTAGGGGTACACCCGCTGGAAGGCAAGTCCCGCGAGGCCACAGCCGAAGAACTTCTTGAGTGCACAAAGCACGATAAGGTGGTAGCTATTGGTGAAACCGGGCTGGACTACTACTATGCCAAAGATGAAAAAGAGAAGATGCAGCAGCGATTTGTCACTCAGCTGCAGGTAGCTGCTCAAAGCCAGTTGCCGGTGATTATTCATACCCGCGATGCGCGGCGGGACACTCTGGACCTTATGCATGCCCATGCTTCTCAAGAATCTGCGGGTGTTCTGCACTGCTTTACGGAAAACTGGGATATGGCAAAGGCTGCCATGGATATGAATTTCTATATCTCACTTTCTGGTATCGTCACCTTTCGCAATGCCGACGCTCTGCGCGATGTGGCTAAAAAAGTGCCTCTGGATCGTCTTCTGATTGAAACCGATGCCCCTTATCTGGCGCCGGTTCCCCATCGTGGCAAATCCAACGAACCCAAATATGTAGCAGATGTAGCTCGTTACCTTGCTGAGTTAAAAGGGGTTTCTGTAGAAGAGCTGGCGCAAGCGACAACTGACAACTTCTTCCGTCTGTTTAATAAGGCCTCTCTCACCCAGTCCTGACCCTAGCTGCTTTAACTATCCTTTCGTAACATCTTGCGCAGACTCTTCGCCTGGCCTGATTCTTATAGATATATTATACAATCATATATCTATACGAATAGATGAAACCTGCATCGACTACGTATTGAAATATAGAAAGCAGGGGGAACTGTCAGGAGGAGGCTCGTTAGAGCCTGTTATTCCGAGAGCGCAGCGTTAAACAGGGCTTGAGTGTAACTATGTTGTGGGGAGTTCAGGATTGTTTCTGTGTCTCCCCGTTCCACTATCTCGCCATCCTTCAAAACGGCAATGCGGTGGCTCATGGCACGAACAACAGAGAGATCATGACTGATAAAAATATAAGACAAGCCGTATTTTCTTTGTAATTCACGGAGCAAGTCAATCAGCTGTAACTGCAATCGGCGATCCAGAGAGGAGGTCGGTTCATCCAAAATCACCAGAGCGGGGCGCAGTACGATGGCTCTGGCAAGAGCGATGCGCTGGCGTTGACCGCCGGAAAACTCATGGGGATAGCGGTTAAGAACATTCGACTCAAAACCCACTTCCCCAAGGGTTTGCTGCATCCGCGTCAGGCGCTCATCCGCGTTTAATATCGTGTGAATCATCAAACCCTCTTCCAGAATGTCACTGATAGTCATGCGAGGGTTTAAACTGCCAAAAGGGTCTTGAAATACTAATTGAATATCTTTGCGAATAGGGCGGAAGGCTTTTTCGTTCAGGGTGTGAACAGCCCGCTCCTTCACATAAATCTCACCTTCCGAGTTCAGCATCTTGAGAATAGCAAGCCCCAGTGATGTTTTGCCGCTGCCGCTTTCACCAACAACCCCCAATGTTTCCCCGGCTTTTATGGACAGCGTAATGTCCTTAACAATCATTTGCCTCTGGTGTGCTTTAAACCATGTTTTCTGGCTGCGATACCAGGCAAACAGGCTGCTCAAGTGTAATGTCATAGTCTGATTTTGTGCCGGAGGGTAGGGAGAGCCTGATGGTCTGCTGTTAATCAGTTCTCGAGTTACCTGATGTTTTGGTGCAGAAAAAATCAGGTTTGTTGGCGCCTGCTCGATGATTGCCCCGTCAGCCATCACGCAAACCTTGTCACAATAGCGTTTTACAATACCTAAGTCATGGGTGATAAACAGAACTGCCATCTGATATTTACGCTGCAATCTTTGTATCAGCTGAAGAACTTGTTGCTCAACCGTCACATCCAGTGCCGTTGTGGGCTCGTCGGCAATTAATAGCCTGGGCTTGTTAGCGATAGCCATGGCAATCATCACCCGCTGTCGTTGTCCGCCGGAGAGTTGATGGGGCAAACGGTTCACTAGTTCTTCCGGCTGAGGCAATTCCACATCACGGAACAGCGCAATGGTTTTTTTGAGGGCTTCTTTTTTTGTCATGCTCTGGTGGATCAGTAGATTCTCTTCTACCTGTCTGCCCACCTTATGAAGTGGATTGAGCGATGTCATAGGCTCTTGAAAGATCATGCCAATCTGCTTCCCACGGATACGTTTCATTTGTTCAGGGGGCAGGGAGAGCAAGCTCTGGTCTTCATAGTGAATTTGGCCGGTCACCACCATATCCTCAGGAAGAAGGCCGGGGATGCTGTATGCCGTCAGGGATTTTCCAGCACCAGAATCTCCCACCAGAGCGACTGTTTCTCCAAGGTTGATAGAAAGACTCAGACGATTGACTAAGACCTTGTCCTTCAATGAGATGGTGACGTCTTGCATGGTGAGTAAAGGAGTATCAGCCATGAACCACCCTCGGGTCTAATGCATCTCTCACACCTTCACCTACAAAAACCAGAAGGATCAGAAGTGATGATGTGACAGTGAACGCTGTTATGCCCAGCCACGGTGCTTGCAGATTATGTTTACCTTGAGCAATTAACTCTCCCAGTGAAGGGGAGCCGGAAGGCAGACCAAAGCCAAGAAAGTCCAATGAGGCCAGGGTGGTAATTGCACCGCAAAGGATAAATGGTAAATAGGTCACGGTGGAGACAAGCGCATTCGGGAGAACGTGTCGGACAATCACTCGAGAAGGTGGAACCCCCATAGCCCGTGCGGCCAGAACATATTCATAGTTCTTGGCTTTCAGAAATTCTGCCCGTACCAAATCAACCAATGGCATCCAGGAAAACAGTAACAGGATGGTCAGTAATGCCCAGAAGCCGGTATTGATTAATCCCGATAAAATAATCAGTAAGTACAAAACCGGCAGACCAGACCATACCTCCAGAAAACGCTGCCCTGCTAAATCTACAGTGCCTCCGTAATAACCCTGAATCGCGCCTGCTGTGACACCAATCAGCGAGCTTCCCAGCGTAAGCAACAGGCCAAATAGAATGGATGTGCGTAAACCATAAAGAACTCGGGCCAGTACATCCCGGCCTTGATCGTCAGTCCCCAGTAAATTTTCCAGAGAAGGGGGGGAGGGACCGGATTTGTTGTAATTGACTGAGCTGTAACTAAACGGTATGGGGGCTGTGATCACCATTCCGTCGGCTTCTTGTATGCGTTGGTAGATATAGTTATCCTGCCAGTCGGGTTCCAGTTCCAGCTCGCCCCCAAAGTTTGTTTCTGTATAGGTCTTAATGAATGGGAAATAGAGCTGACTGTTATAGGCAATGAGCAGCGGCTTATGGTTGGCAATGACATCTGCAAACAGACTGACGAAAAACAGCACACCAAAGACTTTCAGAGAAATGATGCTGCGGCGGTGAGAGCGGAACACGTTCCAGCGTCTTCGATTAAGCGGGCTCAAATCGCAGAGTTTTTTAATCGCTGCCATCACAGAGTTGTCCTCGATTCAAAGTGAATACGAGGATCAATAGCAACGTAGGTCAAGTCACTAAGCAGCTTTATCAAAAGTCCCAGCAGGGTGAAAATATAGAGTGTTCCGAACACCACCGGATAATCCCGCTGAATCACAGCTTCAAATCCCAGCAAGCCGAGACCATCCAGTGAGAAAATAATTTCAATCAGCAGACTGTTGGTGAACAAAATACTTAACAGTGCGGCTGGTACCCCGGAAATCACTAGCAGCATGGCATTACGAAAAATGTGCCGAAATAATATCTGCTGTTCAGTTAACCCTTTAGAGCGGGCCGTAACGACATACTGTTTGCGAATTTCCTCAAGAAAGGCATTGCGGGTAAGGAGTGTGAGAGTGGCGAAATTTCCCACCACCAAAGCAGTAATGGGCAAGACCATATGCCAGGCATAGTCCTTGATCTGCTCAAACCAGCCCAGCTCTTCAAAGTTGTCGGATACCAGCCCCCTTAGGGGGAAAACCTGCCAGTAGGAACCACCAGCAAACAGGACCACCAGTAGCATTGCAAACAGGAAACCCGGAATCGCATAACCTGTTGTAATCACCAGGCTCGTCCAGGCATCAAAGGTGCTGCCTTGTTTAAGAGCTTTGCGAATACCCAGTGGTATGGAGATCAGATAAACCAGCAGGGTACTCCACAGTCCGAGGGAGAGGGATACGGGCATTTTTTCGAGAATCAGATCTGTTACATCAATGGTGCGATAAAAGCTTTGTCCCAGATCCATGGTGATATAGTTTTTTAACATTTTCAGAAAACGCTCATGGGGCGGGCGGTCAAAGCCATACTGCTTTTCTATCTGTTTGATAATTTCCGGAGAAACCCCTCGGCTGCTCTGGCCTTCATTCAGCTCAAGTGCGTTCAACTGGTTGGCGGCAGAGTTATCGCCAGATATGCGACGGGTTACATTGGTATCAAATCCCTCCAGCTGGGCAATCATTTGTTCCACAGGCCCACCGGGGGCGGCCTGAACAATGATGAAATTCAGCAAAAGAATGCCAAACAGAGTTGGCACCAGCAGTAATAAACGACGAAGGAGATAAGTAGCCATCAGTGAGGTTCTGCCCACCAGGTGGCTCTTTCCAGACTGAATTTTGGCAATCTTTCAGGGTGTTTGATGTTGCTGCTATGAATGACTCGCCAGCTGGAGTTGTAGAACAGGGGCACAACCTTGAAGTCCCAGAGCAGGCTGCGATCCAGAGCATGAACCAGAGTGACCAGTTCTGGCCATGTTTTGGCTGATGGTATTCTGTGTACCAAATTGTCTATAGCAGGATTGTTCACACCTGCAAAATTCAGAGTTCCGGGCTGGTCGCTGCCTTCACTGCCCCAGAAACTCATTTGTTCCTGACCCGGTGAAGGAGTATGTCGAAAACTGTGCAGGATGATATCGAAATCCAGTTCGCGAATATGTTTGAGGTAACGTGCGCTTTCTACAGTACGCAGACGCATCTCAATACCCGCTTCTGCAAGCCGTTGTACTTGCCCTTGCATAAGACGTTCAAGGCTGGGATCACCCAGCAGCATTTCTACGATAACGGGTTGACCATCTGCCTGCATTATTTTGCCGTTCACTAATAGGAAGCCTGCCTGCTGGAAAAGGTTGAGGGCATGCTTTAACTTCTCTCTCTTTTTCATCCCCGTAAACGGTGGCCATTGATGGGTAAAGACCCGTTGGGGCAGGTGATCTTTCAAAGGGGTAAGAAGGGCAAGTTCCTCTGAGTTGGGTAACCCTGCAGCAGCCAGCTCAGAACCAGCAAACAGGCTGGTTGCCCGTTCAGACGTGTTGTTCAACAGGTTTGAGAGCACCCAGTCAATATCGAAGAGGGTGGCAATGGCTTCTCGTACCCGGACATCGCTGAACAAAGGTTTGCGTGTGTTAAAAACAAGGGAGTCGGTTTGCGGGTTGTGGTTCACCCAAGTGCTTTTGACAAGCTTTCCTTTATCAAGAGCACGTTGGCTGTAGCCTTTTTCCCAGAAGCGTGGGTCACTTTCCAGTTGCCAGTTCAGCTGACCGCTGTTTATCGCTTCAACAGTGATATGGTTATCCCGAAAGAAGTCGTAGCGAACAATGTCGAAGTTGTAGCGGCCAATATTTGTGGGGATGTCTTTGGCCCAGTAATTGGGGTCGCGTTTGTATTCCACAAACCGACCGGGTTGAAAACGATGGATTTTGTAAGGCCCGCTGCCTATAGGGATATCCAGTGTGGTTTCACTGAAATCCCGATTTTGCCACCAGTGGCTGGCAAGAACAGGAAGCTGGCCGAGAAGCAGGGGTAGCTCCCGGTTTTGGTTGTGTTTAAATGTGAACAGTACGCGCTGGGGGGAAGTGGCTTCGACCGTGTCGACATCCTGATAAAACTGGCGCCAGAACAGGCTGCCTTTTTCGGTAATAGTTGTGAAACTGAATACCACATCGTCCGCCGTTATCGCTTTGCCATCGTGGAAGTGAGCTTTGGGGTTGATGTGAAAGGCAACCCAGCTGTTATCCTCGGGGCTTTCGACTTTTTCAGCTACTGCACCGTACTTACTTAATGGTTCATCCCACCCGCGCATCATCAGTGTTTCATTGGTATAGGTCAAACCGAAAGGTACTTTGCCGTTAGGGCCGTAGGCATTAAATGTGTCGAAACTGCCGATCTGTGCGACATTCAGTGTGCCACCTTTTGGAGCGTCGGGGTTGACAAAATCAAAGTGCTTCATGTCCGCGCCATATTGAGGCGTGCCATAAAGAGAAATTGCATGACTGAAGGTAACCGAATTATCACCTTCAGCCTGCAGGAAGTGAGCAAGCGTCCATAAAAAAACGACAGCGATAAAGCGAAGCGACATGTTTAAGCAGGCCTGATTATTTTCTGTGTCCTGCTTGAAACTATAGTCTGAAACTGTGTGTTCTCAGGTGTTTCTGTTTTAGATAAAAGAAAGGGGAGCGTTTGGCTCCCCTTGTCGTTTTTTTGTTTGAGTGATCAGCGCGTTACATCAACAAACAGAGTCAGGGTATCACCAGGCTGGAGATACTTGCCGAGAGTGTTGTTCCAGTTACGGATATCACTGACTTTCACGCCATATCGGTAGGCGATCACAGATAGGTTATCGCCACTGCGTACACGGTAGGTTAATTTTCGTACTACTCCCTGGCTGCTTTGCTTAGCAGCGGTGGTCCAGATCACCAGCTTCTGACCAATGCGCAGAGTGTCCCGTGGTGTCATGCTGTTCCAGGACGTGAGTTTGGAAACGGTTACATCATACTCTCGGGCAATATCCCAGAAGCTATCGCCGCTTTTCACCACATAATCAATTTTGTTGTGGCCCTTAACCGGACGGCTGGCTTTGGCCAGACGACGCTGTTCTGCAGTCAGACTGTAGTTGTCGCTATCTTTAGAGGGAACAGGAATCAGCAGAGTCTTGCCTGCCACAATACGGGAACCGGAAATCTGGTTGATGTCGCGGATCAAATCTACAGAGGTGCTGAAACGTTTGGCAATGAGGATCAGACTGTCACCGGAGCTGATGGTGTAACGCTGCCACTTGAGTCGCTGCTCAGGAGGAAGAGCATCCAGAGATTCTTTGAATGAGTCGGCCTTTTCAATGGGAATCAGTAGCGTATGCGGGCCGTCTGGATTGGTGGCCCAGCGGTTAAAGGCTGGATTCAGACGGTAAAGATCATCCAATTTCATCTCAGCCAAAGAGGCCGCGCGGGCAAGATCAATTTGCTGACCAATATTCACCTGTTTGAAGTAAGGCTCGTTAGGCACAGTGTTCAGCTTGATGTTGTATTTTTCAGGATTACGAACAATCTTACTGATAGCCAGCAGCTTGGGCACATATGCGGAGGTTTCCCGGGGCAGAGAGAGGGACCAGAAATCAGTTGGCTTGCCTTTTTTGCGGTTGCGCTTGATGGCATTTGCCACAGTGCCACGGCCGGAGTTATAAGCGGCCAGTGCCAGCTCCCAGTCGTTAAACTGTTTGTTTAACTCTTCCAGATAGGTATAGGCAGCGTCGGTTGCAGCAACAACATCACGGCGGCCATCGTACCACCAGTTCTGTTCAAGCCCGTAGTGACGACCCGTTGCAGGCATAAACTGCCAGAGGCCAGAGGCGCGGGCGAAAGAGTAAGCGAATGGATCAAAGGCGCTTTCTATAACTGGCAGCAAAGCAATTTCCATGGGAATATTCCGCCGCTGGGCTTCGCTGACGATGTAGTAGAGATAAGGTTCTGAGCGTTTGAGCACGCGATTAAAATAGGATTGGTGTCGGCTGTACCAGCGCAGCTCTGCACGGATGCGCGGATTATCGGCATCAAGGTCCAGATTCAGTCCTTCCCGAATCACTGTCACCAGATCTTCAGGGGGAAGGTCTGGAACAACAACGGGAGCGACTTCTTCAGAATTGGCAACTGCAGCCGGGTCAGCACTCTGGGTATCACTGATAAGGCTGGTGTCAGCAGTAGTCTGTTGCCCCCCCTCTACAGTGTGAACATGACTCAAAGACTGACAACCGCTAAGGGCAACTGCAAAAGCCACAGGTGTCAGCAGTTTGAGAGAGTGGCCGAACAGGCCTTTGGAACAAGCGTCCTGAGTGGGCGTCTTATCGTACATTGGGATCCGTGAGTTTTTATTAACAGTGTAAGACATACCTTAAAAGTTATCCTTCCACTGACGGATAATTGCGAAGGTGTCTTCTGCAGAAGTTGGGGTGCGCCCACTGTGACGGCTGGCTGCCTCTTGAACATCAGGGATGGAAGCACGAAGAAATGGATTGGTTCTCAGCTCTGTATCCAGAGTGGAGGGGACAGTTGCCTGCCCTTGTTCACGTAACTGCTGTACGTCACTGACACGCTGTTTCAGCGCACTGTTATCAGGCTCCACGGCCAGAGCAAAGGCAAGGTTGCTCTGGGTATATTCATGGGCACAGTAAACCAGAGTTTCCGATGGTAAAGCGGTCAGTTTGTTGAGAGATTTAAGCATCTGGGCAGGAGTGCCCTCAAGCAGACGACCGCATCCACCTGCAAACAAAGTATCACCACTGAACAGCACAGGCTGTGCAAGCTGAGCGAAGTAGCTGATCCCCCCGGAGGTATGGCCGGGAGTATCGATCACCGTGAAGGTTTGTTCGGCGATCGTAAAGGTATCACCCTCAGAAAGGGGGTGGGTAATACCAGGAATGGATTCAGATGCGGGACCATAAATGACCAGTTCTTTTGCAGCTGCACTTGCCAGCTGGCGAAGGCCACCGGTATGGTCTGCATGGTGGTGAGTTATCAGAATGCCTGCGAGGGTATAACCTGTTTGCCGACAGGCTGCTTCTACAACACTGGCATCACCAGGATCGACAACATAGCATGTACGACTTTCGGAGTCAGCCAACATCCAGATATAGTTGTCATTAAATGCCTGCAGGCCACGGATAGAAAGCATATTTCAGCCTGGTTTGATAATAGTGAACGATATGTGATCGTACTGGTTAAGTTGTTTCATGCCAATAGTCATGGATACTGAATGTTTGTAAGAAAGAACAACCCGGAATACTGTACATTCGCTGAAGCCTTACCCGCTGTAAGGGAATGGTTTACTTCTGAGCGTGGCCAGTTTCTACTGGAAACCGAGCAGCGGCTGCTCGGCACGTTATTGCCAAGAATGTTCGGACACCATGCCTGCACATTAGGTATACTGCCTGATGCGTCTTTACTGGACGAAACCCCGATTGTACACAAAACTTTTCTCTCGCCGCTGGATGAACGTCCGGTTGAAAGGATGGTGCGGCTGTCTGTGACCGACTGGCCTATTCAACCCCGGAGTATGGACGTGGTTCTGCTGCATCATGCACTGGAGTTTGCCGAGCGGCCCCACCGGATGCTGCGGGAGTCCTGTCGGGCGATTTTGCCGGGAGGGCGTTTAGTTGTTGTAGGTTTTAATCCTCGCAGTCTTTGGAACCCGGTACGTATGCTGGGTTTAGGGCAGGATCGCGCCATTCGGCGGGCAAAATTTTACCATCCCAGGCGCATAAAGGATTGGCTGACCCTGCTGAATTTTCGCACTTGCCATGTACACTATGGTGGTGGACTCTTTCCACTCACCACACGCTTTTCTCCCGCAAAACGGCGCAGAGTAGAAGACTTTATTGCCGACAGCCCTCTGGGGCTGGGAAGTTTTTATGTGCTGGTTGCCGTGAAGGAACGTTCCGGCCTGATCCCCTATGATCGCCGGTGGCGCAACACTCGCAATGGCCTTTTAGGTAGCACAGCTTACACAGCTGGTAATTTGATGAAGGATAAACGTTGAGTACAGTGGTTGAGATTTTCACCGATGGCGCCTGCAGCGGCAATCCCGGCCCCGGTGGCTGGGGAGCGGTTCTGCGATACGGTACCAAAGAAAAGCACATTTACGGTGGAGAGAGAGAAACTACCAACAATCGCATGGAGCTAATGGCAGCTATTGAAGCGCTGGCACTGCTGACCCGGCCCTGTAAGGTGAAACTGACGACAGACTCCCAGTACGTTCGTAAGGGTATTACCGAGTGGATGGCAGGTTGGAAACGTAAGAACTGGATGACTGCCAGCAAAAAGCCGGTAAAAAACGTAGACCTCTGGAAACGTCTGGAAGCAGAAGCAGCTAAACACGACGTGGATTGGCACTGGGTGAAGGGTCATAGCGGTCATCCGGATAATGAGATGGCAGATGAGCTGGCCCGCAAGGGTTCAAAAGAAGCTGCCGGTTCATCAAAGTAATGAGTTGAAAATATGTCCCGAATCATTGTACTGGATACAGAAACCACCGGCCTGGAACCCTCTTTGGGTCACCGTGTGATTGAAATTGGTTGTGTGGAGCTGGTGAACCGTAAACTAACGGGCAATCATTACCATGTTTACATCAACCCGCAGCGGGAAGTGGAAGCCAGTGCGATAGAAGTGCACGGTATCACCAATGAATTCCTGCAGGACAAACCTGTCTTTTCCCAGATCGCCCAGGACTTCCTGAATTTTGTAAATGGTGCAGAACTGGTGATCCATAATGCACCCTTTGACGTGGGTTTTATTAACCATGAATTCCGCATGCTGACGAATCCTCCCGGGAATATCGAAAGTTACTGCAAAATCACAGACAGCTTGGCACTGGCCCGAAAAAAACACCCCGGCCAGCGCAATAGCCTGGATGCTCTGTGTAAACGTTATGGTGTAGATAACTCCAGTCGCACACTCCACGGTGCATTGCTTGACTCCGAAATTCTGGCAGATGTATACCTGATTATGACTGGCGGTCAGACCTCCCTGTCCCTGGGGAACCTGACGGGCGGTGGTGAGAGTGGCGCATCGGGCATACGCCGTTTATCTGCTGATCGCCCTCCCTTAAAAGTGATAAACCCTTCTGAAGATGAGTGGGTGGCCCATCAGAAGAAACTGGATGTACTTGAGAAAAAGGCTGGGAGCTGCCTCTGGAAAACCACATTTCCTGAAGAATATCACTGATTGGGTACCTGAGGGTGTATCGCCTGAAGGGCTGCTGATATAGTTGGGAAACTCTGAGTGTCAGTTTGGGGGAGTGGTATGGCTGGCCTCATATAAGCCTATAAAAAGGGAGTGTTAACGATGGCTGGTGTATTATCCCTGTCGCCACTTCGAGAAGAGCTTGACAGCACAGTGGAATCTATCGTTCATCGGTTGGGAACCTTCTCGGAAGATCGAAACAAAACTGCACTGTTGCAGGAAGCGTCCCGCGAAATTGACCAGGTTTACGGCGTTGTCCAGATGATGGAGCTCAGTGGTGCAGAGCTGCTGGTGAACGAGCTGGTGCACCTTTGTCACAACATTCAACAGGGCAATGGTGGGCAGGATAATACTGACGATAATCTGGAAACTCTCGGTAAAGGGCTTTTCATCTTTCAGCGTTACATCGATTTTATACTTACCCGCAATGATGAACTGCCAGAAATATTGTTGCCTGCCATCAACCACATGAGAAAACAGCGTGGTGTAGCTGTTTTACCTGAGAGCCAGTTTTTTTCCATGACTCCCAGTCATGCTATTGGCAATGAATCCCAGGTGGATATGGCCGGTAAACCGCTGTGTACTGACCCTGAGCGCAGCCGATATACCACCCGCCGGTTGCGTCAAATGTATCAGGTGGGGCTGCTGGGTATGTTGAGCCATAAGCGCCCCTATGCAGGAATGCGCTTAATGCAGCGATCCTGCTCCCATCTTTCTGCACTACACAGTCATCTTCCCTTTTCCCGTTTCTGCACTGTGGTGTCTGCCTGCCTTGAGGCATTCGTGGATATGGAGATGGAGCTGACCCGGCCCCGCCGCATCCTCTTTAGTCGTGTGGATCAACTATTGCGCAAGTTGCAGCTGCCAGCAGGGCTGGAAAGTCTTGAAGTTGCGGACCAGTTTCTTAAAGAGATGCTTTATCTGATTGCCGTGTCAGGTAGCTGCGGACAACAGTCCAATCAAGTACTGGAGCAGTTCTCTATCCTGCCACTGCCGTTTAGCGAAAAGTCTTTGCAGGAGGCCCGCAATGCTATGGCTGGCCCTGCCTCGGAAGTGTTGGAGTCGCTCTCTCACGCACTGACCGATGAGTTGAGTGCGGTCAAGGACATGCTGGATCTGGCTGAGCGTGGTGCGAACAGTACTGATCTGGACTACACAGGACTGGCGGCATCTATGTCTACACTGTCGAAAACGCTGGGGGTTGTCGGATTGCACTCAGCAGCGAGCACTCTGCAAAAACAGCAGGCTCAGGTACAACTTTGGCAGGAGCAGGAAGCTTCTGTGGAACGACTCCATGAGGTGGCGGACTCTGTGCTTTATGTGGAAGCTATGGTGAGTTCCCTAAGCCAGCTGTCAGCTATTGTGACGGTATCAGAAGAGAAGGTACCGAAAATGTCGGTACTCGATGGGCAGCTGGGTGAAGCGCGATTGGTGGTATTGGATGAGGCGATGTCTGGCCTGACGCTGACTAAACGAGCCATCAATGCTTATCTGGAATCGGGCTATGATAAAATCCATCTGGATAACCTGCCTAAAATTCTGCAGGCCGTTCGTGGCGGGATGCAGTTCTCCGGTGAAGAACGGGGCGCACAGCTGATGCAGTGCTGTGCCGACTTTATTCGTGATAAAGTACTGCAAAATGAAGAGCGGCCTGCAAACAGCGTGCTGGAAACCTTCGCTGATGTGTTGTCCAGCCTGGAATACTTTATAGAGTCTGGTTCTTCCGATGGTGCTTATGGGGATCAGGCTCTGGAACTGGCCGAGGCCAGTTTGCTCGAACTTGGATATAACGTTGCTGCAGCCTGATTTCTCCCCTCATTTTAACGAGCTATTGCCTGAGGCATGGCTCGTTTTTGTTGAACGTCTTATGCTTCCCTCACCGGCTGGAGGGTTCCTTTGGGAGCCGTCTTTATTGCCGAAGTCTGAAGTTTTACAAACCTTCACCCTTGGCACTATTGGTGGCTTGCAAGTGAAAGCTGTGCAGGTGGTGTCCCAGCCGTCTTTTCCGGAAGGCATGTCTGTACGCAGTGCGCTACTGCAGGATGATGGTTCCCATGGTTTTCTCTTTCATCAGGCTGCCAGCCTTATGAATTGGGGGGCGAACTTCAAGTTTTGCCCCCGTTGCCAGGCTCATTTAGTGATTACTGATAATATCCATGATCGAGGCCGGAGTTGCAGTCAATGCAGCTACAGGGGTTATCCCACAGTCAGCCCCTGTGTGATCACTCTTATCCATCGGGGTGACCATGTGCTTTTGGCCCGTGGGCTTAATCACCCGCCGGGATTCCATTCGTTGATAGCCGGTTTTGTGGAACCCGGTGAAACACTGGAACAGGCTGTAGCACGGGAGATCATGGAAGAGACAGGGCTTGAGGTCGATAATATTGTTTACCAACACAGTCAGCCCTGGCCGATGCCCCATAATTTGATGATGGGTTTTCATGCTCGGTACAAAAGTGGTGACATTAATATTGATACGCAGGAGCTGGCCCATGCCCAGTGGTATCCTTTAGCAGATCTGCCAGCGTTACCGCCACCTCAGACCATTGCCTGGCAGCTGATTGATAAATATCGTAAGAATTTTCAGCCCTGAGGATTAAGTACCCGGATCATTGGGTAGTTAGTAGAAAAGCTCCCGGGCGGGAGCTTTCTTCAGGCAGAGTCTGATATCAGGCAGGGAACAGTTCGCTCAGCTTGGTAGCCAGCATCATGTCACCTTCAGCACGCAGTTTGCCCATCATGAACGCTTGCATACCGTCCATTTCACCACTCATAACACCGCTCAGAGTTGCGCTGTCCATGATCAGGGTTACGTTGGGATCATCGTTTGCACCTTCAACGATTTCACAGGCACCATCCTTGACGATCAAGTGGTAAGTGTCACCGTCTTCGATGTCGAACTGGAATACCAGATCCAGGCCGGCAGCGGCATCAGAGTTGAATTTGCCCTTCATGTCGTCGAAGACTTCAAGGAGATTTGCCATTGGTCATGTCCCTTTCTGAATTAACTCAACAAAATCTACTTAACAACTGGCCAGCTTATTATTATTGCTGTCGCATTATTGGGCTTATACCAGGTTACAGGTAGTGTTCGCGGTTACGAATTATTACGAACTGCGTCAGGGTATTTGACGCTTATATGGGTGTCAACCGAAAGGTTCTATCTTTCTTCCCCAAAAGTTTTTATTTCCCCTCTTGTTCTGGTTTACTCTATTGCGCGAATAAAAGCAGACCTCTGACTTGAATTGGGAGACGGGTATTGGAATTTTTGGTGGAGATTGGTCTGTTTTTGACCAAGGTTGTGATTATCGTAGGTGGTATCCTTGCCATTGTGGCGGGTGTAGCAGCTGCGGGGAGTAAGGGGAAGGGGGAGGCGTCCGGGCGTATCAAGGTGCGTAACCTGTCCGACGAGTATGCGAATACCCAGAAGTCCCTTGAGTCTTCCCTGCTGGATAGTGATGCGCTGAAGAAAAAGCGCAAAGAAGAAAAGAAGCAGGCGAAAGCGAAAAAGAAAGCCGACAAAAATAAAGAGGATGAAGCTCTCAGGCCTCGAGTGTTTGTGCTGGATTTTCATGGGGATATTCGTGCCTCTGCGGTGAGTCGTCTGCGTGAGGAGGTGACAGCTGTTCTCGGTCAGGCTCGGCAAGAAGATGAAATCATGGTTCGTCTGGAGAGTGGTGGCGGCATGGTTCACTCCTATGGCCTTGCCTCATCTCAGCTGCAGCGTATCCGAGACAAAGGTATTCCGCTGACTATCTCTGTAGATAAAGTGGCAGCCAGTGGTGGTTATATGATGGCGTGTCTGGCGGATAAGGTGATTGCGGCACCTTTTGCTATTATCGGGTCTGTGGGTGTTATGGCCCAGATCCCTAACATTAACCGCTTACTGAAAAAACATGATGTGGATGTCGAGCTGCATACTGCAGGTGAATTTAAACGCACACTGACGGTGATGGGTGAGAACACTGAGAAGGGCCGTGAGAAGTTTATTGACGACCTGGAGAACACCCATAAGCTGTTTAAGGACTTTGTTCTTCGAGCTCGCCCAGCGGTAGATGTCGAGCAGATTGCAACAGGTGAAATCTGGTACGGCTCTGAAGCCATTGGTAAGCAGTTGGTGGATGAGTTGAAGACCAGCGATACGTATCTGACGGATTGCTATGCCCGTGAGATGGGTGTGTACCATGTGAGCTGGAGCGAGAAAAAGTCTTTGACTAAGAAGATTGGGCTGGGTGCACAGGGAGCTATGACAGGTTCTCTGGAAGCCCTCTGGGAAAAACTGGCGTCTTCACGCTTTCCTGGCTGATCATCATGATAGGGATTCAGGATATTGTGACTATTTATTAACGTCAGTTAGTAAAAACTCCGGCCTGCTGAAAGGTGTGCCGGAGCTTTTTGGTTTTGTGCTGTAAGGAAGAGTCAGGCAAACAGCTTTTCGTTGATAAACGGAATCAGTGCCAGTATCAGTGCCTGGTGGTACACGGATGATCGAGAAAGAATGCCGCCGGTCAGTAAGCCGATTGCCCCACCTCTCTGTTTGATATTGACAGTTTGGAACTGCTCGTCCATCACATCTCCCAGCTCTTTTCCTTTCTGAACACTCTGTAAGACTGCCGGTGGTAGTGGCAGGGCAGCGGAGCGTGCTTCGCCAGACCGATCACTGTTGCTGATCACCATCCAGGCAAATGTGTGTTCGCCCTCAATGCCGGCTTCCAATCCTACCCAAAAATCTGCGTCTGGTTTTTTCGTTTGCGCGTTCTTCACCCTGTTTATTGCGCCAAGTCGAGTTTTCTCATCGGATAGAGGCTGGTCGGGTACCTCGCTGGGTACGGATAGTCCGCTGACTTCCAACGATTGCCCAAACACTTCGGCAAAAGCACTTTCTACAGCGCTGATTTTTGCGGGATTGGTGGAAGCAACAATAATTTTTAGTGGGTCAGAGGAAATATGAACAGACAAGTTGCGTACCTTTGTGGAAATCAACAGTTATTTTCTCGGTAAATTGTACCTGTTCCGGCGATAATGATAATCTGCACTTTTATAGATATTTCTCTCTTATTTGGATCTTTTCCTTTCGAGCTTCTCTTTTGGAGTTTTGGAAGGTGATATGAGGAATCTGTTCTTATGATGCGCTCAAGGCTGGTCAGTGAACTGACAGCGGTAATGATTAACATGAATACTGGTCACCGCGGCTGTTGCGCCGAGTGTTGTACCGGTGCATGTGATCAGGCGCAGCAGGTGACTCAGCGACAGGCCATTCAGCCGCCTCAATAGCAGCGCACTCATTCGATTTCTTTTGGTTGTCACGCTATTTTTAGCGAGGCAGCCTGTATTTATTTCTCAGAAGCTATCCAAGCTAATCAAGCGACCCATGAGCAAAACAGACAACGCCACCGAAGCGACCAGGCCCAGTAACTTTCTGGAGCAGATTATTGAGCGCGACCTCGCCGAAGGCCGTGTGCCTGACAACAATGTTGTCACCCGTTTCCCGCCTGAGCCTAACGGCTTCCTGCATGTTGGTCACGCCACGTCCATCTGCCTGAACTTTGGTCTGGCGGAAAAGTATCAGGGCGAGTGCAACCTGCGCTTTGACGACACCAACCCTGAGAAGGAAGAACAGGTTTATATAGACGCTATTCAGGAAGATATTGAGTGGCTGGGCTTTAAGTGGGCGGGCAATGTTCGCTTCGCGTCCAGCTACTTTGATCAGTTCTACGAGTGGGCTCTGCACCTGATTCGTGAAGGCAAAGCCTATGTGGATCATCAGGATGCAGAAACCATGCGTGAAAACCGAGGCAATTTTAACAAGCCCGGTGTTGAAACTGCTGATCGCAGGAAGAGTGTGGAAGACAACCTGGCCGAGTTTGAAAAAATGCGTGCCGGTGAGTACGAAGAAGGTCAGGTTACTCTGCGAGCCAGGATTGACCTGCAAAGCGCCAATATGAATATGCGTGATCCGGTGCTGTATCGTATTCGCAAGGTGCCCCACCACCAGACTGGTGATAAGTGGTGTATCTACCCAAGCTACGACTTTGCCCATGGTCAGGAAGATGCGATTGAGGGGGTCACCCACTCTATCTGTACTCTGGAATTCCAGGATCATCGTCCTCTGTATGAATGGTTCCTGGAAAACCTGCCGGTGCCTGCAAAGCCAACTCAGTATGAGTTTGCCCGCACCAACCTGAACTATGTGGTGACCTCCAAGCGTAAGCTGAAGCGTCTGGTTGATGAAGGTTTGGTAACCGGTTGGGACGATCCCCGTATGCCGACAGTATCCGGTATGCGCCGCCGTGGCTACACACCTGCATCTATTCGTAAGTTTGCCGAGATGGTGGGCATCAGTCGTACCGACGGTATTGCGGACTTCTCCATGCTGGAGCACGCCATCCGTGACGATCTGAACACCAACGCAGCCCGTGCCATGGCTGTTCTGAACCCTCTGAAGGTGGTGATCACCAACCTGCCAGAAGGTGACGTGCAGGAGATGACTGCAGCGGCTCACCCGAACCGTCCTGAACTGGGTGATCGTACTCTGCCGTTTACCCGTGAGCTGTACATTGACCGTGCTGATTTTAACGAAGATAACAGCCTGTCCCGTAAGAAGTTCAAGCGTCTGGTGACTGACGAGTACATTCGTCTCCGTGGCAGCTACGTGATCAAGCATGAAGAAACTATTAAGGATGATAACGGCGAAATTACCGAGATTCGCTGCAGGTACATTCCCGGCACCGTGGGGGAAAACCCTCCGGAAGGCGTGCGTCCTCGCGGAGTCATTCACTGGGTGTCTGCGTCTCACGGTCAGGAAGCGGAACTGCGCATCTATGATCGTCTGTTCACTCACGAAGCGCCGGATCGCGGCGAGGAAGACTTTCTTGTTCACATGAACCCTGAGTCTTTCAAGGTTACAAAGGCATGGGTTGAGCCAGGTCTGGCAGCGGCCAGGCCTGAGCAGGGCTTCCAGTTTGAGCGTGAAGGCTACTTTGTGGCGGATCGCTACGATCACAGCTCTGAGAAGCCCGTGTTTAACCTGACCATCGGCCTCAAGGACACTTGGGCATCCAAGGCTAAGTAATAGGGAGATTGACGTGTTACAGATTTACAATACCCTGTCCCGTAAAAAGGAAGAGTTTAAGCCGATTGTTGACGGCGAGGTGAAAATGTATGTGTGCGGCATGACCGTATACGACCTCTGCCACATCGGCCATGCCCGGGTTCTGGTGTCTTTCGACGTGGTGACCCGTTACCTGCGTTCCCGTGGTTATAAAGTCACTTACGTGCGCAATATCACCGACGTGGATGACAAGATCATTCGTCGTGCCAATGAGAACGGTGAAGACTTCATCGCACTTACCGAGCGTATGATTGCGGAAATGCACAAGGATTCCGGTGAGCTGGGTGTACTGCCCCCTGATGCTGAGCCAAAGGCGACGGCTTACATTGATGAGATGCAGGCTATGATCACCACTCTGATCGAAAAGGGTTATGCCTACGCGCCGGGTAACGGTGACGTGTACTACCGCGTTGGTAAGTTTGAAGGCTACGGCAAGCTGTCTGGCAAGGTTCTGGAAGAGCTGCAGGCCGGTGCCCGTATCAGTGTAGAAGAGCAGAAAGAAGATCCGTTGGACTTTGTGCTCTGGAAAGGCGCCAAAGAGGGTGAGCCAAGCTGGGAATCCCCTTGGGGGAATGGTCGCCCTGGCTGGCACATTGAGTGCTCCGCCATGGGTAAGTGCTGCCTGGGCGAGACATTCGATATTCATGGCGGTGGTCCGGATCTGAAATTCCCTCATCACGAGAACGAAATTGCCCAGAGTGAAGCGGCTAACGGAAAGACTTTCGTGAACACCTGGATGCACGCCGGTGCTGTGCGGGTGGATAACGAGAAGATGTCCAAGAGCCTGGGTAACTTCTTCACCATCCGTGAAGTGCTGGAAAAGTACCCTGCTGAAGTTGTGCGTTACTTCCTGATATCCAGCCAGTACCGCAGCCCTATCAACTACTCCGAGGAGAGCTTGAAGGAAGCAGCTGTTCGTCTGGAGCGCCTGTACACTTCTCTGGATGGTCTGGATGTTGAAGGTGTGGCTGCCGAGCAGGGCACTGAATTGGAGCAGCGTTTCCACAGGGCGATGGAAGATGACTTCAACACGCCAGAGGCGCTGGGTGTGGTGTTTGAGCTGGTGCGTGCCTTGAACAAGGCTCGCGCAGAGAATGCAGAAAACACTTTGGCTTTGGCGGCTCTGGTTAAGAAGCTGGGGGCAATTCTGGGTATTCTGCAGGATAATCCGGAGTCTTTTCTGAAGTCCGGCGGCGATGTGGACGTGGCGTGGATCGAAGAGATGATCGAAAAGCGCAAAGCAGCCAAGAAAGCCAAAGACTTCGCCGAAGCCGACCGTGTTCGTGAGGAGCTGGCCTCCAAAGGTGTTCAGCTGAAGGATACCCGTGAAGGGACAACCTGGCAGATTGAGCGCTGATACAGATTTTTATAGATGGTGATAAAAGGGCGTCTGCGGACGCCTTTTTCTGTTTTTATGGTGTGGTAGCTTTTTTGTGGTCTTTGGCAGCCAGATAAGGGTGCAGGAGAACCTGATTGATATCCGGGCGCATCTGGGGATCCTGGTTGCAGCACTCCTGAACCAGTATGACGGCTTGCTCTGGTGGCCGAGGATCTAATTTTCGCAGGGTTTTTAAGGAATGGGGGGCGCCGACCTCTTTTGCAGGGTGGTGGTAACGCCATCCTGTAACATTATATGGTTCTTGTAAGTCTTGTAGAGCATCGGGAATAGGAGGTTGTTTTGTAAGGCTAACATAAAGAATCACGCCAAGTCCCCAGATGTCACTTTTCTGTGGATAGAGGAGAGGAGGCTTTTTGTGAAATAGTTCTGGTGCTGTGTAAAGAGGGGTTCCTGGCATTCTCATAATGGGGAAACTTGTATTGACACAGGCAGACAGATTGAAGTCGGCAATCTTGATGCGAATCAGTTTATCTCCCTCAATTGCGACAAGGATGTTTTCTGGTTTCATGTCTCGATGGACAATGTTCTTGCTGTGAAGAAATTGTATGCCACAGGCAATATCTCGAATAACCTTTAAGACATTGTATTTGTTAAAGAGATTGGGTTTACTCTGTAATGCCTGCATCAGATTGCCATCAGGCATATATTCCAGAGCGACCCAGAGTTCTTCTTGGCCCCTGGTATTAACAACTGTGGTTATTCCCTGCAGATTAATAATACGATCATGTTTCATTTCGTGGAGAAAGGCCGCTTCTCGGGTCAGCTCCTTGAAGTACTCGGAATCTGTTTTTAGTCGTTTAACGGCGAGATGCTCCTGTTTTCCTTTGGTGGATTGATAGAGAACAATTTTTCCGTGCAGGCCTGATCGTATTGTCTTGACTCTATTCCAGCTTGGGAGCTCTGGCATAGAGGGGATGCCGAGATCTGTAAGTTGTGGGATCGACAGGTGATCCTCTTCTTTTGGCAGGAGTGCATGAATAGGAGGAGTGGGGGGGAGAGACGCTGTAACAGGTGTAAGAGTGCTCAGTGAGAGTGCCTCCAGCTGCCTTGACAGCCTATCCTGCTTTGCTGGAGTTAGACGAAGCTCTTTGGTCTCTTCGGTTGAATGCTCTTCAAAATGAAAGACAAAAGGTGTCGGGTCATCTGCAGGGACGATAGTCAGAAGGGTGGATTTGAGGTGTTGGGTCACAGTTTGAAGTGGGGGAAGTGGTGTGAGTGGGGCACCAGGATAGCTGGCTAACAGGCGGCCTATTTGAGAATCTCTATCGGATTTTTTATGGGGCAGTGAATCCATTGAAATCAACCACGAAATAAGCCCATCGGAATCGGGACAGCCCTGTTCGGTATAGAGAAAATCCTGGCCGATGATGTCGAATGCTTCCAGCCTCCCGTCGAGAGCGGCTTTGCTGGTTTCCTCTATAAGAGTGCTTTCATTTTTTATTGTGTCTTCTGGCAGTGCAAAGAGTCTCAGCTGTTTCCAGTCCTGCCTGAGTAAAGTTTGTGTGTGTGGTGCTGGGAATTGATCGGCGGAACGATGAATTGTCAGTATGGCGAGGTAGGTAGCTCCCGTCGCAGCACTTGAAAGTCCACAAAATAATATCAATATCAAATACAGGCTTCTCGTTCGCTTATGCATTAGTAGTACCTCTTTTTCGTTTGAGGCAAGTGTAGTCGTCAATGCTAAGTGTTTATGTCTGTATTCTGCTGATACCTGTGTACAAAAAACTACGTTTTTACCATACAGAATTAACAAGGCTCTGGTTTAAGATGGCTTCAGTTGTTTTTTCCGGAGAGATGTAAGGCGCTGTTCTTTGGTCGCCTTGGTAACCAGACTATGTTTTTGAATCGCTTTTTCACTGCCCATGCCGACAATCGTTTTTCTTTCACCAGGGAGCAGGCCAGTCAGTTTGCCAAGCAGGTAGCGAATGACTTTAACCCTATTCATGATGTAGATAGCAAACGCTTCTGTGTGCCTGGCGATCTCCTGTTTGCCAAGGTTCTGATTGAAGAGGGTTTAAGTAAGCATCTGCGGGTTCAGTTTAAAGGCATGGTGGGTGACGGGGAATCTCTCTCTTTGCAGGATTTATCTGGTGGCTGCAAAGCGCTGATCAATGATGCCGGAAAAGAGTACCTGGAAATCTGCAGTGATGGGGGGCGGATTACCGATGCTGATATTATTGAAAAGTTGGTGTGCAGTTATGTGGCATTTTCTGGCGAGAACTTTCCCCATGTGCTGGTGCCATTAATGAAAGATGGCGGCGTTATGATCAATCCAGCCCGCCCTCTGGTGATTTATGAAAGCATGTCAGTGGAGCTGGATTCTGTTGATCTGGTTGATCCCTGTATTGAAGCTGCTGGTTCAGCTTTGAATGTGGATGGCCGCAGGGGCAATGTCAGCCTTGAATTCGTCTTTAAGGATAGTGGCAAGGTTGTTGGTCGCGGTAAGAAGACTATGGTGTTATCCAGCCTGCGGGAATTTGAACAGCCTGCCATGGATGCACTGGTGAATCAGTATTTCGAGCGACGGGAGCAGTTTGCTGCCTGATTACGGGAAAAGTTATAAAAAGGAGGCACTTCAAACAAGGTGTCTCCTTTTTTTAAGTTTTCCTTCTGGAAAGAATGGTTTAGTTAGACTTTTTCAGATAGCAGCTCAACAGAACGATACGGGTACCATTCACACGACCTTCAATATGTTCAGGGTTGGAGGTGAGGGAGATATTGCGAACAGCGGTGCCACGTTTGGCGGTAAAACCTGCCCCCTTAACAACAAGATCTTTAATAATGGTGACGGTGTCGCCATCCTGTAATGGTGTGCCATTGCTGTCCAGGGTGGGGGTGTTATCGTCATCTTCAGCATTGCTCAGGCCCGCTTCGGCCCACTTCTGTATGTCATCCTCCAGATACATCATATCCAGAAGGTCCTGTGCCCAGCCGCCAGCAGGCAAACGTTTGAGCATACGCCAGGCCAGAACCTGTACTGCAGGATTGGGGTTCCACATGCTGTCCCGCAGGCAGTGCCAGTGGTTTTCATCCAGTTCTGCGCCGCTGATCTGAGTCTGACACTGTGTGCAGAGAAAAGCAGACTGCTCGGCAGAGCTGTCGGAGGGGGCAACTTCAAAAACATTCAGGTCGTTTTCACTGCCGCAGAGTTCGCATTTGGATTCGCTGCGCTGGCGCAGGGTTTGTTCGATGGTCATGACTTCAATCATTCATGGGTGGGGGAAGGCGATATAGTATGAAGGCAGTATCTGTTATAAGGAAGGTGGCTGATTCTCCTATTTCTGTTTACCCTGATACAAGTTTGAGGGAGCATTCAGTGATGTGCCGTAAGAGGTTGGTTATGTCAGTGTGGCTAACTGATTGTTGGTGATGTGTTTTTTTGCCGTTGACGAAGCTCGCCGGGATCAGTAATATTCGCCGCGTCTTCTGAGAGCAGCGATGCACTCAATCGGGCATTCGGGGTATAGCGCAGTCTGGTAGCGCGCCTGCTTTGGGAGCAGGATGTCGGGAGTTCGAATCTCTCTACCCCGACCATATTTTGTAAATGCTAGCGAATGGATTCGGATTGATTTAATCTCATTAATAATGAGACTGTTTAATCTGGACAGTTTTCGAGCGCCCGTAGCTCAGTTGGATAGAGCAATGGCCTTCTAAGCCATCGGTCGCAGGTTCGAATCCTGCCGGGCGTGCCATTTCCAAAGATGCTTCACGATATCCTTTCACATATTCTGATCACCCTCCGGTATCAATTTTGTGTTTCGATTTTCATCTTTCGGTTGGGCTTGCAAGTTTAGGATGGTTGGGTAATATGCCAGCCTGTTGTAAGAGGATAAAGCCTCTTCGATAAAAGAATAGTGGTGGACGTAGCTCAGTTGGTAGAGCCCAGGATTGTGACTCCTGTGGTCGAGGGTTCGATCCCCTTCGTCCACCCCATTCTTATTGAGGTATATCTTCTTTCTTGTTTTGCTGGTGGACGTAGCTCAGTTGGTAGAGCCCAGGATTGTGACTCCTGTGGTCGAGGGTTCGATCCCCTTCGTCCACCCCAGTTTGATTGGTAGTATATATCTATACTTTCGGTCATGGGCTTTTGTCCCGCGGATGTGGTGGAATTGGTAGACACGCTGGTTTTAGGTACCAGTGCCGGAAGGCGTGAGAGTTCGAGTCTCTCCATCCGCACCATTTAATTTGAAAAAAGGGGGTAAGCATGCTTATCCCCTTTTTTCGTGCGCGTGTGTTTGAGCTATTGTTAGTCCTGCTCCGGCGATGAAACTTCGTCATAAAGTGGAAAGATACCGCCAGAATGGGGAATGACAGCAGTTTGGATGCGTAAAGTTTCGTGTGAATCCTAAGTTCACGAAATGCCTGGTTCTGTACAACAAAAGAATCTGATACTCTGTTGCACTTTTCTGAGCTTTTAACTTTAAGAAACGCTCGTTGCAACACTTGGTTTATGAGGATTAACCATGCAAGTCTCACTTGAAACGACTTCCGGCCTCGAGCGCCGTTTGACCATCACGGTGCCTGCTGCAACCGTAGAAACTCAGGTGGATGACCGCCTGAAGAAAATGAGCAAGCAGGTAAAGCTGGACGGTTTCCGTCCTGGCAAAGTACCGTTCAAGGTGGTTAAAAAGCGCTATGGTCAGAGTGCTCGCCAGGAAGTTCTGGGTGAGGTTATGCAGTCTTCCTACATGGAAGCTGTGATCAAGGAAGAACTGCACCCAGCAGGCGCTCCTAAGATCGAACCCAAGACTATTGAAGAAGGAAGTGACCTGGAATTTGTCGCTGTCCTGGAAGTCTACCCTGAAATCGAACTGGGTGATTTCTCCAAGATCGCAGTAGAAAAACCTGTTGCTGAAGTGGCTGACGAAGACGTTTCCAAAATGCTGGAAACTCTGCGTGAGCAGAGCAAGACTTTCGAAGATGCCGCTGAAGATGCTGCTGCCGAAATGGGCGATACTGTTGTTATCGACTTCAAGGGCTCTATTGATGGTGAAGAGTTTGAAGGCGGTGCAGCTGAAGATCAGAACCTGGAGCTGGGTTCCGGTCGCATGATCCCAGGCTTTGAAGATGGTATCGCTGGTATGAAGGCTGGTGAAGCGAAAGACGTAACCGTCACCTTCCCAGAAGACTACCAGGCTGAAGATCTGAAAGGCAAAGAGGCTGTTTTCGCAATTACTGTGAAGAAAGTACAGAAGCCAGCTCTGCCTGAAATGGACGAAGAGTTCTTCGCACGTTACGGTGTGAAAGAAGGCGGCATGGAAGGTTTCCGCACTGAAATCACCAAGAACATGAACCGTGAACTGACTCAGGCTGTTAAGAACAAGGTCAAGAATCAGGTTATGGACGGTCTGCTGGAGGTTCACACTGTTGACCTGCCAGATGCTCTGGTTGAACAGGAAATCGATCGTCTGAAAGAGCAGGCTGTACAACGTTTCGCTGGTCAAGGCATGCAGGGTCTGGACGCATCTGCACTGCCAGGTGAAATGTTCAAGGCTGAAGCTGAGAAGCGCGTACGTCTGGGGCTGATCGTTGGCGAAATCGTTAATGCGAAAGAGCTGAAGGCCGATGATGACCGTGTTCGGGCTATGATTGAAGAGATCGCTTCTGCTTACCAGGAGCCTCAGCAGGTTATCGACTGGTACTACGGTAACGAGCAGCAACTGAGTCAGGTTCAGTATGTTGTGCTCGAAGAGCAGGTGGTAGATACTATTCTTGAAGCTGCTCAGGTAACTGAGAACACCTGCAGCTACGAAGAAGCTATCAAGCCGGCCCCGGCCAAAACTGAAGAGGGTGCCGAAGAGGATGAAGCTGAAGCCTGATCTGGCAGATGCTTAAGTCCAACCGGCCCCTGAACGGGATGTCGCCATAAGGCAGCATCCCAGACTGACAAGGAGCCATTCAAGGATATGTCCCATTTTATCGATTACCGCGCTCCCGACATTAGCGCCAGCGGGCTGGTGCCAATTGTTGTGGAACAAACTGCTCGCGGTGAGCGGTCCTACGACATTTACTCCCGTCTGCTCAAGGAACGGGTGATCTTTTTGGTTGGACAGGTCGAAGACCACATGGCCAACCTGATTGTCGCTCAAATGCTGTTTCTTGAAGCGGAAAATCCTGACAAGGATATTCACCTTTATATCAACTCCCCCGGCGGTTCTGTAACAGCAGGTATGGCAATTTACGATACCATGCAGTTCATCAAACCAAACGTCTGCACCTACTGCATCGGTCAGGCGGCCAGTATGGGAGCGTTACTGCTGGCGGCCGGCGAGAATGGCAAGCGTTTCTGTCTGCCTCATTCCCGTGTGATGATTCACCAGCCTCTGGGTGGATTCCAGGGCCAGGCCTCTGATATCGAAATTCACGCCCGTGAAATCCTGACCATCAAGGAAAAACTCAACAAAGTTCTGGCTCACCACACAGGGCAGCCTCTGGACGTTGTTGAGCAGGATACTGACCGTGACAACTTCCTGTCTGCTGAAGATGCGATGAAATATGGCCTTGTTGACAAGGTTATGGATCGCCGTATTCAGGACGACAAAGCAGGCAAATAGTACGTTGCTTTGTTACAGCCTGCCTGGTCACATTGTGTGATCAGGTGGGTTTTTCTGTTTTTGAAATCCCGCATTTTGACAGGGTTTCGTGCCGGTTTTGTTACCAGTGGGGTTTTAACCTTGAAAAATGGCAGCAAAACCCGCATCTTGTTTCTGAGGCAACCGAATAAGCCGAAGCATCTGGAAGATGCTCCCCAGACGTCCGACACGGGCGGGTTACTGAAAGTAGTGCTTTATTCATGTGTCTTGATTACGTTTTTAATTATTAGAGTCCCGTGACAACAGGGTATAGCGAATGACCGACCAAACAAATGGAAAGGGCGAAGACGGCGGAAAGCTTCTTTACTGCTCCTTCTGCGGCAAGAGCCAGCATGAAGTGCGCAAGCTCATTGCTGGTCCCTCGGTCTTCATCTGTGACGAATGTGTTGATCTCTGTAACGATATTATTCGTGAAGAAGTTCAGGATGCTGTACCGGAAGGTACCAGTGAGAAACTGCCTGTTCCCCGTGAGATCAAGAATATTCTTGATGAATATGTCATTGGTCAGCAACGTGCCAAGAAAGTCCTTTCTGTGGCCGTTTATAACCATTACAAGCGACTGCAGGCCGGCGATAGCCGCAAAAAAGAAGATGTAGAACTCGGCAAGAGCAATATCCTGCTGATTGGCCCAACGGGTTCTGGTAAAACATTGCTGGCTGAAACCCTTGCCCGCCTGCTGAATGTTCCCTTCACCATGGCAGATGCTACAACACTGACCGAAGCGGGTTATGTGGGTGAAGATGTTGAAAACATTATCCAGAAGCTTCTGCAAAAGTGTGATTACGATGTGGAAAAGGCCCAGATGGGTATTGTTTACATCGATGAGATCGATAAGATTTCCCGCAAGGCGGATAATCCCTCTATTACCCGTGATGTCTCCGGTGAAGGCGTGCAGCAGGCACTGCTGAAGCTGATTGAAGGCACGGTGGCTTCAGTACCTCCACAGGGCGGTCGTAAACATCCCCAGCAGGAATTCCTGCAGGTGGACACATCCAACATCCTGTTTATCTGTGGCGGTGCATTTGCGGGTCTGGAGAAGGTTATCCGTGACCGTACAGAGAAGGGGGGTATCGGCTTCACCGCAGAGGTGAAGAGCAAGGATAACGGCAAGAGTGTTGGCGAAACCTTCAAGACGGTTGAGCCGGAAGATCTGGTGAAGTTTGGTCTGATTCCAGAGTTTGTTGGTCGTCTGCCAGTGATCGCAACACTGGAAGAGCTGGACGCTGAAGCTCTGGTTCGCATTCTAACCGAGCCCAAGAATGCTCTGACCAAACAGTACGGCCGTTTACTGGAAATGGAAGAAGTGGAAGTGGACTTCCGTCAGGACGCTCTGGAAGAAGTGGCCAGGCAGGCAATGGAGCGTAAGACCGGTGCCCGGGGCCTGCGTTCCATTCTGGAAAATGTGCTGCTGGATACCATGTATGATATTCCGTCTGACAAGACTATTACCAAGGTGGTGGTTGACGGTAGTGTTATTCGTGGTGACTCCGAACCGCTGCTCATGTACGAAAACAAAGAGCAGCCACCCCGCGCTCTGCCTGAAGAGTAAAGCTTCACAGATAACAGGCCGGATCAGCATCCGGCCTGGTTTTATTAGAAACCTGTTTTTATAACGTTTTACACGCCGCTCTACCCTGCCAGATTTTGTCTTTTCTCACTACTGTTATTGTCCCTGACCATCTCGCAGGAACCATGATGGCAAAGTGAGAGTCTGAGCTTTAACCCTGTTTAGCCTTGTATTTTGTGTTCTGAACCCTCATCTTAGATTCAGGCTCTTCGCGACACAGTTGGGTCAGTAGAACGCCGCCGGTCGGTGTGGTTATTTTGAGATCGGGAAGTACAACAAGAGAGGGCTGTATATGGAACAACAAGATACTCGTCAGCGCGAAAGGACAGAGCTGCCACTGTTACCGCTGAGGGACGTCGTCGTCTACCCTCACATGGTGATTCCCCTGTTTGTTGGGCGCGACAAATCCATTCAGGCTCTTGATGCTGCCATGGATGCGGATCGCCGTATTTTTCTGGTAGCCCAGCGTAATGCACAAAATGATGATCCGGTTACGGAAGACCTTTATGAGTTGGGTACCGTTGCCAATATTCTTCAGCTGCTAAAACTTCCTGACGGGACTGTGAAGGTTCTCGTCGAAGGTGGACAGCGCGCCGCTATGAAATCTATGAACATTCAGGGCAAATATTGCTCCGCTGTCGTTGATCTTCTTGAAGAAGACGAAGTGGAAGAGCGTCGTGGCGAAGTTCTTACCCAATCTCTTTACAGTCAGTTTGAGCAGTACGTTCAGCTGAGTAAGAAAGTGCCAGCGGAAGTGTTGAGTTCACTGTCTGAAGTGAATGAGCCTGCCCGTCTGGCCGACAGTATCGCTTCCCACATGGTTTTGAATGTGGAAGAGAAGCAGAAGATTCTTGAAATTGTTGATCTGGTAGAACGTCTGGAATACCTGATCAACCTTATGGAAACCGAGATTGATCTGCTACAGGTTGAGAAGCGTGTCCGTGGTCGCGTGAAAAAGCAGATGGAGCGCAGTCAGCGGGAGTATTACCTCAACGAACAGATGAAGGCGATCCAGAAAGAGCTGGGTACGCTGGAGGATGAGCAGGACGAACTGGAAGTTCTGAAAGATTCCATCGAAAAAGCGGGTATGCCCCAGGAAGCGATGGACAAGGCCATGGCGGAGCTGAAAAAGCTCAAGCAGATGTCGCCTATGTCCGCCGAAGCGACCGTGGTGCGCAGCTACATTGACTGGATGATCAATGTGCCCTGGAAGAAGCGCAGCAAAGTGCGTCATGATCTTAAACGTGCCGAAAAGATCCTGGATCAGGATCACTACGGCCTTGAGGAGGTGAAAGAGCGCATTCTGGAATACCTCGCCGTTCAGCAGCGTGTCCGCAAGCTGAAAGGGCCGGTTCTGTGTCTGGTGGGCCCTCCTGGTGTAGGTAAAACCTCTCTGGGTGAGTCTCTGGCTCGCGCCACAAACCGCAAGTTTGTGCGTATGGCGCTGGGTGGTGTGCGTGATGAAGCGGAAGTTCGTGGTCACCGTCGTACCTACATCGGCTCTATGCCGGGCAAGCTGATCCAGAAAATGTCCAAGGCCGGCGTAAAGAACCCCCTGTTCCTGTTGGACGAAATCGACAAGATGGGCGTGGATATGCGCGGCGATCCCGCCTCCGCACTGCTGGAAGTACTTGATCCAGAGCAGAACAGTGCTTTTAACGATCACTATCTGGAAGTGGATTACGATCTGTCTGACGTAATGTTCGTATGTACCTCCAACTCCATGAACATTCCTGCGCCTCTACTCGACCGTATGGAAGTGATTCGCATCCCCGGTTACACGGAAGATGAGAAGATCAACATCTCCCAGCGTTACCTCGTACCCAAGCAGCAGAAACGTACCGGCCTGAAAAAAGGCGAACTGGATGTAAGCGACGAGGCTGTGCGTGATCTGGTGCGTTACTACACCCGTGAGTCCGGTGTCCGTGGCCTTGAGCGTGAAATTGCCAAAATCTGCCGCCGTGTGGTGAAAGAGAAGGCATTGGGTCGTGATGATGTGATCGACACCGTAAAGCCTGATGATCTTGAACATTACTCCGGTGTGCGCAAGTTTAACTACGGTCTGGCGGAAGAGCAGGATCAGGTGGGTCAGGTGACCGGCCTGGCCTGGACATCTGTCGGTGGCGAGCTGCTGACCATCGAAACTGTATCCGTTCCCGGCAAGGGGCGTGTCACCAAGACCGGCTCTCTCGGTGATGTGATGCAGGAATCCATTCAGGCGGCGCTGACCGTTGTGCGCAGTCGTGCACAGGTCTTGGGTATTCCTGCCAACTTCCACGAAAAAAATGACATGCACATCCACGTGCCAGAAGGTGCCACGCCGAAGGACGGACCCAGTGCCGGTATCGCCATGTGTACTGCACTGGTGTCTGTGCTCACAGGCATTCCTGTGCGGGCTTCAGTGGCGATGACCGGCGAGATCACTCTTCGTGGTCAGGTGCTGGCCATTGGAGGTTTGAAGGAAAAGTTGCTGGCGGCCCACCGTGGTGGCATCCGTACGGTTCTGATTCCTGATGAGAATGCCCGTGACCTGAAAGAGATTCCGGAAAATATTAAACGGGATCTGGATATTCGCCCTGTGAAGTGGATTGATCAAGTACTGGAAGTGGCGCTGCAATATATTCCCAAGCCTCTGCCGGAAACTGAAGCCGTTGTGAAGGATGAAGAGAGCAAAGACGTGAAAGAGGCGGGTATCAATACCCACTGATAGCGTTTTGCGGTAAAGCATCCTTACACGAATGTGTAAGCCTGTAAGCCGATACGGGGCAACCTGTATTGGCTTTTCTGTATTTAATATCGCGTTTTCGCTTCAAGCCCTTTATTTTCAGGGTTTTCCGGCAGTTCTGCCTTGACAGTCACGGAAACCAGTTGGTATAAAAAATACCTTTAAAATCAGACATTGCCTGGATGTTCTGCCCGACGGGTTTTACCGTAGCTTTTCTGAGTTTACCGGTGTTCAGGGAGAGCACTGGAATATCTGCAGGGCAGATATTCTACCGGGTTTCACACACGAGAACGATGAGTAAATCGTAAGGGGAAAAGAGTGAATAAGTCAGAACTGGTTGATGCTATTGCAGCTTCTGCTGATATCCCTAAGGCTTCTGCTGGTCGCGCACTGGATGCAGTGATCGCTTCCATCACCGGCGCACTAACCAGCGGTGACGCTGTGTCTCTGGTTGGTTTTGGTACTTTTGACGTGAAGGACCGTGCGGCCCGTACTGGTCGCAACCCTCAGACTGGTCAGCCCATTGAAATTGCAGCCTCCAAGGTTCCAAGTTTCAAGGCTGGTAAATCGCTGAAGGACGCTGTTAACGGCTAATTTCTGCTGGTTAACACAAACACTGGAAAGGCGTATCCCATGGGTGCGCCTTTCTTTTATTCCGCTTTTGTGTAATGGAGGCGGACGTTGGGCAACAAAACGGCTATTTTACTGTCCATAAAGCGGGTAGTTGCAGATTCTTGATAAGGGGTCTGTTATGCTTCCGAACACTATTGGCCTGCTATACCAGATTGTTCCAATTGAGGTGAAATTGGGCAGGCCGTTGATTATCTAGGATGTTGCAGGGGACATTATGCTGCAGGACATGAGGGAGCGAGCGCAAGGCTGGGTCGCGAAAGTGATCGTAGCTGCTATTGCTTTTACATTTGCCGTATTTGGACTGGAGAGTCTGAGACCGAATACCAATAATCCGGATGTTGCCACTGTTGGCGGTGAGAAGATCACCCAACAGCAACTACTGGAAACCATGGATCAGCAGCGCCGTATGCTGATTCAGCAGATGGGGCAGAATTTTGACCCCTCCATGCTGGACGAACGCCTGTTGCAGCGTTCTGCCCTGGAGTCCCTGATTCAGCGTACCGTTATTCGTGATGCGGTGATCAAGAGTGATATGGCGATTTCTGATCAGATGATTGATCAGGTAATCCGCACCGCACCGGAGTTTCAGGTAGACGGCCGTTATAATTCCGACCGAGTACTGCAGTACGTGCGCAGCATGGGTATGTCTGTACCTCAGTTCCGCGCCATGCTCCGTGAAGAGATGATTACCACTCAGCTGCGTGCTGGTATCGCCGCCTCTGAGTTCATGACCCCTTACGAGCTGCAGAACCTCAGCGACCTCCAGAGCCAGACCCGTGATATTTCCTGGATGGTGCTCAGCGCTGAAAAGGCCCGCAACGCAGTGACCGTATCCGATGCTGAGATTCAGGCGTTTTATGATAAGGACAGCACCAGCTTTATGCAGCCTGAACAGGTTAGCGTGAACTATGTGATTCTTGATCGTGCCAAACTGGCGGAGCAGATCAAGATCTCAGATAGCGATATCCATACCCGTTACGAAACCCGTGTGGCTGAGCTGAAAAAGGCTGCCGATGAGCAGACAGTAGCGTCTATGATTCTGCTGGAACCAAACGATAAGCGCGATGACACTGCAACCCTGGCAGAAGCGAAAGAGATTCGCACCAAACTGGATAACGGTGCTGCTTTTGCTGATCTGGCTAAAGAATTCTCTGAGGATCCAGATTCCGCTGCCCAAGGTGGTAGCCTGG
This sequence comes from Parendozoicomonas verongulae, assembly GCF_009711465.1. Taxonomy (GTDB): domain Bacteria; phylum Pseudomonadota; class Gammaproteobacteria; order Pseudomonadales; family Endozoicomonadaceae; genus Sansalvadorimonas; species Sansalvadorimonas verongulae. Next base: position 2,260 of record NZ_SMME01000859.1, on the reverse strand, counting down.
GTGAGATAGAAAGCGGCTTCTTCGGTGATGACTTTGATAGTGCGCTGGCTTCCTTGAAAAGTGGTGAAATATCCCAACCTGTGAAGACCGATTTCGGTGTGGTGATTATCCGTCGTGATGGTTCTTCCGAAGCCCGTATCCCTTCACTGGATCAGATGCGTTCCTCTCTGGTGAAAGAGTTGCGTGAACAAGCAGTTGACCCCATCTTCATTGATAAATCTCAGAAGTTGGCGGATATCAGCTTTGAAGCCTCTGATCTGGGTCAGCCTGCAGAAGCACTGGGTCTGACTATCGAAAAGACTGGTCTGTTTGGTCGTGACGGTGGTGAAGGCATTGCTGGCAATCGTGGTGTTATTGCCGCAGCCTTCAGCGATGATGTGCTGAATCTGGGTGCGAACAGTGACATCATTGAACTGTCTCCCGGGCAGGTTATGGTTCTCCGTGTGCGTGAACACAATAAAGCCGAGCGTAAGACGCTGGCAGCTGTTCGTAGCGAAGTGGAAGCTCAATTGCGCAGCGAGAAGGCTGAAAAGCAGTTGGAGGAGAAAGCCGGTGAATTGGTTGTCAGCCTGACTGACGGTGCCGATGTGGCAGCTGTTGCTAAGGACAATGCCCTGACCTGGACTGAAAAAGAAAAAGTCCAGCGCTTCGATAGTGAAGTGCCTGCTCAGGTTGTTGGTGAAGCCTTCAGGATTGCGCATCCTGCCAAAGATGCTTCCAGCTTTGCCTCTGTAACCCTGCCTAATGGTGATCTGGCCGTTGTGCGTGTGAGTAAGGTGACTCCAGGAACTGAGGTGGTCAGCAAAGATCAGATGCGTATGATGGGTGCAAATCTGGCAGTGCGTAATGGTACTCAGTTGTTTGATGAGTATGTGCGTAATCTGCGTTTGCATGCTGAAGTGAAGATCAATGTCGGTAACAACGAGGAAGGCGGTGAGGGTTAATTTCTCATTCGCTTTCTGAAACAAAAAAACCGAAGCAATTTGCTTCGGTTTTTTTGTTTGTCCGGCGAAGCGGGCAAACCTGGCAGGCTGAAAGAAGCCTGTACCATCCCGACTGAGGGGAAGGTAATCCGAATGGCAAGGGCGCTACTGGCCAACGGCAGGGTCTGAAGGAAGCCATAGGAAGTCAGAGGTACACAGCGCAAGCGAACCTGATTCGGCAGATTGGGAGCGGTAAGCGTGCAAAATAACGCAAAGCCCGGTACTCAGTCAGTCCCATCCCACTAATTTTACAATGGGTTCTCCGTTGATCAATCCAATCTCCTGTACCCCATAGGGTGTTTCCTTGCGGATGGCCGCCATGATCATCACTTTGTGGACATCAAGGCCGACACAGTTCTTCACATTAGTCTGCATTAATCTATGCTCCCTACGTTCATGGAGGGACAGCAGAGCCCGATGGCCAGAGCCGAAAGGCCATGCCCCCAGAGACGGAGGCAGGACTTTTTACCGTACATTCAATGTTGTGAGACATGAGATACTTGAGGGTGCGAGCGGTTCAAACCGGGTCAATTTACGCGCAGGGACGAACCCTGTAAAAAAACGACCACTCTCGGGCTCTGCACAAGGCTATTGTGGCGGGTAAATGATTTTCGTGTTTGGGGTGGCCACCAGTACTGCAAGAAGAACTTCAAAGCCGGAGGCCCCGACCATGAAGA
>NZ_SMME01000859.1:97-416 GCF_009711465.1 Parendozoicomonas verongulae | reverse complement strand
GATGTGATATCAGCAGGCAGCATTGCCATACCTCCTGCGCACAGCACACATATCCAACCCGATGAAACCACATTTTGCACTGTAAACAGGTCTGCCGGGCACCACTATGTGCATTGCCGTGGGAAAAAACAAAGAACCCAATTAACACTCACGGGATCAACGGCTGTACAACATATGGCAGCTGACACGAATGCCACAACATGGGGCAGGAATCCATCTGACATTTGCTGCATTTCCAGTCACAATGAAGCTCCTGATATCTTATGCAGTCCTTCTTCACCTCCCTCTCTGAACATTCTATTCCCAGAGTTGGCAGCCT
>NZ_SMME01000859.1:0-87 GCF_009711465.1 Parendozoicomonas verongulae | reverse complement strand
TACCTATGCATCAGAAGACAAGAGCAGACCCCTCCATCCTATTCCGTTATGGCCATCAGATGTGATATCAGCAGGCAGCATTGCCAT
>NZ_SMME01000159.1 GCF_009711465.1 Parendozoicomonas verongulae | reverse complement strand
TGGCCGGCTCGTCTGCAAACCCTGTACGGAATGGGCCTGCAGGCTGCAGGCTGGACACTGGCCAATCTGGAGCAGGACGAGGACGACGAGACGGACATGGACTGGCAAGCAGCAGGAGTGTGGCCAGTCCCTGCTGTCAGGTCCGTCACTGACAGATCCTGTACGTCTGTGAGACATTCCAGCCCCCAGGTCAGAGAGGTATCTGGTGAAGGGATCACCGAACCAGCACACTTCAATATCACCCGCTACTTCAGCGGCAATGGTTTCGACGACACAGAATACAGGCTGGATATTTCCGAGGTCAC
>NZ_SMME01000587.1 GCF_009711465.1 Parendozoicomonas verongulae | reverse complement strand
TAGTGCCTGTCAGAAAACCCTCAAACCCTTGAAATCAGCCACTTAAGGTCTAATTTAGTGCTCGAAGATTTCTACAAGCAGGTTGTTTGAAGTATGCGCCAGGCCATCAATCCTCAGATGCAGTTAGGTGAAGTCGACATTTCGGCTGTGACATTCAACCCCAAGTCACGGGATGATATTCCCCGGCTGTTGAGAGCCTTACAGCATATCTGGACTGATCTTGAACTGCGCACTCAGGTTCTCAAGGTGCTTGAGACAGCAATTTCTGCCGACCACAACAACGGCCGCCCCGGCATGGATCTCTGGCGAATATTGGTCTTTGGTACTCTGCGCCTGGTTATCAACTGTGACTATGACCGCCTGCAGGAACTGGCCAATGAACACGGTACACTACGGCAAATGCTCGGGCATGGCCCTTATTGTGAGCACCTTTATCACATTCAAACGCTGCAGGATAACATCGCCCTGTTTACTCCGCAGATACTGGATCAGGTGAATCAGGTCGTGGTGGCTGCTGGCCATCAGCTGGTTAAAAAAAAGACGAATCGTTACATGGCCGTGCCGATTCGTTCGTAGTCAAAACAGACGTCCACTTTCCTACAGATATAAGTTTGTTAAGTGACGCCTGTCGTAAAGCCATTGAGTTCGCTTCTGCTCTGGCCGGTGACTATGGCGAACCACTCTGGCGCCAACAGGACTATCTGAAAAAACAGCACCGCAAGCGTTATCATACTGTGCGCAACCTGAAGCGTTCTACCGCACGGTGTGAGTCAAAGCGCAAGCTGCGACAACATGATATGGATATGGCTTATCTGGGTTACCTGAAGTACAGCTTTACCATCATCCGCAAAGCAGAACTGACGCTGTCAGTTCTCACCAAACGACATCCTGAAGAGGATAGACTGGAGAATCTTGGCTACTGGATCACTCAGGCTAAACGTTTAACCAACCTCACCTATCGTCGTGTTATTGAGCAGGAGCAAATTCCCCATGCAGAGAAAGTATTTTCTCTGTTTGAGCCCCATACCGAATGGATCAGCAAGGGAAAGGCTGGTACTCCGGTAGAGCTGGGAATGCGCGTCTGTGTCCTGCAGGATCAATTCGGTTTTACCCTTCACCATCAGGTCATGGAAAAGCAGACTGACGACCAGGTGACAGTTCCTATGGCAGAAGGTGCCAAGGATCGCTTCCCGGAACTGACACAAGTCAGCTATGACAGGGGGTTCTGGAGCCCAGGGAACCTTGAGCATCTCGAAACGATCCTTGATCGAGCGGTTTTGCCCAAGAAGGGCAAGCTTTCAGCCGAGGACAAAAAGCGAGAGAGGCATCCTGAATTTGTCAGAGCGAAGCGTAAGCATTCTGCAGTTGAGTCAGACATCAATTGTCTGGAGTCTCACGGTCTCGATAAGTGTCCAGATAAAGGATTGGAGGCTTTCAAACGCTATGTTTCACTGGCCGTTGTAGCCACCAACTTAAACCGGTTGGGGAAAATCCTGTTGGAACGAGACCGACAATAGTCACCCGCTGATTTTTGGCGTGTTTTTTTCTTATCATGCGAGGCATGAGGTTTTTGCGTATCTGAAAATCGGTATAATTGGTTGTTTTTTACTCAATATCAGGCGTTGGCGAACGGAATTGAGCTAAAAAACGGTGCCAACATCCTCCAAGGGCTGAAATGGAAAATATGTGACCGAATTTAATGGGTTTCCTGACAGGCACTA
>NZ_SMME01000799.1:14613-18272 GCF_009711465.1 Parendozoicomonas verongulae | reverse complement strand
ATGACTGTTCAAGTGATGCCAGAATATGCACCTGGCTCACAATAAATGACAATGGGCTCACATTAAGTGATAAAAGCTCGAAAACGGAGAGCTGGGCTCACATTATTTGAAAATATCTCTGGGTACGTGGCCCGTAACCGTGACAAATCTTCATAAAGATCACGTAACTACCTTGTTTTTCTTAGGAAAAACATCAAATTCTAACGGTCGTACCTTTTGACTCAGATCCAGCCGGTAATCGCCCAGAAGGTTGATGTGATGGTCACTGTAGGGTGAGAGATGGCTCAGCATTTCATCTGTTATTTCATGTCCTTCTTCTCGTAGCTCAGTCAATGTGCGGCTCAGAGTTTCGACTGTATGGTGTCATGAGCTACTTCATTGCGTAAGTTTGATCCATAACTGTAGCTGCTTGCAAACAAGATCGATCTTGCCTGCAAACAGAAGCCCTTTTGTGCCCGAATTGATTGAGAATAAGAACCGGATTGCTCACATTAAGTGAGAATGTGCCCGAAATAAGTGATAACAGCTTGCAAACAGTTCGCCCTGCTCACATTAAGTGAGAATGAGTCTAACCCCTTATGAATCAAAGCCTACAGGCTGATACCTTGACTCTGAAGTTGGTTCATGAGTTTATCCTGCAGTGTTGTTGGTAATTTGCCCTGGATAAAGCTCCTAGTTTCACTGGCTTTGATATCCAACACGCTGGACTCAGGCAAATAATAGCAAGATTATTCAATACCTAAGGGGTTTCCAAAGATACTGTTGGCCCATCATTTCTAACAAAAACATGATGATCAGGCCATGAGTTATAAAGCGTTACCGAAATCAGTACAGCTGAATTTCAGTAAATCTGAAGCAGAAAATCTATTACTTTTGAGTGCCAATCTTGCACAGCACGACTTTTCAAGCCCGTATCTTTATGACCATAATGCGGTTGGAAATGCGGCAGAAAAGCTATCTGGTCCAACATTTGACGCTCTGAGAAACTTTGCTTCGGGCAGTAATCGTTTTGGCACCCTGCTCCTGAAAGGATTACCCATCGACTCAGCTCTACCTGAGACGCCAAAATTTGGTGGTCGACCCTCTTCAAAGGTTCCAGTCTCAGAGGTATCAGTGGCAATCCTTGGATGCTTAGTGGGTGACATTTACTCTTACGGTGATGAAAAGGAAGGCCTTCTTATCCAAAACATTTGCCCAGTCAAAGGGATGGAACATCGACAGGAAAATACCGGATCTTCCTTCCTTGAGTTTCATACTGAAGACAGCTTCCACCCAATACCTCCTGATTTTATATTGCTGAATTGTTTGCGAGGAGATAGAAAAAAGCAAGCAATAACAGCTACTGCGAGTATTTATAACGTATTAGAGACCTTAGACGACAAAACTATATCTCAACTTACACAGCCGAATTTTATCATCAGGTCTTCAAGCTCCTTTGGGGAATCCAGTTACACAAAATGTGTTCAAATTCTTTCCTTTGAAGGCAATAAAGTTCATATGGTTTTTGATCCATCGGCGATGATCGCAACCGATGGCAGCTCTGCTGCAGCAATGAAATGCTTGCATAAGGTCTTGAAAAAGGAAACCTATGGGGCATGCCTAGAGCCCGGCCATGCGTTATTGATTGATAACACAAAGGCCTGTCATGCGCGAACTCATTTTGAGCCTTTTTATGACGGCCACGATCGATGGCTTCAACGTGTCTTCCTGAGTCGATCAATCAACTCTTTCACTTCATATATGACCCCAAATACTCGAATGATTGACCCGCTTAAGGTAAGGAGCTTGTGCGCATGAATATTATTGATACATTTTCGAAACTAGACTTATTAGAAAACAGTGATAAGCGAGTTTTGCTTTTATTTTCTGGAGGTCTCGATAGCTGTCACACTCTATCACTATTGAAAAAGAAAGGCTGGGCAGTGACCACCTTAACTGTAGGCTTGGGTGAGCCAGCAGCTGAAACTTTAAGTGTCTCCAGAGACTTAGCGGATAACGCTATTTATGTAGATGCTGAGCATGAATTCTGTAATGAGTTTTTAGCAGAAGGTATTCGATGTAGTGCTACCTATTATGGTGGTATGCCGCTTTCTTCAACCTTTACACGTCCTCTGATCGCAAAAATCGCCGTCGAGTATGCGCGTGAGCATGATATAGACATTATTGCCTCGAATGTTACAGCCTTTCAGAACTCTTTTTTCAGGTTTGCTAAATCCATAGAAATTCTGGCACCAAACCTTTCATTCTTCGCGCCTTCAATCGGGTCATTTTGTGATCGAGAAACAAAAATAAATCAATTACATCCCATGCTATCTCCATACTTTCAAAACTCAGCCCGAGGTACTTACTCGATTGACGAGAATCTTTGGTGTCGAGTCGTGGAAAATGGCGATATAGAGTATCCTGAACGCACTCTGCCGATTTACGAAATTAGGGGAGAGTCCTGGCGAGGGGAAGAGGAATACATCGATATAGAATTTCAGGATGGGCTACCCGTTGCTATCAATGGAAAAGAAATGACGATTTCAAAGCTAGTTGGCTTATTAAATAAAAAGTTCTCAGGTCATCCCGCCTCTTTTTTCTATGGCCTGGAAGGAAATGTTTTTGGGGTGAAAAACCCAGAACCACGAACAAGTATGGCAGCACGCCTGATTCATGATAGCTCTAATTTTTTATCTCAAGCTATTTTGTCAACAGCGGAGTTGCAATTAAGGAGTGAGCTTTCTAGCAGGTTTACCCTTTCAGCAGTAGAGGGGGGTTGGTTTAGTAGTCACCAAGCTGCTCTTAGGTCGGCTCTAAATGAAATAGCCAAGTTCATAAATGGGGTGGTGCGTTGGCGTATTGATGCTCGTTCATGTGATCCATCACGAATAGTACCTGAGTCAGGAAGTAAGATTGGATCTCATTATCCTGGGTTTTCAGATTCAGTGGAGCTCTTTGGGTTGTCAGAAAAAATTACTTTTGACGTCATGAGAGAGCACACTCATGTTTAAAAGTAGTGCAAAATCAACCAAAACAAAGCTGGTATGGCTAGTCCTGCCCGTTGTTCTCATATGGGGCTGCAACTTTGCAGTTATGCGTGTGGGAGTAAGTGAGGTTGGCCCATTCACGCTTGCAGCCCTGCGATTTTTCATTGCCGCAGTGCCTCTGATTTTTTTTGTGAGTAAACCGAATGTTCCTTTTGGTTTTATTGTTCTCTACAGTCTGACTTTCGGTTTTGGGCAGTTCGGCCTGCTGTTCTCGGCTATCAAGATTGGACTGCCATCCGGTATGGCATCTCTTCTTGTTCAGCTTCAGGCTGCGTTTACACCCATTATTGGCGTTCTTGTGCTTAAACAGAGAATTCCCCTGTGCACGGTATTCGCTATTGCAATAAGCCTTTCAGGTCTTGCTGTCATCTTATTCTCAACTGCTCAATCAGCCAGTGTACTGCCTATATTTTTAGGAACCTTAGCCGCTTTGTCCTGGGGAGTCTCAAATGTGGTGGTCGCCTGGGGAGCCGCTCGCAATTATGATTACAACCCAGTCGCACTGGTCATATGGGCAAGCGCAATACTTCCCGTGCCATTTATCGGCGCTGCCGTATATTCTAACGAGCTGTTAGAAATAGGGCTTATAGATATTCTTGATGCATTACCTTCTGCGACCTATCTGGGTTT
>NZ_SMME01000799.1:0-14371 GCF_009711465.1 Parendozoicomonas verongulae | reverse complement strand
GCTTATCACCTCTGGGTGAAGGCCATATCGCTATACAACCCGGTTAATATTGCTCCTTTCTCGCTATTGATTCCGGTTATTGGTCTTTTCCTGGGGTATGTGGTCTTTGATGAGATTCTAAGTGTCCCGGAAATTGCTGGATGTTTCCTTGTCATTGGAGGAGTGATTGCCCATATGGTTAATGTGCGGCGTGCCTCATCCTTAAAAGAAGCTCAGACGAACTCTTGATCAACATAGCTCCCCGCCTTCAAGGCGGGGAAACCGGGACAACTATGCTTCTCTTATATGTGATTCGACGATACTCATTCGGGGTTAAACCAGTCATTTTTTTAAATTGTCGGGTCATGTGGCTTTGATCAGAAAATCCACATTGATGAGAAACCGCCCTGATATCCACACTTTCACTGAGCAGTTCTTTAACCATGGAGATACGACGCTCCAATATCCATTTCGCAGGAGAGACTCCGAAGGACTGTCGGAATATTCTTTGGAAGTGGAATTCACTCAGATTTGCTTTGCTGGAAAGGGTCGATAAAGTCAGCTTTTCATCAAGATTGTGTTCAATATATTCCCTCAAGTCCTGGGCAAGATAACCAGGTAAACCTCCCTTTAATTTCTCATGCTTCAGGTGGGGTGGATCTCTCATCAGAAAACAGGAAATAGCTTCCGATATTGCGCAGTCAATAAAAAAACTGTCTCTGGTTTGCAAGGCAGCATAAAGCCTTTTAAAGGCTTCCTTTATTTGTGGGCTTTCACCGAAAGTGATTTCCGGAACATGACAAAGGCGAGCGTCGTAATCAAATAACTCTACATACCTTCGCCGGATTTCGCTATCAGGAATGTGTAGGTGCATGAATACAAGATAGGATGAATGACTCCAGTCAGAACTGGAACCCTCTGGAATAAAACAGAACTTACCTGGAGTGCCAGTATTTCCTGGACTCTGCTTTCTACTGCTGCCAAGCCCACCACTTATGTAGTAGCTGAATGTGTGGCCCAGAAGATCAGAATATGAAACATCACGTCCATCGTTTCTCCAGATGGATAGACTTTCCTTATGGTGGGAATCGTACTGTATAATCTGCGTAGCGACTTTAGAGGATGTTAAAATATTCTTCGGCGGCTTCAAACTCTTTTTCATACGTCTTCTTATGTATTTATTGTTCCTGTCATAGCTACTATGATCAACCAATAAAAAATCATCATATTGATCGACATCAAAGAAATAATGAACTTAAAGATGAGTATGACAGCATTTGTGCCACACAGACTTCTTTGTCACGAATACAGAAAAACGGTCGTTTTTCTGTACTCCCGAACTGAAGTGCCAATAATAGCTATAGCCCAGACAAAATAGTACGACTTTGCCGTATAAATTTTTATCGTCTACTTTTCTCCCTGCTACCTGAGTAAAACCGACAGTTCCTGGTGGTGTCATGAGAATTGGTTACGCTCGTGTCAGTACGAACGATCAAAATCTGACTTCACAGATTGATGCCTTGCAAGCGGCAGGCTGTCATAAGATTTTTCAGGATGTTGCCTGTGGTGCCCGGGCAGAACGTCCCGGTCTTGATAACTTGCTGGGTGCAGTCAGGCCCGGTGACGCTCTGGTGATTTGCAAGCTTGATCGGTTAGGCCGGTCTCTCAGTCACCTTGTCACTCTTGCGAACAAGTTACTGGAGCAGGACGTGGGTCTGGTGAGCCTGAATGATCCAGTTGATACTTCAACCCCCCAAGGAAGGCTGAGTTTTAATCTGTTTGCTGCCTTGGCTGAATTTGAACGAGAGATCATCAAGGAGAGAACACGTATAGGCTTAAACTCGGCCAGATTACGGGGTCGCAGAGGGGGGAGACCTAAAGGCTTACCACAGAAAGCACTGAAAATTGCCTGTGCAGCAGAAACCCTGTACCGGGAAGGAAAACTGACCGTTGATGAAATAGCCAGTCAGCTTGGTATCTGCAAGAGTACTCTTTACTCATACCTCCGGCATCGAAATGTTCCTATTGGGAGCCAGGCTGGTGAGGCAAGCAACAGATATGTCCAGCAAAGTCATACCGCCTGAAGCACTGTTTGAAATTCAACGCCGCAGGCTATCACTTCCTCCCCATAGCTCTGAAAAGCGTAATGTTATTCGTGAGGCAGCTTCTCTCTATGGTGTTTCCCAAGTCAGCGTATACAGGGCGTTGCGAAAAATTGGGAAGCCATCATCAGCCCGTCGTAAAGATCACGGAATCCCACGGGTTATGTCTCAAGAGGAGCTGGAAAGATACTGTGAGGTCATTGCAGCCATCAAGATCAGAACCTGCAACAAGAAGGGGCGATACCTTCCAACAACCCGGGCAATAGAGCTTCTGGAAACTTATGGTATTGAGACAGCCAATGGATTGCTCAAAGCTCCTCCCGGTAAGCTGAAAAAACCAACGGTGAACCGTTATCTTAAAACATGGGGTTATGATCAGGGTACTTTAACCCGCCAGCCCGCAGCCGTTCGATTTCAAGCCGAGAAAAGTAACCAATGCTGGCAGTTTGACTTGAGTCCTTCAGACCTGAAACACATCAAGCGACCTCTCTGGATAAGGGAAGGAGCAGGCTCACCAACTCTCATGATTTACAGCATTGTTGATGACAGAAGTGGAGCGGCCTATCAAGAGTATCACTGTGTTTATGGGGAAGATGTAGAAGCCGCTCTGCGATTTCTATTTACAGCTATGTCACCAAAAGACAATAACAACTTCCCGCAGGGCAGGCCGGATATGATCTACACCGACAACGGCCCCATCATGAGAAGTCAGGTTTTTCACCGGGTCATGTGTTATCTGAATATTGAAGTGAAATCACACATGCCTGCTGGCAGTGATGGACGACGAACAACGTCCCGCTCAAAAGGAAAAGTTGAACGCCCTTTCAGAACGGTGAAAGAGCTTCATGAAACGCTTTATCATTTCCGCGAACCAGAAACAGAAGAAGAGGCAAATGTCTGGCTGCATCATTATATTGAGAAATATAACCAAAATGATCATCGTTCGGAGCCATGCAGCCGGATAGAGGACTGGCTGAAAAACTTACCGGAAGCTGGGTTCAAAGCGATGTGTGATTGGGATCAGTACTGCCACTTCGCCAGAGAGCCGGAGCAGCGGAAAGTTGGCATTGATGCCACGATCCAAGTTGAAGGTGTTTCCTATGCGCTGTCACCTGAGCTGGCCGGTGAGACTGTTGTTATCTGGTGGGGACTCTATGACCAAGAAATATTCGTGGAGTTTCAGGGTAAGAGGTTTGGCCCATATTATCCATCCGGTGGCCCGATTCCTCTACATAAGTACCGGGCCCACAAGAAAACCGTTAGAGAAAAACGGGCCGACAGAATAGAAAAACTGGCAAAAGTACTGAGCCTGCCAGATGCTGCTTATGCGGAGATGGGGCTGTCTCTGGCCCATAATCCCAATGTTGATGCGTCTATTGGTTTGCCAGCTTCAGTTCCTTTTTCTGGTACTGACCCTTTTGCTGAAGAAACATGCTGGCCTGACGAGCTGTCAGCGCGAAAAGCTATCGCTGAACATATTGGTATGCCTCTTGCCAAACTGACCTCAGAACAGCTGGAGTCTATCACCCTGATACTCAGTGAAACTCTGGATAAGAAGGAGGTGTTAAACCGGGTCACTGAAGTTATGAAGTCCATATCAGAGAAGGTGAATAGCCATGTTGAGTGATGTAATGGCCCATTACGGAATGAACAAGGAGTTTGATCAGGCTCCATTTTATGAAACGGATGAATTCAAGCATATTCTTCATGAAGTCAGGCACTGTATTGAAAACGGAAGGCTGATAGACCTGACTGGCAGTGTTGGAAGAGGCAAGAGCAGAATGATACGGCACATTCAGGAAGCCCTTAAAAAAGAGAAGAATGTCTTGGTCAGCCAGTCACTATCCGTTGAGAAAAACCGACTGACTCTGGGAGTCCTGATTTCTGCTCTCTTTTGTGATCTTCGCCGCAGCAAAAATGACAAAATTCCATCCCAACCGGAACAGCGGGAGCGTGAACTGAGGGATCTGATTAAAAACAAAAAGAAGCCAGTGGTTCTGTTTGTAGACGAGGCTCATGACCTGCATGCAAAAACGCTCATTGCTTTGAAAAGGCTGATAGAAGTCATACAGGGGGCCGGTGGGGTATTATCCATAGTATTAGCGGGTCATCCAAAGCTGAGCAACGATCTGAAAAGGCCGACAATGGAGGAGATCGGTGCCCGGGCCACAACATTTACCCTTGATGGCATACAGAAAAATAAGAAGGGATACATCAACTGGCTGTTCAAACAGTGCTTCCAAGGCAAGGTAAAGATAGAGACCATTATCCAGCCTGAAGCCGTAGAATGTCTGGCTGATCGCTTGACCACTCCGTTGCAGATGAACCAATACCTGAGTCTCGCCATGACTGAAGGTTACAATGCGGGGGTGCAGCCAATCACGGAAGAGTTGGCCAAATCTATTTTGGCTTATGACCTTAACTGTGCAGAAGCTCAGTTGGTCAGACAAGGGTATGATATTAAAGCTCTGGCAGATGCGCTGGATATAAAGGCCAGGGAAGCCCGGAACTTCCTCAAGGGAGATATTCCATCGTCCAGAAGGGAAGAAATTATGGATAGCATCAGGGCACTCGGAATAAATTTGTAATCGAAACAGCTCCACTCCTTCATACACAAGTGCTCCAGAGATATTTTCAAATAATGTGAGCCCAGCTCTCCGTTTTCGAGCTTTTATCACTTAATCTGAGCCCGTTATCATTTATTGTGAGCCTGGGGCTGGAGATATTTTCAGTTATTGTGAGCCCGTAAAGGGAGCTTTTTTCAAGCCCGGGCCTAGATTTTTTCAAGCCGCTACACATAGGTGTAGTGATTTTCTCGGAATTCGGCATCGTCTTCAGCGCAAACCCGGATCATCGCCCATGTCCAGCCTTCGCCATCGTGTCGTTCTTCCAGTACTCCATCCAGAAACAGGCTGCCGAATAAAGTCCATCTTGTCCGTCGAAGCGAGTGAATGGAAGTGCTCGTCGACCAGACTGAGCAGGTTTTTCCTGTTCTCCAGAAGCTGAGACGCATGGTACAGCTGGGTCAAAAGCTCACGCTGCTGACGTGATGTTCCCTTTATGGCTCTTTTTTAGGTAATCGTTCTTCTGCCATCTGGAACACCTTATCAAACTGGGCTTTGTTGTATTCTCCCCATGCCAGTTGTCTCAAAACCAGTTCATCAATAGGGATCTTTTTTGCCCGACAGTGCTTGATGATATGGCTGAACTGAATGCTGTCAGCCACATACTGCCAGTTCAGACTTTTGCGTATTTGAAAGCCAATAACTTGCGCGCTTTTCCCTTTTACGGGGTAGAACAGGTTGCCGGTAAACATCAGTTTGGTCAGGCAGCCAGCTTCCAATTCCGAGAGCTGTCCAGAGCTGGCGTTAACCAGTTGTTGTGGGATGTCTTCTTTGGGTAGCGGCTTCAAGGTCGTAGCCAATTCGTAAGCTTTCTGGAACTTTGTCCAGGGCAAGACGGGCCACTTACCCGATTTGCGGGCAGATTCGTACTCCCTGAGGGTGGCGTTTTCCAGTGAGGGCAATGTAGTGGTAATGGGTTTTGTCTTGAAACGCACCAGCCAGATCTTGTTATCTTGGTAAACCTCAAGTTTTGGGCTGTCCCGCAGAAAGTCAGTAAAAGACGTAAATCCCAGTGCCTTTTCATTAAAGGCACTGTCCAGCGCGGTCATCCTTACCTTAAGCTGTGAGCAGTGAGCTGCACCGTCAAACAGGGAAAGAGCTTTATGGGCCAGCTTGAATGCCTTGCTCTGTTCTTCCTGTTGGGTTTCTTCATCTTTGGAATCCACTGCATCTGTGTAGATATAGCGGGTACAGGATGTTTTGACGGAGTCGCTTAATGGCGAGCGAGGCCCCACGCCGATAACCTCTTTACCCATCTCCCGCAGGCGCCGGAAAAGAGGGGAGAAGTCGGAGTCGCCAGTCGCCAGTACAAACCAGTCAATATCGCTGAGGCGCATAGCGGTTTCCATAACATCAACGGTCAGTTGTATATCGGAGGAATTTTTGCCGCTGACCGGGTGATAGTTATGGACCAGCTCAAAACCCTGCCGGTTGAGATGTTGCTGAAAGCCCTGAATGCTGCCGTTATTCCAGTTGCCATAGGCTTTGCGAACAATGAGCTGGCCTGTGGCACTTAACTCTTCCACCAGTTTCTCAGGACCCTGTTCTTTTACCCAGCTGGTCAGGTTTTCCGCATCAATAAAAACGGCAATTTTTGAACGGGCCATTGGCAAACAACATCCCTGTTTTTTTGAGTTATTCTGAAAATACCATGAAATCGTCGTTCACATCACGGGCTCTTTGAAGGAATATACAATCATTTTCAATAGTTTGGCCTGCAGGGAATGGCACAGTCAGAATCTAACCACCAGCAAGCGCTGCGTAAGGTAATAGCCTGTTACTCTCACAAAGCGGATGAGCTTAGTGAGCAGTACGAGGCATTGTCAGCACAGGATGTTCATGCCCAGTGGGCTCGCTCTTTACCAAAAGCGCCTGGATTGGTGTTGGATGTGGGGGCAGGATCGGGACGTGATGCCGCCTGGCTGTGCAGCCTTGGTTTTGATGTGGTAGCTGTTGAGCCGGCGCAAGGCTTGCGGGAAAAGGGCTTGGCGAAGTATCGGCATCTTCCCATTCAGTGGATTGACGATTCCTTACCAAGCCTGAAAACGACGCTGGCGTTGAATTACCGTTTTGATTTGATTCTGGTCAGTGCTGTATTTATGCACCTGCATAATGTAGACGACAGGAAGCGGGCCTTTCGGAAATTAACCAGTCTTCTAAAGCCGGGCGGGCGACTGGTGATTACTCTCAGGCATGGTCCATCGCCTAAAGATCGTCCCATGGTTGATGTGGCCTCGGATGAACTTCTGGCTCTTGGGCGAACCCATGCTCTGGAGGCTATAGATTTTGGCCATTCCAAAGACGTTATGGGAAGAGAGGATGTAAGCTGGAGCTATGTGATGCTCCAGTCGCCTGATGATGGCACCGGTGCGCTTCCATTGTTACGGCATCTGATTCTTCTGGATGATAAGTCGTCTACCTACAAGCTGGCGCTTCTGCGTGTGCTGGTGCGTATAGCTGATAGCTGCCGTGGTGCGGTACTGAGAAGGAATGATGAGTTTGTCACTCTGCCATTCGGGCTGGTGGCTCTGTACTGGATCAAAATCTACAAATCGCTGCTACTTGATAACCAGTTCCGTCAGCAACCGGGCAATCAGAATTGTGGCTTTGCCAAAGCGGCTTTTTATAACCTTGATCAGATTGGCCATGATCTTCGTTTGGGTGCCGTTCTGACGGGGCAACGAGCCAGAATACTGTTTGCAGCTCTTCGAGATGCCCGTAACACTATCAAAACGATGCCGGCCCGTTATCTGACTTTGCCAAGAGAAGACAACCCGGTTTTTCCATGCCATAGCAATAGTCTCAGAATCAGCGATAGCATAACTCTGGATCTCCCATTTCTGTCAGCCTTTGGTGAGTTTCATGTTCCCACGCATCTCTGGGATGCCATGACCCATTATGCCTGTTGGATTGAGCCGGCTATCAATAATGAGTGGTGCCAGATTATGCAGGGTTACCATAGAAAACAGGGCGAACAGGTCGGTCTCGGAGAGTTGTTTCAAGCCTTGACTTGGAAAAATGACGAGCGTTCCACGACAGAGGTGCGCTCCATTGTCGAACGAATGAAAAGTAACGGACAAGCTCCAAGCTGTGTTTGGACGGGAAGTTTACTGGTTCGGGCGAAGTATGAGGTTGATCATTGTTTCCCTTATGCCAATTGGTTTAACAATGACCTGTGGAACCTGATGCCTGCCACGGAACAGGCTAATGGCAGTAAAAGTAATAAACTTCCGGCCGGTGAGTTACTGTTACTATCGAAGGGGCGTATTTTGAGCTGGTGGGATGGTGCTTATCAGACACCTGTGCTGGAAGGGCGATTCTATACGGAGGCAGTCGCTTCTTTACCTGGCATCAGGGAGCGGTCATTGAATGCTGTGTTTGAAGGCGTAGTGCGGCAGAGGGTTCATCTTAAGCATGAGCAGAGTATGCCGGAGTGGGGTTCTGATGAATAGTGATTATGAGCTTTGCGAGCGGGCATCAAAGGGATTGTTATATCTCTGAACCGGATCTTCCATTTTACAAACACAGATTTTCTGTACTGCTGTCCATGATGTCTGGAGGCCTACTTTTTCTCGTTTTCTACAACGTATTCGGCAACGGCACGGCTCTGTGAAACTGCATCAGAACTGTGCCGGAGGTGTCATCAATTATTCAGAATGTGTCAAACGGAATGAACTGTACATTAGGAATTGCCTTGCAAGTTTGAGAATCCCTGTAGGTTCTTTATTATTGTGACAGGTTCTCATCGCCTAACCTGACAGGCTAATGGTGCTAATCCAGCAAATGACCTTGCTCATAGACAATGACGTCACCCATCGGTGATGCACTCGCCCTCAATCAATAGTTCTTCACTGGGTCCCGCCTGGCCATCCAGAATCCGGTAGAGCAGGGCGTAGCTGACCCGCCATTGAATGTTTCGACCAGTATCCGTCACATCAAGGGTGACGGACTTGGGGTTAAGCCGGAGCACCTTGCCGGTGTGCTCAACGCCATGCTTATCCTTGAACCCCAGAACATCACCCACAGATATGGCATGTCGGCTTAAGCCCTTGCTGACTTCATGGTGAACACGGACATCCGCCCCTTCAATATTGAGCATGTAGTAGGGCACGTTCCAGCGTTTACCATCAGTGAGATCAAACACATGCGCGCGTTTTGGTTTGAGTTGCAATATCTCGCACTCGTGCAGGGCGTTGCTGGCAGGCTCCAGGTAGCTGAGCTTTTGTCCGACTGACAAAGACATCTTGATCCTGCGGATACGCTCTGGGGAGTCCAGCTCGTTGTTGATGATGGCGTGCAGCCTGAACAGGTCAAAGGTGCTGGCCTGATTTAATGCGTTCAGCAGCTGGGCATAGTCGATGGATTGCTTGGCCGGTGGGGCTGTATCCGTCATGGGCAATAACCTGAGTTGTTCGTTGTGTGGGGTGAAATGTACCGGGAATTCGGCGTTGGTCAATGGTTATAGTTCTGGATGCAGGCCTTCCTGTCCTCACTCACCTCCTTTCTTAAGGGAAAGGAGGTGAGTGAGGAGGCGTCAAAAAGGGAAATGAGGCGGTTTGAGGTACACGTAGGGCAGATGGACCTCCACCAGCCCGAACTTTTTCAGGCTGGAGAGTGTGCGGCCAAAGTTCTTCCTGGACGACATGGGTTTATTTTCCCCCGTGCAAGCCAGAGCCCAGTCCTCAAGGCGTACCCGTGCTCCCTCGGCGGCATGGTCGCTCTGGTGCAGATTGTTTTTGTTGCTCCCGGTACAGCGTACGCAGAATATCCAGACAAGCCCTTTGTACTTTACCCAGCGGGCAGGGTTTTGATTCAGGAACAGGCGCTTCGATGCGCTCCAGAACGCAGCTGGTTTCAGCCTCACCGTCCTCATTTGTCCAGGGCAAAGTCATGACCTGACTCAAGCAGCTGTTCAATGGCTTCGCAGACCAGAGCCGCATGTTCGGCCTCCATAAGTCGGGCCGGAATCTGGCTGAATTGGACAGGATTGATTTACAAAAGTGCCGTCCGGATTCTGAAAGATATTCTGCGGAACTGTTGTCGATGCTCTGATCTGTGGCACATTCTAATCGTTTGTTGGCTAACCGTCTGTTGGAACCTTTTCACCACTCCTGATCTGGGGTGGTTGTTATCTCTATCAAAAATAAAATCAACCTTGTGTTGATATGGTTCGTTTTCATTGTTTATCGTAAATCAATCAATGGTTGATATTGATAATTCACAATGGAGGTGAAGATGTTAATTCCCGGAGGTCATTACCCGGCACACATTGAAAAGGTGACTCGCTGGAGCTGTCGCTACACGGGGTCGGCACGGTTGTCACTGGTTTGGAGAATCGATAGTGGTCGCTGTAAAGGACAGTTGATTACCAGTCACCATATGGTGGAAAGCGTGCGTTTACCCCTATCTGGCTCAGCGAGGACGGCAGGAGGTTCGGTGTATGGCGGAATGCTTGCGCGGCTCCCGGCTTGTCGAAACGCAGCGGTTTCTGGACCGGCCTTGTCGCATCACCCTTGGAAAACCAACTGATCAAGTAGTTCCTCCTGATCCAGACAGTAGAGAATGTCGTAGTGTAGAAGCTCTTTTTCCACAACAGGACGCATCGATGCCAGAGCATCGTTTTGCATAATGCGTTCCACCAGCCCAGAAAAGTCCTCAGTGTTCATCTTCATTCAACATGGTCTCGTCGATCAGGTGTAAATTTCTGCCAACGCGTTTCAGATCTCGAAAGGCAGCCTGTTTGTTTGCAATCAACAAGGGGCGACCGCGCTCAAGAGTGCTGTCCAGAATATCAGCGACAGAGCGTTTCGTATGGGTAAACTCAAGGGTGCCAAGGGGGGTTCTGTAGGTGCCTTTTCTGCCGGTTGTCATAATTGTCAGACGATCAACCGGAACCTGGGAGATGACTCCGTATTCAGAGAGAGCGGATTCAAGGCTGATGTAGTTGTACTCCCATCGTCGTGCAGTGGCAGCAATCTGCTCAAGCAGGTCAGCACTGCGCTTTTGAGAAAGGGTATAAATGTAGATGCCTTTCAGCACACGTTGAAGAATGTTGTTTTTAACCAGGCGAGCCAGCCCCGCCTGAAGGGCTTTAGCTTTATCTTCATTAAAAATTTTGGCCAGATCCCTCTTTGTGAAGACGCAGCGCCCCATGCGGTCGAAGTGGGAAAGAAGCCTGATTGCAGTTGCCTGATCCATGGTGAAAATTCTTTAAGTGGACGTTTATGCTATCTCAGTATGGTGTAAGTGAGCACTTGTGGCAAGTTTAAGTATACGAATTATCTATCCGTATGTGGTTTTTGTGCACACTTGTTTTTATGGGACGGCTATTTCGTTGATTTTTCAGAGGGTGAGATAGGGGATGCTCAGCTCCAGTAGAAAGTCTCAGTCCTGTAAAAACAATTCCGGCCACAATTGCCAGATTTATTACTGAAACAGCTTTACCATACTCAAGCCCCTGTCACTCAACCGGTAGCTCTGTTTAGGGCTTTTTGGGCTGTCTGGGAAGCTCATAGAAACCAAACCACTTTCAATGGCTGGCATCAGGTAGTTTTTACGAAAGGTAGGCCGGTGCTTCAGTTGCAATAACTCCATTAATTCTTTCGCACCAAGAGGCTGGCCCTTTGCACTGCGCAGTACTTCTAAGAGCCGTTTTACTTGGTCGGTTGCTTGATCGGTTACTTGGTCGCTGGCAGCGTCCTCTTTGCCAACAACCTCAAGAGCTTCCGTGAGAGCCTGCTCGATGGTTTTCAGCATAAAACCAATAAACGGCGTTGAGTCGCAAGCCTTGTCCGCCTCTCGCAACACAGCATAATACTGCTCCTGCTGCTCTTTGATCAGGGTCTCTACTGGCAAAAACGCCAGAGCCGGACGCCACTGAGACAAAATCAATGTCTGCCAGAAACGTCCCAACCGGCCATTTCCATCCGTGAACGGGTGAATAAACTCAAACTCATAATGAAAAATGCAGCTGGCAATAAGCGGATGAGAATCGGTCGTGCCCAGCCAGGTCAGCAAATCACCAATCAGTCCTGGCACCTGTGATGCAGGTGGCGGCATATGAACTAACTGATCATCCCGGTAAATACCAACACCGCCCGAACGCCAGCATCCGGCCTGTTCAGTCAGCCCCAGCATCAAACGTTTATGGGTTTCCAGCAAATCGTTGATATGTGCAGGCTGCAGATCCGGTAATGTATCGTAGGCCGCAAAGGCATTCCGGACTTCCTGGATTTCCTTCGGAGCCCCTAAAACACGTTTCCCATCAAGTAACGCAGTCACCTGTTCCACAGACAAGGTATTGTGCTCAATAGCGAGTGAAGCCTGTATGGTGCGAACACGGTTCCCCCTTCAGGAACATTATGGTCTTACAACTCTACTCAATCATCGAGCAGAAACTCTGTGCGGACGCAAAGATGGCCACTGCAGGATATAACACCAAAAAGTAGCCGCGATGTATACAGATGGGCTGTTTGAGCAAGTAAAAAATCAGGATTGACCAGCACAAAATCTCAGCTATCTTTGCTGCTCTTGTTCTGAAAAAGAGGGAAAGTGATATCCTATCTGCGCTGCCCAAATGTGGTGCTGGTGTTGTTTCTGTGCGAGTAAATCAGCCTGTTCGCCATGATCTTAGGCACATACACTGCCATTTTCTCCTTCTAAAGAAGACTTATCCCGATTTATCTCCCTGAAAATACCCTGTCTACCGCGCACTTTGGTCGTTGGTAGTTGCTTTTTGCGTTTTTATTATTCAGGGGCTGCTTTGTTATTTGAATATGTGGTTGGCTGAGCGCTCACGGAACAGGGGCGCAGCCTGACCGGTGGCCGCACCGTCACAGTAATATTTGGCAGGGCGGATGACCCGCCTATCGAGGCACAACAGCTTTTTCCACTCTCTATCCCCGCGAATGGGGATATCTACACAGTGGTCATGCGTCTTCTGACTGTTGCACAGTAAGAGTGATGTGCCAATCAAATCTACTTTGGAGTGGGAGGTGTTAATGTGCGGAGCAGTGGAGTTGATTCTGTGTCCGCTTTGTGCGTTGTGATATGCCTCAAGAGCGCAACTGTTTGATTAAAATCCCTTAGCCTATGGAAACGGAAGACGCGTTGTAATTGTGCTGCAAAAAGCGGAGTTTCCTTCCAAAAAAAGTATGATAATTTAAGATCGGGCATTGCCCCATAAGAAAGTAGCAACTTAACCATTTTATAATGACCGCCATGGCTCGCCTGATATAAAGGGACACAACTCTCTGTATTTAATGATGCCCCGTGCTCAATCAGTGTTGTCGCTGACTCAATGTGATTGTTCTCTGCTGCTACATGTAACCCATATGTTTTAAATCTGAACAGACCAGCGCTTAATGTGTCATTCAGATTGAAGCCCTCTTGAGCAATATATTCCTGCACTTTATCAATGTCCCCCTCCCTGCAGGCAGCAATGAATGGATGCTCTCCCGCGCGAGGGGATGCTGGTACAGGCATGCTCAAGCATAGAATGCTTAAGAAAAAGCCGACATAGAGGAATCGCTGCCTCTTATAAATCCTTAACACAACTCACTCCGCAAATCACCATGACAAAAGGGGTAGAAGGTATGGCAATCAACAAGGAAAATATCAAGTTATTCGAGGCTCAGCGTCTGGGTGAATGAGTTTGACTGGTCACCGGTGGCACAGGAACAGGAGTGCAGCCTGACCAGTACCCTCGGCCCCCCACGGATGAGGATGTCTACACAGTGATCATACGTCTTCTGGCGGTCTCATCGGATCATTAAAGTTCTTTCTCTGAAGTACTCTGTAAGCTGAGTTTGGACATTCCAGTGTTTACACTGGTCGTAGTCATTTCAATAGCCTGTGGTTCTCCAGTGAGGGCTTTTCCCCGTAACTTTTTGGAAGTCTGACGGCGTTTCCCGTACTTCTTTTTTGCCTCCTTGAGAGATGCAATGATTCTGTCGTACTGTAATCTTTTAGGGTCAGAGCATGGAAGTAACTCTCTTTGGTTTTGTGCAATCGTCAGTGGACTTTTCGTGCAAAACATCCAGTAATACCACTCTATTGTTGGATCAGCGCCAGCTTCGAGCAACGTGTCAACGATATCAGCATGGCCCTCTTGACACGCCATAAACAAAGCAGTGGCACCGTCGCTATGTCTCTTATTCACGCTCACACCTCGGGTGTTCGCAATAGTTTCAACCACCCTGCCATGGCCATTTTGAGCAGCCATAAACAAAGGAGTGGTCCCTCTCCATGTTTGATTAATTTCTGCATCTGCAGCTATTAATCTCTGAACCACTTCAACACGGCCTACTTCGGCCGCCACAAACAGGGCGTGAACAGGTTCACAATATGTTTTACAGGGAAGCTGTTGGTTAATATCAAAGCCCTCCTGATCTAAAAAATACTCCACCGCTTCCGCATTACCTTCACGGCACGCAGCCAGAAAATCGTGTTCATCATATTCATTCTTCAACTCTACACTCAGGTCTGCTTTGCATTCACCTTTAGCCAATACGTTTGCACAAAACCCCAAAGCCAGAAGGAAAAAACTGGTGTAGAGGAATCGCTGCCTCTCATTAATCCTTAACACAACCCACCCCACAAACCGTCATAGCCAAAGGGATGGAAGGTATGGCAATCAACAAGGAATATATCAAGTTATTCGAGTCC
>NZ_SMME01000160.1 GCF_009711465.1 Parendozoicomonas verongulae | reverse complement strand
CAACAAAGTTCAGCCTGAAGACCATTCCCAACTTTCCTTCCCATATGAAGAACAAAAAAGAAGATAGCAATGTAACTGGCAGGCTCTTGTGATGTTGGTGTTTGCGGCGCTGGACGTCTGCCTCTGATGAGAGGTACATCTCTTGACCTGAGTGAGGATCAGTAGCTGAAATTGCTGGGCAAAGGTGGTTATATTGCCTGTGAAAGAGACAGACCGGGTCACTCTCCTTTCACATTACGATGTGTACGCTTGTGCTTGGTGAGATTACCGGATGAGACGAAAGACTTGTTACACCCGTCCTGGTCACA
>NZ_SMME01000373.1 GCF_009711465.1 Parendozoicomonas verongulae | reverse complement strand
GAGCGCCAACTTGTGCATTGCCGTGGAAAAGAACAGAGAACTCAGTTAACACTCACGGGATCAACAGCTATACATCAGCTGGCAGTTGAAACGGATGCCACAACATGGATCAGGAATCCATCTGCCCTTTGTCGCATCTCCAATCACGATGAAACTCCTGATATCTTATGTACTCCTCCTTCTTCACCTCCCCTTCTAAACACTCTATTTCCAGAGTTTTCGGAGTATTCGGACCTGGAGCAGGATGACACTCTATTTTCAGAGTTATCTTATTTGTTGCAGGATGATATCTTTCAGAGTGCTTTTTGTGCCAGTGCAGGGGGGGGCGCACTCGATACAAATGGCACTCTTACTGAAATGAGTCCGACTCAGTCTGACAGCGATCAGTGGCCCATGAACAGCTCCCGGATGCATATGCATAGAATCAACAAGGGACAGGCCCTTTGTCTGTGACCAGTGCAACTGGTCTTTCATCCGATCCGGTCATCTCATCACCCACAAGCGCACCCATACAGGGGAAAAACCCTTTGCCTGTGACCAGGATGGATGCAACCAGTCTTTCTCTACATCCGGCAGTCTCATCAGACACAAACGCACCCACACCGGGGAAAAACCCTTTGTCTGTAGCCAGTGCAACCAGTCTTTCTCCCAATCCAGTCATCTCAACGACCACAAG
>NZ_SMME01000249.1 GCF_009711465.1 Parendozoicomonas verongulae | reverse complement strand
AACTTTGCTGCCACCAGTCTTTGCATAGTGGTCGGTCTGTCTGTACCTGTCACTAATGCAACAGAAGACAAGAGTAAATCTCTTCACCTTATTCCGTTACGGCCACTCGATGTGATATCGACAGGCAGCATTACTATATACCCTGCGGACAGCACACATGTTCATCCCCATAAACAACATCCTGCGTCAAAGCCAAACAACCGAACACCACCTCGTGCATTGCCGGGGGCAAAAAAAAACCGGATTAGCTCTCACCTCCACTACGCCTGCACAACACCTGGCCGTTGAAGCGGGTGCCACAACATGGATCTGGGATAAGGCAAACATGTGTCATATGTCTTCAGGTGAGGAAGCCCCTGCTCATGTCCACTGTTTTCCCCTTCCCTCGGGAAACCTGTCTTCTTCCCGATTTCCGCATT
>NZ_SMME01000129.1 GCF_009711465.1 Parendozoicomonas verongulae | reverse complement strand
CCGGTGTCCGTGAATTTTAACCTGAGTGTCGTCCCGCCCTTCAAAAACCAGATAGCCGGCCCGGTCCAGGTGGCCCCGGTCACCGGTGCGATACAGACGACCAAAATCCGGATGGTGAATAAAGGCGGCGGCTGTCTTCTCTTTATCTCCAAGATAACCTTGCGCCAGACCCTCACCACCGATACACAACTCCCCACAGACGCCTGCCGGACACAGGGACAGATCTTCCGGATGAAGCACGTAAAACTGTTGATTCCCCAGCGGGGTGCCATAGGGGA
>NZ_SMME01000145.1 GCF_009711465.1 Parendozoicomonas verongulae | reverse complement strand
TCAGCCTTCTGCTGGAACAAGCACCTCCCCCCGTACTCTAAACAGCTATGGCCAGAAAACGTAGTTCACCCTGAAACAGCCATGAGCGAAAACAGTTTTTTTCTGGCAGGAGATCAAGATGTAATAACAGGGAAGGTGATTGCATGGAAAGAGCACAGGGATCCTGCGTAGCAATAAAAGGAGAAAGGAAAAGAGGGCGTGATTTTATCCCCGGGAATCCTCCTCCTGCCAAAAAACCACCGCGTACCAGTGGAACTGCTTTAGTAAGGTATGGCCGAAGTCCGGACGAGAC
>NZ_SMME01000117.1 GCF_009711465.1 Parendozoicomonas verongulae | reverse complement strand
GGGGAGGTGCTTGTTCCAGCAGAAGGCTGAAAGCTACTGACAAAAATGTCAGAAGCACTGACTGCTGTGGCACACGGTTGTGTCGCTCTCCAGACGCAACTATGACGCCAGAGAGTAGAAATAATCCCACGGTGCTGTTGCCTCGGAGTCTGGGTATTGACCTTTTCTCAGCATGTGAGAAAGCTAATAAGGTGCGACGGAGTGTTGGATATAAACAGGTAAAAGTCGAACGCACCGAAGGACTTTAAACGAATGGTTTGTTGTACTG
>NZ_SMME01000401.1 GCF_009711465.1 Parendozoicomonas verongulae | reverse complement strand
GCCTTGAAATTGTGCTTGCGCGTGAGGGGGGGTGATGGCTCTTGTCTGGAAGCAACAGGGTTACAGGCAGGTGGGTGTGAATGATCCTGCCGTCAGCCCGTACTGCAAATGCTGGATTAAACAGGGCGATACGGTTGTTGTCGGGGTTATTGCTGAGGGTACATCGAAAGAGCTGGCTGCCAACTGGAATAGCCCGTTTGAGGGCGACGCCGTTGGTTCTAAATTCTCAAAGTCTGGGGGATTGCTGCAATCTGGTTCACTGACTGAATCCACTCGAGGTGTGACCACGATCACCACAATGGCTTCTCAGCAGGTGTGGGAAGGTAATGCCCCCCATGCGTTTAACGTATCGCTTCAGCTTTACGCTCTGGCTGACCCAAAGGTTGAGGTCATGGATGCACTGATGGAGTTGGAGCGCATGGCAACACCGGAAGTCCAAGCAGTCTCGCCAGTTGGCGGGCAAACTGCTGATGGTCGGCGACTTGGCCGTGTTCCCCAAACCGTTTTTATCAATATTGGGCGTAACGTGGTCTATGGCCCGTGCGTGATTGAGAGTTTACAGCAGCCTTTGGATGCTCCCCGCTCCAGCGATGGGTATCTGATGGAGGCGCTTGTGAATCTCACCATTCAGTCAGAAACCATGCTCAACCGCTCGCAGATCGCAGGTACGTATGGATAGGGAGTCGCGTTTCACCCCCCCCTACAGTCCATAAGGGGGGGCACGAAATGTTCCCCCCTCATGTG